>NZ_CP128607.1:0-300000 GCF_051132405.1 Tabrizicola sp. M-4
ATGACCATCACCGAACGCGACATCATGGGGGGGCTGGCCAAGGGGCTGGCGGTGATCGAAACCTTCGGGGCGGACACGCCGCGCCAGTCGATCAGCGATGTCGCGGCAGCCTCGGGCCTTGACCGCGCGACGGCGCGGCGCTGCCTGCTGACCTTGGCCCATCACGGCTATGCCGACTGGGACGGCAAGTTTTTCACCCTCACGCCCCGCGTGCTGCGGCTTGGCACGGCCTGCCTTGCCTCCATGCCGATGCCCGCCATCGTGCAGCCCGCGCTGGATGCGCTGTCGGACCGGATCGGGGAAAGCTCTTCCGTCTCGATCCTCGACGGGGCGGAAATCGTCTATGTCGCGCGCGCGGCGCAGCGGAAGGTGATGTCAATCACCCTGATGCCCGGATCGCGCCTGCCCGCCTATTGCACCAGCATGGGCCGCGTGATGCTGGCCGCCCTGCCGGAGGCCGAAGCACGGCCGCGCATCGGCACCGCCCCCCTGCCCGCCCGCACCCCGCACACCCTGACCGCGCCGGAGGCGATCATGGCGGAACTGGCCCGCGTGACGGCACAGGGCTTCGCGCTGATCGACCAAGAGGTCGAGTTGGGACTGCGCTCGGTCGCCGTGCCGCTGACCAATGCGCGCGGACAGGTGATCGCCGCGCTGAACGTGGGGCTGGCGGCAGGGCCAGAACCGATGGAAGCGGTCGGTGGCCGTCTGGTTCCCGAGTTACAGACGGTGGCGGCGCAGTTGCGCGGCCTGCTGCGCTGAACACTATTTAGTCCAAAGCTCCTCGTACTT
Source organism: Tabrizicola sp. M-4 (assembly GCF_051132405.1). GTDB lineage: Bacteria > Pseudomonadota > Alphaproteobacteria > Rhodobacterales > Rhodobacteraceae > Paragemmobacter. Next base: position 793 of record NZ_CP128607.1, read on the forward strand.
CTCCTGCCGAAACTGTTCGACCAGAAAATCGATGAACAGCCGCGAACGAGCTGGAATGAAAGCTTTGCTCGGATACGCAATGTTCATGGTAAGGCGTGGAAGATCCCAGTCGTCCAGAACGCGCACTAGCCGCCCGTCATCCAGATCCTTTTGAATGATGTAGGTCGGCTGAGCGAGAATGCCGAGGCCATCGCGGCAGCTTGACATATCAGTTGTCCATCGTTGGCATTGATGATGCCGTCGAACTCGATTGTCGAACTTTCTTCACCTTTGGTGAAGTGAAGCCGGTTCCAGTCGTCCGCAAGCGTATAAAGGATCAGATCATGGTCCCGCAGCTCCTCGGGATGTGTCGGCATTCCGCGACGCTCGATGTAGGAAGGCGAGGCCGCCAGTAGACGTCTGGTCCGTGCAAGGCGTCGGATCGTGATGGAGCTGTCCGCCTCCACCCGGCGTGTTCGGATCGCAAGGTCAAGCCCGTTTTCAATGATGTCGTAGTAGCGGTTGGAGGCCACCACTTCGACCACGACGCTCGGATGCTTTTCCCGGAACTGCTGTACCACCGGCATGAGATGCAGGAGCGCAAAAGACAACGAAGCTCCAACCCGCAGCCGTCCTGTGGGAGCATGCGCTCGCGACGCAACATTGGCCTCGGCTTCCTCCCAGTTCGCAAGCAAGTCCTTGGCATCCCGATAAAGCTGCTCTCCCTCGCTGGTTAGGCTCAACTGCCGGGTAGATCTGTGTATCAACCGCGCGCCAAGGCGCGCTTCAAGGTTCATCAACTGGCGGCTCACGCTAGACACCGATACACCCGAGATGGCCCGCCTCCATCTCGCCATGTCGGAAAAGCCGATGATGGGTACGGTCATGTCCGGAACAGGCGCTGCGCGACGTTGTGGCGGAAGCGGGAGCCAGCCCGGAAGACGGGGCCTGCCGACTGCTGCACATGATCAACACGACGCCGCCGCTGATCCTGCAGGAGAATCCGCTTCGCTGTTTGCGGGCCGCATCCGAACTGGGGCAGGGAAGCCTCATCAGCTCTTACATGATGATGGGTGCGACAAGCCCCGTCACGGTCGCAGGAACCCTCGCGCAAGGGCTCGCGGAGGTTATGGTCGGGCTCGCGCTCACTCAGATCTGGCGGCCTGGTGTGCCTGTTGTGGGCGGCATCTTCGGCACGCAATTCTTGATGCGGTTCATGGGTCCCGTATTCGGTCTGCCCGAGGCACAGCTGATCCAGATGGCAGGCGCACAGCTTGTGCGGCGCCTCGGGGTGCCTTGCCGCGGCGACGGGATGATCACCTCATCGAAGCTGAACGATGCGCAAGCAGGCTATGAAGGAGCCTTAACACTCATGGCGAGCCGGGCCTCACAGGCGGATATCGTCCTGCACAGTATCGGCTGGAGCGAATTCGGGCGTGCCGTGGACCGGGAAAAGGCCGCGAGGGACGAGGCGCTCATCCGAAGCGCTGGAACAGAGCCAAGCCCTCAGCGCTTTGTGAAGGGTTAGAGCCCGAGGTGGGAAGCGCTACCCCCTCCAGGCAACAGGAGGGCGCATGGCCGAGGATCGCACTGTCATCGTCACCGGGGCCAGCGAGGGCCTTGGCGCGAGCTTGGTCGGAACCTTCGCCGACGCTGGTTGGACCGTCATCGCCGCCGCCCGGAGCGCGTCAAAGCTGCAGGCGGTTGCGCAAAATCTATCAGGTGGTGCGGGCCGGGTGGTGCCGGTTCCGACCGATGTCGCAAACTGCGAGCAGGACATCGACATGGTGTCGCGCGCCCAAGCAGAGACGGGGCGCATAGATGTGCTCATCAACAACGCCGGCATCGACTCTCCCGGCGCGATCGAAGAGTTGGACTACGCGGATTGGGATCGCATCATCGCGGTCAATCTGTCGGGTGCCTTTTATTGCACGAAAGCGGTTTACCCCGTGATGCGGGCGCAGGGATCAGGCTTTGTCGTGAACATCGCTTCCGTGGCTGGTCTGCGCGGCGCACCTAATGCCACCGCCTATTGTGCCTCGAAGTTCGGTATGGCCGGGTTCACGCAAGCGCTCCAAGCAGAAGCCAAGACCCATAACATCCGCGCCTCTGTCGTCTACCCCGGCGGGATGGACACTGGCTGGACAGGCCAGAAGCAACCGGAGTTTTTTAAGCCTGACGATGTGGCGGTTTTTGTCCGCAACCTGGTCACCCAACCGCCGGGTCTTATCGTAAACGAGGCAGTCATCAGTCCCATCGTCGAGCCGTTCTACCCGTGACGTACCTGGCTCAAGCGAGACGAGCGTTGCGCTAGGGCTTTTTCTTCGGCTTTCCCGAGAAGTGCCAGCAGGGTGGGCGGCAGCAGGCTACCCGACAGCCATTTGGGTGCGAGCCCCAGCATCAGTGTGACCGCCCCGAGGAGTGCGACTATGGCGTTGGAGGACAGGTCTACCCAGGCCGCGCGTGCAAACTTCCGCTTCGTCCCTTCTTGTCGGTCCCGGCTCTCGTGTTTCAGCGCGACCCACCGGGAAAGGAACAATCGGCTGCATGGCTTCGCAGAGACGATGCTTGAGGGCCTTCGCTTGAGGGCCTACTCGCCGTATCCTTTAGGTCAGACGAGATAGAGGCCGCGCATCGCGGAAATTGGGTCGGTGCTCTGCTTTGACAACCGTACATTCTGACGGCGCAATACGCTGCCCAACCAAAGTGGCTCCGATCCGATTGGGATCACCGGCACCGGAACGATCCTGTTTTCGCCTTGAAGGGCACTTTGGGCGGCAGCCAACGTCTTGGGTTCTGCAAGAACATACCACTTCGACAAGCTAGGGAATCGCTTCACCTCGTGCGTCATGATCTCCCAAGCCGCGTGCCCCGGCATCAGCCATGTGGAAACGGCCAGAGCAGACCCGTCGCGATGTATGATCGGCCTGTCGGCCAAAGCTGTGCGGATGTGGGGATGACGCAGATCCATGAACATCTGCATGACGGGACTGCCCGGTTGTGCTGCTAGGGTGCAGCCCCATTTCGCTTTGAACCAGATCGGCCCCTTTCCAAGGAACGGCAGCGAGTAGCCTAATGTTGCCACGGGTAGCCGAAGTGCCACAGCACGTTCCATACTGGCCACCAGCAACCCCGACACCACGCGCTTCTGCCGCACGCCCTCATCCGCGCCCCGGATGCCGAGCGGTCCCATGGCGTAATGGTCGACATTGACCCAGTTGAAGAGGCCCGCGACCCACTCCCCGTCCAGATCGGCGCAGACGAGTTCGCCGCCGTGATCAAGCGCATTCAGTAAATCCTTGACCGACATGACCCAGCCGTCTTCGGGGAACCTCCGGGCCACGAGCGGTGCGTAATGACGGGAATGAAACTGCCGAATGTCATCCACAGCGCGGGTCGTGCGGAAGGTGAATCCGGCTTTGCGGACGCGCCGTAGATTCCCTTGTGGTCGAATTCCTGATCTCGGCTTCAAGTGCTTCTGTCTTGTCGGGGAGGGTCTTCGAGATCGACACTCGCAGGGGCACGACGAGGGCGCGGTGGTCCGTATCCGGAAAATCGGGTTCGCCGTTGGCGGAAAACAGGATCGAAACCGCTCCGCCCGCGGCATCCTCGGTTGCGCGTTGAAAAACCGGCGATCGCCAAGCACGCCCAGTCGGACCCGACACGACGCCCTCACCACAAAAGAGTTCCGCAATGCTGGGCGCGCGCTCCATCGCCCCGGCGCACCACACCGTGTAGCCGCCGCCCGAGTAAACAGCCGTCCTCGGCAAATGCTCGTTGATGGGAGCTAGCAGTCGCGACTTGATGCCAAGCATACGCGCAGTCCTTGTCTGGCTCGAACCGCCGCATGCCGAGTCTTTTCGCGGCTCGTGTCGTGGGTCAGTTTTTGTTGTGTCAGGTGGCATGAGATGGAGGAGTTGCAACGGCTTGGAAGGAAGCCGTTACCATGCCACGACATTAACGGCAGCCATGGCGACCGGTTCCAAGCGGACAATTGCAATGTTGGCTGCGCTCGTCCGATGGCCGAAGCGCCGACTTAAAGTGGTACTTTTAAAGGGCGCAAGGGTCGGCTCTTCGCCCGTTGCTCCGCGGCTCGCCCTTGCGCCGATCTCCTGTCATCCCCGGGCCCAGTCTCTAAACTTGGGTAACCCCTGTCCGGCGCATTGAATGCGTGCCGTGAAGCGTTGGGTTATCAGATTAGCGAGCCGGCCACCCCGTTCATCTCAAGTAAAGTTCCTCTGACAAAGCGGACATGTCAGCTAGATTGCCCAGGCCGAGTATTGTCGGGCACATTGGTGTCGCGACGGACCGGCCAGTATCAGAGTAAGGGCATGATCTCTCCAAACTTCCCGTCTGCAGCGCATGTCAGCCTGTCTTTCTTCGGAACGCGGCAGGGCGATTTGCTGCGAGAGTTCGTGGGCTGCGCCACAGCCCATCTCGGCATGACACGGCTGCTCTATGTTGCACCTTCGCGGACACAGGCCCGCAAGCCTCTGGCATTGAAGGGAAAGAACGCGTTGCAGGTGCTCACCTTCGAAGAACTGGGCTTCGAACGCGTGCCGATCTCCCTGCGTGCAGCGGGACGGGCACTTGCCGACAGGCTGAACGATACACCGGCGGGCACGGCTTTGGCGGTCGACATGGGCTGGGGTCTGCAAACCGCATCGGCAACAGCCAATTTCGAAGGTTGGACAGGTGTCGCCTCCGATCTGGCAGAGGTGTCCGGGCGCACGATCGTATCGCTCTACAACCGCAGCCTTCTCATCGACGAGCATCTTCTGACCGCGCTCCGCGGGCATCCCGCCGTGCTGACAAAGGAAGGCGTGGTTGCGAACCCCCATTGGCTTCCGCGCAGCCTGCAGGAAAAGGGCACGCTCAGGGAACATGTAAATTTCTGGTTGGGTGGCCTCGCCCCCAGCCTGATCCGCAACAACCCCTTCGCCGACCGCCATGCTGCAGAAGGGGCCGATCCGATGTGGCTTCTGGGGCGCCGCGCCGAAGAGAAGGTGATCCCCACCGAAGAGGCCGCGCGGGAACGCTGGAAGATCCGGTGCTTCGGCCGCCTGCGCGTCTATCGCGCCGATGGCAGCCAGATCGACTGGGCAGCCTCGGGCGGGGCGACGATGAAGACCAAGACGCTGTTCGCCTATCTCTTGCAACAGGGCGGCAAGGGGGCGCAGACCGATGATCTGGCCGATCTCCTCTGGCCCGATGCCGACAGCATGGAGGCGGCGCGGAACCGACTCTACCACACGGTGCGCTGTCTGCGGCAGGCGCTGGACGGCGGCACAACGAAGCGGGGCGGCAGCACGGTTCGGCGGGACGGCAGCAGCTATATTCTGGTGCCGCCGGAGCGGAGCTGGCTGGACATCTCGACCTTTGAACAGCTCTGCCGCCAGTCGCAAAGCCACCTGAAGGCGGGCGATCTGGATGAAGCGCTGATCTGCCTGCGCGCGGCGGACCGCCTTTACACCGGCGACCTGTTCGAGGACATCCCCGCCGAGTATGTGGACGATCAGGAACGCGACTGGTGCTGGACCCGCCGCTACTGGCTGCGCGACATGTATCTGAAGGTGCAGCGCGATGCCGCCCGCATCTACCGCGCGCGCGCCGACCATTCCGCCGCACTCAGCCATTGCCGCAAGGCGCTGGCGCTCGACCCCTTGGCCGAGTTCGCGCATGAAGAGGCGATGCAGGTTTTCGCGGCACAAGGACGGCGCGAGGCGATCGAGCGGCAATACGCGCTCTACCTTGATTCGCTGTCCCGCTTCGATGACCGGCCCCGCAGTGAATCGCTGGTGAAGATTTACCGCAGCCTGACGGCGTGATCCTGATTTTCTTTCGTAATAGCCTGCACTTAGCGACTAAAGAAAAACCAAAGATCACTACGCCATGTTGGTTTCCAAGCTGGCTCTGATGCCGGTTCCATAATTCTGCTGGGAGGACAGAATGAACACCATGGCCCCGGCGAAAGCCTGTCCATTCTCCAATGCTGCCGCCGATTTCGATCCCTTCGATCTGACCGATCCCTTCCCCTTCTACGCCTATGCCCGTGAGGAAGCGCCGGTCTTCTATTCTGACAAGTTGGGGTATTGGGTCGTCTCACGCCATGCCGATATCAAGGCGGTGTTCGACAACTGGCAGGTGTTTTCGTCCGAAAACGCGCAGGCGCCGATCCGACCGCTGGGAAAGCCCGGCCGTGCGGTGATGAAGGCGGGCGGGTTCACCGCCTATTCCGGCCTCTCCGCCCGCATCCCACCGGATCACACCCGTATCCGCAAGGTGGCGCAAAGCTGCTTTGGCCCGCGCCGGTTCAAATCCATCGAACCGCAGATCTATGAGATCGTGAACCGTGAGATCGACAAGTTCGCTCACAAGGGCCGCGCCGATTTCTTCCGGGACTTCGCCTATGACGTCCCCGCCTATGTGCTGTTCCGTCTCGTCGGCGTGCCAGAGGCGGATGTGCCGCGCGTCAAATCCTGGGCCGTCAGCCGCGCCCTGCTGACCTGGGGCGACCTGTCGGACGAGGAACAGATCCCCCATGTCCACAACATGGTGGAATACTGGGCCTATTGCCGCGCGCTGGTTGCCGCCGCCCATGCCGAACCCGGCGACAACCTGCCCGGCGACATGGTCCGCGCCCAACAGGCCGGGGCCGAGATCACCGATGATGAAATCGCCGGGGTCCTCTATTCCGTCCTCTTCGCCGGGCATGAGACGACGACCACCCTGCTGACCAATGCCCTGCGCGAGGTGCTTCTTGCCCCCGACCAGTGGGAAAAGCTGAAGGCCGATCCCGACAAGTGGACGGCGGCGACCGAGGAATTCCTGCGCTTCAGCCCCTCCATCGTGGCATGGCGGCGCAGGGCGTTGCAGGATGCCGAAATCGGCGGCGTTTCCATCCCCAAGGGCGCGAACATCCTGCTGCTGCTGGGTTCCGCCAACCGCGACGCCACGGTCTTCGACCAGCCCGACCGGCTGGAGGTGGACCGCCCCAATGCCCGCAACCACCTGTCCTTCGGCTACGGCATCCATTTCTGCCTTGGCCAGCAACTGTCAAAGCTGGAATTCGGCATCGCCATGCGCGAACTGGCCCGCCGTCTGCCCTCGCTGCGGCTGGTGCCGAGGCAGGACTTCACCTTCGCGCACAACACCTCGTTCCGGGTGCCGACCGCGCTGCATATCGAATGGGATCTGTGATGACCGCCGCCATGTCCCCCACCCTTTCCGCTCAGGCCGCCATGATCGACCCCCGCTACATCCTGCCGTTTGAAACCGCCCAAGACGCCGACCATCCCCGCATGGGCGGCAAATGCGCGAGCCTTGCCCGCATGATCGCCATGGGCGTGCCGGTGCCGCGCGGTTTCGCCGTGGCGACGGATGCCTATGCCGCGCATCTGGCGGCGGGGGGGTTGGAGGCCGCGATCCGGGCGGAACTGTCCCACCTCGACACCCACAACGTCACGGATGAAGAGGCGCGCAGCCAAGCCATCCGCCGTCTGGTCAATGACCGCGCCATGCCGGTGGAGGTGGAGACCGCCATCCGCGCCGCCTATGCGCTCATGGCTCCGAATGATGACCTGCCGGTGGCGGTGCGATCCTCGGCCACGGCCGAGGATATGCCGGACGCGAGCTTTGCCGGGCAGCAAGACACATACCTGTGGGTCGTCGGCGCGGATGAGGTGGTGGCACGCGTCCGCGCCTGCTGGTCCAGCCTCTTCACCGCCCGCGCCATGAGCTACCGCGCCGACCATGACCTTGGCCAGATCGAGGTTCTGATGGCCGTCGCGGTGCAGGAAATGGTCGATGCCCGCAGCGCAGGCGTCGCCATGACGCTGGACCCGATCAACGGCGACCGGACCAAGATCGTGATCGACGCCTCTTGGGGCCTTGGCGAAAGCGTGGTGTCGGGGGAAATCACGCCTGATAACTTCATGGTCGAAAAGGTGCTGATGCAGGTGCAAAAGCGCAAGATCGCCACGAAGACGCATGAAATCGTCGCCGACCCCGCCGCCCGCTGCACCGTGGACCGCGAGGTCGAGGCGGATCGCCAGACCCAGCCCAGCCTGTCGGATGATGAAGTGATCGCCGTGGCCCAACTGGCCCGGCGGCTGGAGAAGGCCATCGGCGGGCCGCAGGACCTTGAATGGGCGATTGACCGTCAGGGCCGTCTGGTCGCGCTGCAATGCCGTCCGGAAACGGTCTGGAGCCAGAAAAAGGCCGCGCCGCAAAGTTTTGCCATGGGGACCCTTGGTGTGCTCGGCACATTGATGGCCCCGATCCAGAACAAGAACTGATCAAAAAGACTCTCGGGGAGGAGAGACCATGACCGCACGCACGAGTTTTCCGAGTGCCTACGACCTTGCCGCGCCTCAGGGCGCAGAGGCTTGGCGCGACCTGTATCCCTATTACCTGACCTTCGCCGACAACCGCCGGGCCGAGGAGGATGGCAAGTTCTGGTTCTGCGACAGCCAGCATTGGCCGAACCCGTTCAAGCCCTTCGATGCAGTCACGGTGGAATTCGCGGTCAAGTGCCTCGGGCAGTACAATACCCGCCACTATCTGGTGCCGCCCGCCAATGGCGTCGATTTCCGCATCCACAACGGCTACGTCTACATGTCGCCCGTGGGCGTGGCGCCCGAAAACATCGGCCCCCGCGTCCCGCAATTCATGGACCGCGCCGGGCATTACTTCATGAACTGGAACACGCTGCTGGATCAGTGGCTGGTCAAGGTAAAGGCCAACATCGCCGAGATGGAGGCGCTGCGCTTTGACGACCTGCCCGAGGTGGTGCCGGTCGAATGGGTCAAGGACGGCCACGGTATCGACAACACGGTGCCGCTGTCCGAGGCCTATGACAAGGCGATCCAACTCCTCTACCGGACGTGGAACTACCATTTCGAGTTCCTGAACCTCGGCTATGCGGCCTATCTCGATTTCTTCGGCTTCATGAAATCGCAGTTCCCCACGATCTCTGACCAGTCCATCGCCAAGATGGTGCAGGGCGTGGACAGCGATCTGTTCCGCCCGGATGACGAGTTGAAGAAGCTGGCGAAACTCGCCGTCTCCTCCGGCGTCGCCGCGCATCTGTCTGCCGGGTCGGTGGATCAGGTGCTGGCCGCGATGGCAGGCAGCGCGGCGGGTCAGGCATGGGTCGCGGCTTGGGAGGGTGCAAAGGACCCGTGGTTCAACTTCACCTCGGGCAACGGCTTCTATTCCGACGACAAGTACTGGATCGAGCACCTCGACATCCCGATGGGCTATATCCGCGACTACGCCGCCCGCGTGCAGAAGGGCGAAGAGATCGACCGCCCCACCGCCGAAATCGCGGCCGAGCGGGACCGGATCACCGGCGAATACCGCGAACTCTTGGACGCTGACGCGCAGGGAGCCTTTGACGGCAAGCTGGGTCTGGCGCGGACGGTGTTCCCCTATGTCGAAAACCACAATTTCTACATCGAACATTGGTCGATGTCGGTGTTCTGGCGGAAAATGCGCGAGCTTTCGGCGCTGTTCCACCGTGCGGGCTTCTGGGAAAACGCCGATGACATGTTCTACCTGAACCGGAACGAGGTGCGCGACGCGCTGTTCGATCTGGGCATGGGTTGGGGCGTGGGGGCACCGGCCACCGGGCCGACCCATTGGCCGGCGGAAATCAAGCGGCGCAAGGCGATCCTTGCCGCGCTGCAATCGGCCCCGCCGCAGCCCGCGCTGAACACCCCGCCGGACGTGATCACCGAACCCTTCACCATCATGCTCTGGGGCATCACCACCGATGCGGTGAAGAAATGGCTCGTCGGGTCGGACGACAGTTCGAAACTGGAAGGCATGGCCGCCTCGCCGGGCGTGGTCGAAGGCCGCGCACGGGTGATCCGGTCGGCCAATGACCTTGGCCTGATCGAAGAGGGGGAGATCCTCGTCACCCCGGTCACCGCCCCAAGCTGGGCCCCCGTCTTCGGCAAGATCAAGGCCACCGTCACCGACATCGGCGGCATGATGAGCCACGCCGCCATCGTCTGCCGCGAATATGGCCTTCCGGCCGTGACGGGGACGGGCAGCGCCTCGTCGACCATCAAGACCGGGCAGATGCTGCGCGTCGATGGCACGACGGGCGAGGTCACGATCCTGTCCGCCGCCTGATCCCCTTGGCGGGCCGGTCCCCCCGGCCCGCCACCAAGACCGCCGACACGCGCCGCCGACACGCCCAAGGAAACGCCATGCTGATGCCCGTTGATCCCACCTCCCGCTACGATGCCGTCTGGCGGCGTGCCGAACCCTATATGCGGGCGCGCAAGAACGACGTGCACGTGCCGCTGTCCTTTGCCTGGGCGCAGCGCCTGCTGGAGGCGCATCCGGAGGCGGATCGGAATATCGTCTCGCTCGCCATCCTGCTGCATGACATCGGCTGGTATTCCATCGACATGGAGGACATCATCGAAAAGGGCTTTGGCCCCAACATGATGCAGTCCGACGTGCGCTTCCTGCACGAAAGCGAAGGCGTCCGCCTGTCCCGCCCCGTTCTGGAAGAAACGGGCTGGTCCGAGGCTGTGATCCTTGCCGTGGCGGAGATCATCGACGGCCATGACACGCGCCCCGATCCCCGCCATCTGAACGACCGGCTGGTGCGCGATGCCGACAAGCTGTGGCGGTTTTCGGTCACCGGCGTGTCGGTCGCCTGCGACTGGTTCAAGATGACCCCGCGCCAATATGCCGACCGGCTGGAGCATCAGGTGGCCCAGTTGGAAACCGAGATCGGTCGCCAATGGGCGGGCGAGGAATTGCGCGCCACCCGCGCCGCGCTGATGCTGCATGTGATCTGAAGGACGGAAGCGATGGAAATGTTCATCGATGGCGGCTGGAAACCTGCGGCTTCCGGCGCGACCCAGCCTGTCACCAATCCGACGACCGGCGCGGTGATCGACACCGTTCCCACGGGCGACGAGCGGGATGCCGACATCGCCATCCGCGCCGCCGACCGGGCGCTTGCGTCTTGGCGCGCGGTCCCGGTGGCCGAACGCGCCCGCCTGCAACGCCGCGCCGCGCAACTGATGCGTGACAATGCCGACCGGATCGGACGGGTGCTGACCGCTGAACTCGGCCGCCCCGTCGCGGCGGCGGTGACGGAAATCCAACGCTCGGCCGACCTTCTGGACGTCTACGCCGAAGAGGGGATGCGCCTTCATGATGAGGTGATCCTGTCCAACCCCGGCGAAAAGATCATGGTCCGGCGCGAACCTGTCGGCGTGGTCGTGGCCATCACGCCCTTCAACTACCCCATCACGCTCCTCTGCTTCAAACTCGGCGCCGCGCTGATCGCGGGCTGCACCGTGGTGGCGAAACCGGCAGAGGATACGCCGCTGTCCACCCTGCTGCTGGCAGAGCTGTTCCATCAGGCGGGCTATCCGGCGGGCTGTTTCAACGTGGTCACCGGCAAGGGGCGCGGGATCGGCATGGCGATGGTCAACCACCCCATCCCCGGCAAGGTCGCCTTCACCGGCGGGACGGCGGCGGGCAAGGCGATTGCCGCTGCCGCCGCTGGCACGGTCAAGCGCGTGACGCTGGAACTGGGCGGCCAAAGCCCCGCCATCATCTGCGCCGATGCCGACCTCGCCAAAGCCGCCGCCGCCATCGCGCGGCATGGCTTCGCCAATTCGGGGCAGTTCTGCTACCGCGTGAATCGGGTCTATGTGGAAAGCCCCGCCTATGACGCCTTCCTGTCGGCGCTCTTGGCCGAGGTGGCGAAGATCACCGTGGGCGATGGCCAGACAGACCCGGTGACCATGGGGCCGATGGTCAATGCCAAGATCTTCGGCAATGCCTTCGGCCAGATCGCCGATGCCCGCGCCAAGGGGGCCCGCATCTGCTGTGGCGGCGACCGGCTGACCGGGGGCCTGTACGATGGCGGCTATTTCCTGCCGCCCACCGTGATCGCCGACACCGACCATTCCATGCAGATCATGACCGAGGAAACCTTTGGCCCGGTGCTGGGCATCATGCCCGTGGACAGTCCGGCGCAGGCGCTGCAACTGGCCAATGATACGGTCTATGGCCTTGCCGGGTTCGTCTTCTCCGGCACCCTCTCCCGTGGTCTGGCCTTGGCCGAACGCATCAATGCCGGTTCGGTCTGGGTCAATGACATCCACCGATCCAACCACTCCGCCCCCTTTGGCGGGATGAAGCAATCGGGGATTGGCCGGGAGAAGGGGCGGTATGGGGTGGAAAGCTACCTCGAATACAAGACCCTCTACCTCACCTATGATGAGGGGCTGTGATGACCCCGCGTGACTTGGCCCTGTGGCAGGCGGCAAAGCCGTGGCTCGACGTGCGGTCGAACGATGTCCATACGCTGATCGCATGGCGGCTGGCGGGAACGCTGCTGACCCTGCGCCCCGGCGCGAATGAGGGCGTGGTGCTTCCCGCGATCCTCCTGCACGACACCGGCTGGAAGAAGATGCCGCGGGAAAAGCTGGCGCGGGCCGTGGGGCCGAAGCCAGAGTTCCCCGAACTCCAACGCGATCACGAGGTCGCGGGGGTCGAGATCGGGCGCGACATCCTTGGCCGTCTGGCACTGGGGCTGAAGGATGACGCCATCCTCGCCATCATCGACGGCCATGACACGACCAAAGAGGCGCGCTCGCCCGAGGATGCCATCGTCAAGGATGCCGACAAGCTGTGGCGTTTCACCCCGCATGGGGTGGCGACCATCGGCGGCTGGTTCCAGACGCCCGCGCCCGAGACCTTGGCGATGCTGGAAGATTTCGTCCTGCCCTCGTTCCTGACGCCCGAGGCGCGGATCATGGCGCAGGGCTTTCTGGCCGAAGGCTGGGCCTCGGCGGAACGGGAAGAAAGGATGCGGGGATGAGCGGTCTGGATCTGGCGGGCAAGCGCGTGGTGGTGACAGGCGCCGCGGGCGGACTGGGCCGCGCCTTTGCGAAGGCCTTCGCGCGCGAAGGGGCACGGGTGGTGGTGGCCGACATCAACCTGACGGGGGCCGAGGAAACCGCCCGCGCCATCGGGGCGGCGGCCATCGCGGCGCAGGTGGATGTGACGTCGCAGGCGTCAACCGCAGCCTTGGCGGCGCTGGCGGCGGAACAGTTCGGCGGGATCGACGTGCTGGTGAACAACGCCGCCATCTATGCCGGGCTGGAACGCAAGGGCTTTGAATCCATAGACGAAGCGGTCTGGGACCGCGTCATGGCGGTCAACGTCAAGGGCCCGTGGCAGATGACCCGCGCCGTGGCCCCGCATCTGCGCGCAGCGGGCGGGGGGGCGGTGATCAACGTCTCTTCCGCCACGGTGATGAGCGGATCGCCCGAATGGCTGCACTATGTCAGCTCCAAAGGAGCCGTCATTGCCATGACCCGCGCCTTGGCCCGCGAGTTGGGCGATGACCGGGTGACGGTCAACGCGCTCGCCCCCGGGTTCACCCTTACAGAGGCGAGCCTCGGCCTGATGGAAAACGCCGCGAGCTATGGCGTCACCCGCGGCGCGATCAAGCGCGCGGCGGGGTCGGATGACATGGTGGGGGCGGCGCTGTTCCTCGCTTCTCCACTCGCCAGTTTCATCACCGGACAGACGCTCATCATCGATGGCGGACGCCAGTTCCTGTAAGGATACCCAATGCCCCTGATCACCTTTGTCGAACCCGACGGCACCCGTCGGGATGTTTCCGCTCGACCCGGCGAAAGCCTGATGGTCGCCGCCACCCGTGCCAATGTGGCAGGCATCATCGCCGAATGCGGCGGCAGCGCGATGTGCGCGACCTGTCATTGCTATCTGGTCGAAGGCACCTTGCCCGAGGCCGAGGCGCTGGAGGCCGAGACCATCGAATTCGTGGCCCAGAACACCCGCGCGACCAGCCGCCTGACCTGCCAGATCACCGCGACCGCAGCGATGGACGGGGTGGTGCTAGAGGTCGCCCCGCGATGAGCGGCGTGGTCATCATCGGCGCGGGCCATGCGGGCAGCCAGTTGGCGGTATCCTTGCGGGCCGAAGGTTATGCGGGGGCGGTCACGCTGATCGATGCCTCCGATGCGCTGCCCTATCACAAGCCGCCGCTATCCAAGACCTTCCTGAAAGACCCCACCGCGCTACCGCAACCCCTGCGCGCAGCGGCGGCCTATGAGGCGGCGGGAGTCCTGCGGCGGAGGGGCATTGTCACCGCCATCGACACCGCCGCGCGGGTGGTGACGGTGGATGGGGAGGCGTTGGGCTATGATGACCTGATCCTCGCCACCGGCGCGCGGAACCGGATGCTGCCAGAGCTTCAGGGGGCAGAGAACGTCCATTCCCTGCGCGACCTTGCCGATGCCGAACGCCTGCGCGCGGCACTGGCCGGGGCGGATCGGGTCACCGTGATCGGCGGGGGGTTCATCGGGCTGGAATCCGCGGCAGCCCTCGCCGGGATGGGCAAGAGCGTGACCGTGCTGGAAGCCGCGCCCCGCGTGCTGGCGCGGGTGGCGGCCCCTGAAACCTCGGCCCGGGTGCAGGCGGTGCTGGCCGGGTTGGGCGTGATCCTCCGGACAGGCTTCATGGCCCAAGGATACCGGCGCGATGGGGCGCGGGTGACGGCGGTCACGGGGGCAGAGGGCGAGATCCCCTGCGACCTGATCCTTGTCGGCATCGGGGCGGCAGCAGATACCGCACTGGCCCGCGCATCGGGGATCGCCTGTAACCAAGGCATCCTGACCGACGGGCATCTGCGCACCAGCGCGCCGCATGTCTGGGCCATCGGCGATGTCGCAGAAACCCCGCATTGGCAGGCGGATGCAGCCCTGCGGGTGGAAAGCGTGCAGAACGCGACCGATCAGGCGCGTCATCTGGCGCGGACGCTTTCGGGGGCGGAGACTGACCCGTTCCGCAGCGTGCCATGGTTCTGGTCCGACATCGGTCCGCTGAAACTGCAGATCGCGGGGCTTTCCGTGAAGGCCGACCGCCGCGTGGTGCGCGATGATGGGGCGCGACTGGCGGTGTTCCATCTGGCGGGCAACCGTCTGGTGTCGCTCGAGTCCCTGAACAGCCCCGCCGACCACATGATCGCCCGCCAATTGTTGGAGGCAGGACGGACCCCGCCCGAGGCCGTCATGCAGGACAGCCCGGCGGCACTGAAGGCGTGGCTACAGGGCTGACGACATGAACGAACAGGAAAAGGCCCGGCGGAAGCGATCCCGCCGGGCCTTTTTCCCTGTGGTCCGTTCAGTACGGCAGGCCCGTGTAGTTTTCGGCCAGCAGCGTCCGCGCCGTCTCGGACCGCTCCAACAGCGCGAGTTCGCTGTCCTGCATCCGGCGTTCATAGTCGCTCGCCCCCGGGAAGCGGTGCATCATGGTCGTCAGCGACCACGAGAAGCGCATCGCCTGCCAGATCCGCGCCAAGGCGCGCTGCGAATAGGCGTCGATCCCGCGATCATCGCCGCGATAATGCGCGGCCAACCCTTCATAAAGATAATGCACGTCCGAGGCGGCAAGGTTCAGACCCTTGGCCCCGGTCGGCGGGACGATATGGGCGGCGTCGCCACAGAGGAACAATCTGCCCCAACGCATGGGCTCCGACACGAAGGACCGCAGGGGGGCGATGGACTTCTCGATCGACGGGCCGGTGACCAGACGGGCGGCCACATCCTCGGGCATGCGCGCGCGGAATTCGGTCCAGAAGGCGTCATCGCTCCAATCCTGGACCTTATCGGTCAGGGGAACCTGGATGTAATAGCGCGACAGTTGCGGGTTCCGCATCGAGGCCAGCGCAAAGCCCCGGTCATGTGCGGCATAAATCAACTCGTCCTCGACCGGCGGGGTGCGTGAGAGAATCCCAAGCCAGCCAAAGGGATAGACCTTTTCGAACTCCGTCCGGACCGTATCGGGGATGGCTTGGCGGCTGACGCCGTGGAACCCGTCACAGCCCGCGATGAAATCGCAGTCCAACCGATGTTCGCCACCCGCATCGCGCCAAGTGACATGTGGCGATCCGGTCAAGTCATGCAGCGCGACATCCTCGGCGTCATGGATCACGGTCGCGCCGATGGCGTCCTGCGCGGCGTAAAGGTCGCGCGTCACCTCGGTCTGGCCATAGACCATGACCTGCTTGCCGCAGGCCTGTTTGAAATCCACCCGGAACATCCGGCCGTTCTGTGCCAGATGGCAGCCGTCGTGCAGATGCCCCTCGCGGTCCATGCGGTCCCCCGCGCCCGCCTCGCGCAGCAGGTTGACCAGCCCCGTTTCCAGCACGCCCGCGCGGATACGGCCCAGAACATAATCCCGGCTCTTGCGTTCCAGAACCACGGTGGCGATCCCCGCGCGGTTCAGCAGTTGCGACAACAGCAGACCCGAAGGCCCGCCCCCGATGATGGCGACCTGTGTGCGCATTGATCTTCTCCCTTTGGCGGGAGGATGCGCGAAACCGGGCCTCGGATGAATGGACGCAAGACGCGAAGTCTTGTATAAATCGGCCATGGAGCGGATTCCCACATGGCAGCTTTACGGTGAGGCCAGCCCCTTTCCCGATCTTCTGCATATCGAGCGGATCGTGGACCGGGCCGAAGGGCAGGATTGGGTGATCGCGCCCCATCGTCATGTCAATCTGCACCAGATTTTCCTGATCCGAACGGGCGTGGTGGACCTGTCGCTTGATGGCCAGCGCCGCCAGCCCGGCCCGCCGGTCGTGATCAATGTCCCGCCGGGATGCGTGCATGCCTTCACCTTTGCCGCCGGCACCGAAGGCCATGTCCTGACCCTGCCGCCCGCCGATTTTCCGGAACTTTTCGGCCAAGAGATGCCCGCACTCCTGCGGCCCTTCGACTTGCCCGGCGCGGGGGTGGAGGTGCTGATGGACCGCATCGCCGCGCGCCATGCCGAAAGCGGCCCCCTGCGCCGTCTGCGTCTGCGCGCGGCGGCGATCGAGCTGTGTTGCGCGGTGGCGGAACGCGGCGACAGCACCGCCGAGGCCACCACCCTGCCCCATATCCCGCAGCTGGAGGCGCTGATCCGCGCCCATCTGGCCGATGGCTGGCAGGTGACGGATTACGCCCGCGCGCTTGGCCTCTCTGACCGCCATCTGCGGCGGCTGTGCCTTGAGGCGACGGGGCTTTCGACCCACGGCTTCATCGCCGCCACGCGCTTGCGCGAGGCTTGCCGTCTGCTCGCCTATACAAGGATGCAGGTGCAGGAGGTGGGTTTCGCGTTGGGCTTCGACGATCCGGCCTATTTCGTGCGGGTGTTCCGGCAGGGGACGGGCCTTGCCCCCACCGAATACCGGCTGAAGGTGGCGGAGGGCGCGTCCTAGACCACACCGACGCTGGCCGCAAAGGCGCGCGCCTCATCTGGCGCGGTGCCAAGGTTCGGGCTGGCCGGGAGGACGGCGGCGGGGAACTCCTCGGCCACCAAGGCAACAAGGGACGGCCCGCCCGGCTTGGCCTGCTTGCACAGCTCCTTGACCTTGGCCTGCGCCTCGGGTCGCGGGATGTGGCGGGACAGGGCGAAGGTCATCTCCTCGGCCCGGATCAGGCCGCTACCGTCGTCCAACTGCCGCGCCATCGCCTGCGGATCGGGCTGGATGCGCTGCGCGAGGTCCAGCGCCAAGGCCAGCGCGCGGCCGGTCAGGATGCAGATTTGCGGCAGGGTCAGCCATTCGGCAAACCACGCCGCCCCGTCGCGCTGCTGGCGGTGCAGACCTGCGTTCTGGATGACCCCGTCCAGCGCGATCACCTGCCGCGCCACGGCGACCAGCACCGACGGACCGACCGGGTTCTGCTTCTGCGGCATGGTAGAGGACGACCCCGCGCCGGAAATCGCCACCTCTCCCATCCCGCTTTGCGTGAAGAGGATCAGGTCTTCGCCCATCTTGCCAAGGCTGGCGGTCAGCCCGGCCATCCATGCGGAAAAGGCCCCGATGCGGTCACGCTCGGCATGCCAGCTATGGCCCGGATCGGACAGACCAAGCGCCATAGCCAGCGCGGCCCGCACGGCGGGACCTTCGGCCCCCATCGCCGACAGCGTCCCCGCAGCGCCGGAAAGGGAAACCGCCGCCAGATCATCCCGCACCGCGACAAGCCGCGCGCGGTGGCGCAGGATCGGGTGGCCCCAAGACGCCACCACCGCGCCGAAACTGGTGGGCGTCGCCACCTGCCCATAGGTGCGCGCGGCCATGGGCAGATCGGCATGGGCGGCGGCCAGCCGCCCCAAGGCACGGGAAAGCGCCTCCAGCCGCGCATCCCACAGCGCCATCACCCGGCGCAGACGCAGGGCCTGTCCGGTTTCCATGATGTCCTGACTCGTCGCGCCCCAATGCAGGTAGCGGGCATGGTCCGGGGCCTCCATCGCCTTGCGGAAGGCCGCGACCAGCGCGGGCACGGGCACGCCGTTCACCGCCGTCTCGGCCGCCATCGCGGCGGGATCAATCTGCACCTCTCGCGCAGAGCGGTCGATGAAGGCGGCGGCGGTCTCGGGGATCAGGCCAAGGTGGCCCTGCACCCGGGCCAAGGTGCCTTCGACCAGCAGCATGGCGCGGATTTCGGCGCTGTCGGTGAACAGCGCCGCCGTCTCGTCATCGCTGAATAAACCGCGATAAAGGGCACTGTCGGCGGGCGAGGCGGGCATGGGCTTGGACCTTTTGCAGGAAAGCGGACGGGGTGGGGATGTCCTCTGCCCCGCCCTTGGTCAAGCGGGATCAGATATCGAAGAACACCGTCTCAAGCGGGCCTTGCAGGTGGATGTCGAAGCCGTATTCGCCGGGGGCCAGCTTGCGCGCCAGAAGCGTCGCCAACCGTTCGCGGTGTTCGATCCGGGCGAGGACGGGACATTCGGCATTCGCCTCATCCTCGTCGTCGAAATAGATGCGGGTTTGCAGGCCAAGATTCACCCCGCGCGCCACCAACCAGACCGAGATATGCGGGGCCATCAGCCGCCCGTCCGGAAAGGGCACGCGGCCCGGCTTGATCGTGTCCAGCCGCCAGATGCCGCTGTCGAAATCGGCGGCCACCCGCGCCCAGCCGGTCACTGCCGGGTCCGCCGCGCCGCGCGGATCGTTCACCGGATAGATCCCCGCCGCATCGGCCTGCCATGTCTCGAACACCACATCGCGCAGGACCATGCCCGCGCCATCCAGCACGCGGCCGGTCAGGGTGATGCGTTCACCCTTTGCGCCGTCCATGATGGGCGACAGGCCAAGGTCGACCGGATAGATGCCGGGATTGCCCAGCCGGTTCGGCGTCAGCCCGATATGGACGTAAGGCCCCGCCGTCTGGGACGGGCTTTCCTTCAGATATTCCAGCCGCTGGACCATCACATCCCCTCCCGCCGGTTTTCAAAGAACGATTGCCGCCGCCCCCGCAACACGATGTCAAAGCGGTAGGCAAGGCAGTCCATCGGGATCGCGTGGTTCATGTCCAGCGCGGCGACCAGCCGGTCCACCGCATCCTGCCGCGCCAGCGTGTTGACGATGGGGCAAAGCGGGATCAGCGGATCGCCCTCGAAGTAATTCTGCGTGATCAGGCGCTGGCCGAAGCCCGAGCCGAAGACCGACCAGTGGATGTGCATCGGCCGCCAGCTGTTCACATGGTTGGGCCATGGATAGGCACCGGGGCGGATGGTGAGGAATTCATAGCGCCCGTCAGGGCCGGTCAGCGTGCGCCCGCAGCCGCCGAAGTTCGGGTCCAAGGGCGCGGTGTAACCGTCCTTCTTGTGCCGGTAGCGCCCGCCCGCATTGGCCTGCCACATCTCGACCAGAACACCCGGCACGCCGCGCCCGTTCTCGTCCAGCACGCGGCCATGCATGATGATGCGTTCGCCGATGGCGGGCTGTCCGGTGAAGTTCATGATCAGGTTGTTGTCCAACTCTCCGATCATGGATTGCCCGAAAGCAGGCCCCGTCTCTTCAGAGAGGGTGGAGCCCATGGCGATCAAGGGGCGCTGCGGCGCGCGCGTCATCGAGGTCTTGTAGCCCGGCGTATAGGCCGCCGGGTGCCAATCGCGGTCCCGGAAGAACAGGGGGCCATGCTGGCTGGCGGGGGAATGGGTCATGTCCGGTCGGCCTCCATCGCGGCGAACGTCTCCTTGGCGATCTTGATCGCGTGATTGGCGCGCGGCACGCCCGCGTAGATGGCGACGTGCAACAGCGCCTCCATCACATCCTCGGGCGTGGCGCCGGTATTGGCGGTGGCGCGCAGGTGCATGGCAAGTTCGTGGTCATTTCCAAGACCCGCCAGCAGCGCGATGGTCAGCATGGACCGTTCGCGCGGGGTGATGGTGTCGCGCGACCAGACCGCGCCCCAAGCGGATTCGGTGATCAGCGTCTGGAAGGGCGCGTCGAAGGGGGTCTTGGCGGCCTCGGCCCGGTCGACATGGGCATCGCCCAGCACGCGGCGGCGGGTGGCCATGCCTTGGCTGTAGCGGTCACTCATCGGGCATGCTCCGTCAGGAAGGGAGCCACGAGCGCGGCCCAAGCGGCGGGGGTTTCGACGCAGGGCAGATGCCCGGCGCCGGGAATGACATGGAAGGACGCGCCCCGGATCAACCCGGCCGTCCCCTGCACCAGTTCGGGCGGCGAGGCCCCGTCCCGATCCCCGGCAATGGCCAGCACCGGCAGGTTCAGCCTTGCGGTATCGACGGTCAGGTCGGCGGCAGCAATCGCCGCGCAGGCGGCGACATAGCCTTCGGCATCTGTCCGCTCCACCATGTTGCGCCACAAGGCCAGATCCGGCGTCGCGCGGAACCCCGGCGCGAACCAGCGTTCCATCACCGCATCGCCGATCGCCCCCACCCCGCCCGCCCGGACGGCGTCGATCCGCGCCCGCCACAGCTCGGGGGTTCCCATCTTCGCCGCCGTGTTGGACAGGACCAGCGCGCGCACCAGATCGGGGCGGCTCTGCGCCAGCGCCTGTCCGATCATGCCCCCGATGGACAGCCCGACAAAGACGACGGGCCCGCCTGCCACCGCTTCGATCAAGGCGGCGGCATCCGCGGCGAACCCCGCAATCCCCTCCTGCGGGCCGCGGTCCGACAGGCCGTGGCCGCGCTTGTCAAAGCGGATCGCGCGGATTCCGGGCAACAGCGGCACCACGGCATCCCACAGCCGCAGGTCGGTTCCCAGCGAGTTGGCGAACAGGACTGCGGGGCCTTCCCCATCGGTCCGGTAATGCATCGCGCCCCAAGGGCGGGTCAGAACTTGCATGGTCTCCTCCGTCGATCCATAAACTGACAGAGCGATAACGCGATTGAAAATGCAAAATGAGCCGAAATGTATAATCATTCCGCTATGCATCCCGGCATCAAGCTGCGCCACATCCGCGCTTTTCTGGACATCGCGGCCGAAGGAAATCTCTCTGCCGTGGCGCGGGAACAGGGGATCACGCAACCCGCCCTGTCGCGCAGTCTGGCAGAGCTCGAGGCGCTGCTGGACCAGCCGCTCTTTCTGCGACAGGGGCGGCGGCTGATCCTCACGGAGGGCGGCAAACTGTTCCGCAGCCACGCGCTTGCCGCTGTGCAGGCACTGGAAGCGGGGGGCGCCGCAATTCGCCCCGGACAGGGCGGGACCATCCGGGTGGGGGTGTTGCCCACGGTCGCCACACGGTTCTTCCCGCAGGTTGCCCTGCGGTTCTTTCACATGCGCCCCGACATCACCCTGTCCGTCGAAACCGGCCCGCATCACTACCTGATCCGCCTGCTGCGCGACGGATCGATCGACATGATGATCGGCCGCCTGCCCGCGGCATCCGAAATGTCGGGTCTGGGCTTCGACCACCTCTATGAAGAGGATGTCGTTCTGGCCAGCCGCGCAGACCATCCGATGGCCCGTCTGCCGCTTGCCGAGGTGCTGTTCTCCGTCCCGGTGATCCTGCCACCCGCCACCGCGCTGATCCGCCCCGCCGTGGACGCCTATCTCGCGTCGCTCGGCCTGAACGGGCTGCGGCCTGCGGTGGAGACGGTCTCCCTCGCCATCGGGCGCGGCATCTGCCTTGCGTCGGACGCACTCTGGTTCATCTCACGCGGGGTGGTGATCGAGGAACTCACCAGCGGACTGATGGCTGAACGGCCCACCGGCGCGCGCTTCCTCTCGGGCGCAGTCGGCATCACGCGGCGGCAGGGGGACCCGCCCCCGGGGCTGGCCGTTCTGGAAACCATCGCCCGCGAAGTGGCCGCCCGCGACAGGGCGGGCTGATCCGGGCCATCACCGCAACCGACCGCGCAATCTGGCCGCCCCGGACTTCACTTCCGCCAGAAGCTGCGCCGCAATCTTCTGGATCGGTATCCTCCAGTCCAGGCCGAACGGCCTGAGCAGGCTCTTGACCTGACGATCTGACGCCGCGCCATCCCGAACGGCATTTTCATCGTGAGGCCGGTCTGGATAAGGCGCGCCGTCACTGTCGCGCTCCCGCCCGCGCTTGCCGGTCGGTGCGCCCTCGCAAGTCAAGGCAGAACCCGGCGATCATGACGGAGGCAGGAGAGGACTCCGTCACCGGATTTGTCCAACAGCAAACTTTCGCGGAATGCAGCACGCGCAAGTACAATCACAGGTTGTTTGCCATCATGACCCGTGCCAGCCTCAGCCCGGCAACATAGATCTGCGGAGGCTTCGGATGGCACGTTTGGGTTCGCTCGTGCAGGCTGCTGCACGCCCTGCTTCTGTATCGGTGCAGCACTGGTTCGACCGCCACATCAACCACGACGGCAAGACGCAGATGCCTCCGCCCGGCCTGCTAGACCGGTTTCTTCAGGCGGGAACGTCGGGCGACGACACGCTCGTGGGGCGGACCCCGCCCGATCTGGAGGATCTGGGCCGCAACTCGGACGACCGCATTCTCGGACTGCGGGGCAATGACACGATCTATGGAAATCTCGGACAGGATACGCTGCTGGGTGGTCCGGGTGATGATGTCATCAGGACAACCGCCCTGCCGGACACCGAACTCTCGTCCCTTCTCGACGCGCTTGGGGACGTGATCTCGGGCGGGGCCGGACATGACGACCTGCGCGGATCGTTTGGCGAGGACACGATCTGGGGCGGCCAGGGGAATGACCTGATCTGGGGCGAGCCGATCCAGGCCTCGCGGGGCGCGCCGGGCGGAAACGATACCCTCTACGGCGGCGGCGGTAACGACACCATCGACGGCGGCATAGGGGACGAGGCCATCTTCGGCGGCACGGGTCATGATCTGCTGTTCGGCTTTCTCGGCAATGACACCCTCGTCGGCGATCAAGGGGACGATTTCCTCTATGGCGGTCAGGGCGACGGCCCTTGCCTCATTGCGCGCCGCGGAGGAGACCAAGCCCCTCTACTGGGCGGCCATGGCACGGACCTATGCTGACTGGATCGTCGGGATGAACATGTCCCGGGCCGCCACCTTGAAGCTGGCAGCTCCCGGCGCGAAGCCGATGTCCGTCGGACGCGTGCAGACCCCGGTGCCGGCCATGATCGTCAACGTCGAAAGAAAGATAAAGAATTTCAAGCCCGAGGATTACTTCGAGCTCTCCGCACTGGTGAAGACGCAATCAGGTTCAGTGAAGATGCGCTTCGCCCCTCCCCCGGAGCAGCGCATTCTGGATCGAGCGAAAGCTGAGGGCCTCCGTCAGAAAGCGGAAGGTGCGCGCGGGCCGCTCTCTGTCAAAACGGAAGCAAAGAAGCAAGCACCACCGCCGCGGGAGGATCAGACGGCACGAGCGGCGGTGTTGCAGCGGAAAAGAAGGTATCGGCAGAGGCGTCCGAAACCGTCGGTGCATCCGCCCATGATGAACCCATCGGCGCAAACGAACAGGAGGCCGCCCTCTTCGCGATCCTGCAGTCCGAGGAAGCCAATGACGGCGGCGATACCCGAAACACCGAGCTTGACCTCGAGATGTTCTGATCAGGGCTTAGGCTTGATCCGGAAGGAGAGTCCCGACACCGATCGTTGGCCGGGGTTGCGGACCCGCTCGACAGAAAGACCGCATCCCAAGACGTGAGATGCTCTTTGGGCCGACCTGTCTATGGTCTGCAAAAGACTGCCGATATGGGCATCCAGAGACGCGCCGAGCCACTCGTAGATTTCCTGACGACCAACATAAAACTCGGGCTTCCGCATGCGGCGAACACAAGCCATACGGAAATACAGGGCGATGTCTGTCGCGCGAACCAGGCGCGAAATCTGCCCGAGATCGATCATGCCATAGGCGCCCATGGTCCGATAGATTTCGATTTTCATGCGGCGCGCGTTGACGCAGGTGCGCAGCCTGCGAAACAGAGAACGTCTTCTTGCAGGACTTGCACCTGTAGCGGTGAGACTTTCCGCGCGCGCCCTGCGAAGCGTATCGGTCGGGATGGTCAGTGACCGAGTAAAGCCCGTTCTCACAGCCCGACGTCCGGCAGACATCCTCAAGCGGACGAGGATGACGATACATCGAGATGCGCTCGAGCTCCTCGGCGATTGCTCGGTTGCTCTTGATTGACAGCGTCCGATTGCAGGCACGACATTTGAGGAAGCTGTCGGGTGTGATGCCCTTATGACCACTGAGCGTGTATAGGTCGGTGCCCGCGCCTGCGCTCCCCGCCTTCGGACGGCCTCGCGTCACCTGGGCTAATGCTTCCACCCCGAAATTCGAGCACTCCGGGTTGCGGCATGAGTTGACCTGCAGACCCTCGTGCGGAGGCGGGATGCGAAACGAGCCTCCAGCGACCGATAGGCAAGATGTTGAAATGGGCGTTTTCGCCATAGCCGACCGTCTCGAAAATATCTTCGGCAGAAAATTCAAAGGCCTACCAAGGTAACTCCTTGGCAGGCCTCAATCTTTATCAGGTGTTCCGTCTAGGGTCAGGACTCGTTCTCTGATCATAACCAGAACATGACGGTTGCAGCGAGGGCGACGGCGGAGAGGAAGACTTTGGGGCACCTATCGTAGCGGGTAGCTACGCGTCGCCAGTCCTTCAGTCGCCCGAACATGATCTCGATCCGGTTGCGGCGTCTGTAGCGTCGCTTGTCGTGTTTGACGGGCCTGCCACGCGACTTCCGGCCCGGGATGCAGGGCTTTATCCCTTTGTCTTTCAACGCATCTCTGAACCAATCGGCGTCATAGCCCCGGTCGGCCAAGAGCCAGTCCGCTGGAGGCAGGCTGTTCAGAAGCGCGGCCGCGCCTGTGTAATCGCTGGCCTGACCTGCCGTGATGAAGAACCGGAGCGGGCGACCCTCAGCGTCGGTGACGGCATGCAACTTGGTGTTCATGCCGCCCTTGGTTCGGCCGATCAGGCGGCCCCTGTGGTCGTTGGGTCCCCCTTTTTCGACCGCAGGCTCGTCGCCGTGCGGTGCGCCTTCAGGTAGGTCGCATCGATCATCACCGTCTTTGGTGCAGCGGCCTCAGAGGCCAGACCATCCATCATCCGGGCGAACACTCCCTTGTCACTCCACCGTTTCCAACGGTTGTAGAGGGTCTTCGGCGGACCATACTCCCGGGGTGCATCGCACCACCTCAAACCATTGCGATTGATGAAGATTATGCCGCTCAGCACGCGCCGGTCATCGACGCGAGGCTTGCCATGGCTCTTGGGGAAGAAGGGCTGAAGCCGCGCCATTTGCGCCTCGGTCAGCCAGAAAAGGTTGCTCATTGGTCAGTCTCCTTGCGGAGCCTGAATCACGCCGCAAGCGGATGATCAATGGGTCCTGACCCTAGGGCACCTTCTCCCGGGATAACATTGCGGAAGCGAAGTTTGCGGTACCGATATTTCCGACCAAGAGGTTACGCGCTATCGGCGGGACACCTCGCAGCTACCGACCGGCAGCGATGGGAACAAACCGGCCGGCGGCGTGTTGGACTTAAGCGCTGACAGGTCCCTGATGGACAATATGGTTCGGATCAGTTCGTCTAGAGGCGGTTCAGAATGTTCCGTGTTTCCGGCAGAAGATTCAGGCTGGCATCAATGCGTTGCCGCCAACGTGGGCCGCGTGATGTCGCGTCGTCCAGTGCTTCGCGAAGATCATCCGGGCGATCTTGCGCGAGCACCTCGACAAGAAGCGCTGCCTGCGCCCGATCCTTCCGCGATTTGGCGTGATCCGGGCCGCCTTTTCGCCGGTCCGCGACAATGAGCTTGTGAATGGCAAAGCGTTCGGGCCGCGGGATCTGTACGAGGACGCCCGAACGGTAAAGCGCGATTGCCGGAATCGGACCAGCAATCAGATAGTTCAGGTAATTCAACCCTTGCGCGCTGACCCCCAGTGCCGGCAGCGGTTTGACGCTTTCCTCGCCAAAGGCTGCGGTGAGGAACTCCACCATTGCCGTGCCGTGGTTCTGGCGCCATTTCCAAACCTGCTGCTCCAGCAGACCGGGTACAGGATCGAACTTGAGAGACTGGAGAATGTCCCCTGGCTCCTGCTCTACACGGTCGCCCAAAGCAACCGAGAGACGCTCGAAACTGGCAAAGTCGATGTCGCCTGTCTGAGCCAACTCATCACTCGAAAACCGCACGCCCAGCTCGCCTTGATACAGCGCGTAAGCCCCCGTTCCGACCAAGGTGCCGCCGAGGCGAAACAGTCCAGCGCGCGCAAAGGCGAGCAAGAGCGAGCCTGTATCACGGTCCGGTGTCAGCAATCCTTCGGCCCGCAACAGACGCGCCAGACGGGCCATTTCTTTCTGCCGCTCTCGGGCTGCAGCTTTCAGGTCAGCCGCCCGGGCGAGCCGCGCGCGCAACTCGGGAGTTGCTTCGCCGAGATAGCGCGACTTCATCTCGGTGCCGATGCGGAACCGGTCATAGAGATAGATCCGGCCATTGCGCCTGCGCTCTTCGATACTGCCGAGCAATTCTGAGGCGCGCTCTTCCTGATGCAACCTCAACAAATCCTGATAGGTGGTCTGGGCAGTGCGCGAGAGCGATGTGACCGGCATGGGGCGACCTTAGGGGCATGTGGGTATCGAATTATCTTTTGATACCCAATTGAGCCCGGTGCATCAAGAAAAACTTTGATGCACACAGCGGTAACCGCGTCGGGCCCGCTTCCTCGCCTCCGCTTCCACCAAAGCGACCGCCTCTACCACGTCACGCACCACCCATTCGCGCCCTTGTCCGTCGCACCCCACCCTGCCCCAGCACTTGATGACGACCAGCTCGTCAAACAGTGTCCGCTTGATTTCCAGGCGGTAGAACCGCGCCCGGTTGCGCCGCAAATCGATCTGTTCGAAGTACATGGGTCCCATGAGCGCAGACTCCCCGCCTGGCGCGGTTTCGTCTAATTCATTTTCTGAATCGGTCCTGCGCGGGGGATTCGATCTGGTAATGATCAGAGCTGTGCCGTCCAAACCCGATACCGGCCCTGCCCCGTGATTTCGCGGATCACGCCGCGCTGCGTCATGAGGTCAAGATTGCGCTGCACGGCAGCGCGACTGGCCTGGGTGTGTTCCTCGGCCATGGGCGCGGAGACCATGGGCCAACGGGCAAAGACCTCAACCAGCGCCCGCGGCGTCTTGCCCGAAAGATCAGCCAAAGCCGTATCAGCCTTGCGCTGCCAGAGCGCCACGCGATCGAGCAGCATGAGCGCCGCCAGCCCGGCCTGTTCCGCACCGCGGTAGAACGCGGCCAGCCGCGCCTCGGCAGGGCCCTGCCCGCGCAACGCCGTGCCACCCGCCAAGGCAAGCGGTAGAAAGGGCGCGCCCTGCGCTCCGTGCCGCGCAGCCAGCACGGCCGCCTCCAACTCCCGCGCCGCGCGGTTTTCGCCGGCAAGCCCCCAGCCATGCAGCAGCAGCGCTGCGCGGGTCAGGGGGTGCAGGGCTTCGGTTCCCGCCATGACCTCGGCCAGACTGTCCACCGCTTCACCCTCGAATCCGAGAAACGCCGCGAGCCCGGCACGCCACCCCCCTGCCCCCGGCTCCGCGCCAGCCGTCAACCGCCGCACCGCCCAAGCCGCCTGACCGAGCGCCAACCCGTCCTCGCCGGCGCCGACCCGCAGCGCCACGTAAAGCGCCAGCCGCTCCATTCCGAAGCGCGCCCCGGTCCACCAGCCCAGCTCCGCCACTTCCTCCAGCGCAAGGCGGAGTCGCGCCCCCTCCCCTGCTCCTGCCATCCGTTCCGCAAGCCGCCCTTGCACCAGCACGGCTGCAGCGAGGTCGCCGCTCAGCGCGCCCTGTGCCGCAAACCAGTCCGCCGGGTCGAAAATCCGGCCTCGCTCGCTTCGCGGCAAGGGCGGCAGATCGTCCACGGGGTCGTCTGGGGGCAGGAACCACGGCTCCGCCTCTTCCGCCGCGTCATAGAGCGAGGGCGGTGACGCGATGTCTTCCAAGACTGATTGGCGGTTCAGCTTCATAATGCGCATTATTCAGCATTTCTGATAAGCACCCAAGTGTTTTCTCTGGTGGCTACTAAGACGCGATAAAGTGCAGTTATCATGTCTTGTGAAAGCACGCAAACTATGGCCTCCTATCCCCTCGAAACGAGGCTGAAATGACCCTTCCAAAGCATCCTTCCGCCCCCCCTGCCCTGTCACGCCTGACCGGCGCGGATGAAGCCGCCCTCGAAGATCTCTTCCGCCGCGGCACGCCGGACAACACCCGCCGCGCCTATGAAACTGACCTCAGCTATATCGCCGCCTGGAAACGCCTGTCCTTTGGCGGCACTCTCGATTGGCCGGAACATCAAGACGTCGCCTTGCGCTTCGTCCTCGACCACTCCCGTGACCTTGGCAACGTCTCGGCCAACGACCCTTCCCGGCAAGTGGCCGAGGCGCTGATCGCCTTCGGCCTCCGCCGCAGCCTCGACTGCCCCGCCCCCGCAACGCTGGACCGCCGCATCGCCACATGGCGCGCCCTCCACCGGATGCGCGACCTCAGCAGCCCATTCGACGCGCCCTTGATCAAACAGGCCCGCGCCAAGGCGCGCAAGGCCGCCGCCCGCCCCCCTGCCCCGAAATCCCAGAACCCCGTCACCCGTGACGTGCTGAAGGCCCTGCTCGACGCCACAGGCCCCGGCCTACGCGGCTTGCGCGACCGCGCGATCCTGCTGCTGGGGTGGAGTTCGGGCGGAAGACGGCGGTCCGAGATCGTCTCCTTCAATGTCGAAGACGTCGACCTCACCGAACTCGACGCACGCGGCATCGTCTGGCTCCGTCTCATCGCCACCAAGACCACTGCGAAGGGCAAGACCCCGCGCCTCGTCCTGAAAGGCGCCGCTGCCCGCGCCGTCGTGGCCTGGCTCGATGCCACGGACCTCAAAAGCGGCCCCCTCTTCCGCAAGATCACGGCACAGGAAACGCTGTCCCAGCGCCGTCTCACAGCAGATGCCGTAGCTCAGATCCTGCGGCGTCTGATCGCCACCGCTGGCCTTCCAGAAGGCTTCGCCACCCCTCACGGCCTGCGCTCCGGCTTCCTGACGCAGGCGGCATTGGATGGTGCCCCCTTGCAAGCCGCGATGCGGCTGTCACTGCACAAGTCGGCCGCTCAAGCGCAAAAATACTATACTGATGTAGATGTCGCCGATAACCCGGCTGCAGATCTGTTCGACAGGCAATGAAGCACCGCAACCAGAAGTAAGACTGTCTTGAGCCCGCTGCCCGACGCACCAAATGGTCGTTTATTAGTGGTATGCGAAACTGCAAACGGCCTGTTTTGATGCCACTGATCGGCTATGCGCGCGTCTCGACCGAGGATCAGACCCCCCTGCCCCAGTCGCAGGCCCTGAAATCTGCGGGCTGCGCAGAGATCCATGAGGAGCAGGCCTCGGGCGGGAACCGCGTGCGGCCGGTGCTGGCGCGGGTGCTGGAGCGGATCGG
The DNA here is from genome assembly GCF_051132405.1 of Tabrizicola sp. M-4. Lineage (GTDB taxonomy): Bacteria > Pseudomonadota > Alphaproteobacteria > Rhodobacterales > Rhodobacteraceae > Paragemmobacter. The sequence continues at coordinate 30,480 of NZ_CP128607.1, forward strand.
CAAGGGCGACACGCTGGTGGTGGTGCGCATTGACCGTCTGGCGCGGTCCCTCTCGCATCTGCTGGAGGTGATCGAGCGACTGGAGGCGAAGGGCGCCTTCTTCCGGTCGCTCACCGATCCGATCGACACGTCCTCCCCGCAGGGTAAGTTCACCCTCCAGGTCCTCGGCGCCGCAGCCGAGTTCGAGCGCGCCCTGATCCGAGAACGCACCAAGGCCGGGCTGGCCAGCGCAAAAACCAAAGGCCGTGTTGGCGGCAATCCGGGCCTGCGCGCCCGTGATCCGGCAGCGCTGCGCAAGGTGCGGCTGGCGCGGCAGGACGGCTATTTGGAGCGGCTGAACGAGACGGCCCAGGACTGGGTGCCCCATGTGCGCCGCCTGCGGCCCGACATGGCCTGGGAAGACGTGCTGCGCATCGTCAACGGCCCCCTGCCCCGCGACCGCCGCTGGACACAAAGCCGCTTGCTACGTGCCGTGAACGCCTATGTGCGCGACGGCTTTCTGCCCGAGACTGTGCTCGCCCGCGCCGGCCGACGCGAGACTGACGACCGCCTGCCCGCCATCGTCGCCGCCATCAAGGGCGCGGACCCCGACATCACACTTCAGGCGATCTGCACTCGATTGGAAGCGATGCGCGAGCGTACGCCTCGCGGGCGGACAAGCTGGCAACCCTCCTCGGTGAAGATGCTGCTGGAGCGGGCCGAGAGGCTGGGTCTGCTTGACTGAAGTCGCGGGAATCGGTCGTGCGATTCTGAAAATCTGTGGTCCGTAGATATCCACAATACATGTTGTGGCTATGCCATCGCGACCCACGATCTGTTGAAGTGCGCTGCGAACTAGGCTGCCCAATGCACTGATACTTAACGGTTTTCTCTCGTCAAAAATAGACCACTTCAACGCGGCTAGGCCGCTCAACGGTTTGGGCTGGATTTACTCACGAAAACTGTTAAGGTCTACAAAACAATAAAGACTTGAGGGCAGTGATGAGCGGGATACGAGCCTCTCATAGATTCGACGTCATGTCCAAGCGGCTCGGTAGCCGGTTGCGTGAACATGCGCAGGAGACGTTCCCACCGGATGCCCAGAAGGGTCTCCGTCGCTTCGCGATGCGGGAAGCCGCCGATCTGCTTCGGATCAACCAGAACACCTTCCGCCATCATGTGTCAAATCTCGAAGGCTTTCCGGAAGGCACCCTCGAGGGTGGCAACCGCCGCAGCTTCACTGCCGAGGACATGGTCGAAGCCCAACGCGTCCTTCTTGAGACGGGTAGGATCAAGCCCGATGAACACCCTCACAGAAGAGCCGGCGAACCGTGCCAGGTCGTGACGATCTTCAACCTGAAGGGCGGCAGCGCAAAAACGTCGACCGTTGCTCATGTTGGTCAGCTTCTGGGCCTTCGCGGCTATCGGGTCCTGCTTATCGACCTCGACAGCCAGGCAAGTCTGACAAACCTGTTCGGGGTTACCCCTGAGCTCGATCCGGACATGCCGACCTCCTACGATCTGATCCGATCCGAGGGGCCCCTGCCCGCCTCAGATATCATTCGCAAAACGAACTTCCCGACAGTGGATCTGATCCCGGCCTCCATGGACATCATGGAGTATGAGTTCGAGGTCGCTCTGAGCTTCAGACACGGCGCCACCACCTTCCACAGTCGGATCCGTGAAGCGCTTGAGCCTGTCCTGAGCCGATATGATGTGGTGATCTTCGACACCCCGCCGCAGCTGAACTTCTCGGTGATCTCTGCCCTCTTTGCTTCCACCGGGGTCCTGATCCCGCTCAACGCGTCCATGCTTGATGTCATGTCCCTGGCAAGCTTCCTCGGTATGGCAAGCAACCTGATGGGCGTCGTCGAGGCGCATGCTCCCGAACACGGTCTGAACTTCGTGCGGGTGCTGATCACCCGCTACGAGAATACCGATGGTCCGCAGGTCCAGATCTCGTCTCTGCTTCGGACGGTCCTTGGCGATGCGGTCCTCCCGGCCGAGTTCCTGAAGTCGACAGCGGTAGGTGATGCCGCCAATACGCAGCAGAGCATCTTTGAGGTCGAACCTCGCGACGTGAACCGCAGAACCTACGAGCGTGCAATCGAGTCCGTTTCGCGCGTGACCGACGAAGTCGAACGCGAAATCCTAAAGGCATGGGGGCGTAGCCATGGCGCGTAAGGTCTTCGGAGATTCCCTCAAGAACGCGATGGGCAATGCCGCGACCGCAGAAGAGGACGTGGATCTTGATCTGAAACGTACGAGCCCGACAGTCGCTCGTGCGCAAGCATCCGTGCTCGAGGAAGACAAACACGCCACGCGCCTGATCGACCCGAGCGCCGTGCGGATGTCCGCAGTCATGGACCGTATCGATCCGAGCGATGGCCTCGAGGAACTTGTGTCCTCGATCCGTGAGCATGGGCAAAAGGTTCCCATTCTCGTCCGCCGAACCCAGGATGGCGCACTTGAGATCGTCTATGGGCGCCGCAGGCTTCTCGCATGTCGTGAGCTTGGTCAGAAGGTGCGGGCCACGGTCATGGAAATGACCGAAGAGGAAGCGCTGATCGCCCAAGGCGTGGAGAACAATGCCCGCCAAGACCCCTCGTTTATCGAGAGGGCTTTGTTCGTCGCCGGCATCATTCGAGAACTTGGGAAAACAGACGAGACGCGCAAGAACGCCCAGACCATCGCCTATCGGGCACTCCAGATCGATGAGTCTCTCGTCTCTCGGATGAACCGTATCGCGACGGGCATTCCGATGGAGCTGATCCAGGCCATCGGACCAGCACATGGCGTTGGTAGGCGGGTCTGGGAGAAGCTTTTCAGGCTGTGCGAGAAGGACGTCTCGAGAGCCAGGGAAGTTGCCCGCGAAATCCCACGAACCTTGCCGGGTCCAGAGCGACTTGACGCAGCGGTTACGCTGCTCACGGCCACCAAGACAACTCCGCCCAAGGCTGAGTCAGGTGAGCGCGTTAAGATTGGCCGCAAAGGCAACCGCATCACCATCGATGTGGACGCTGATCTTGCCCCGCGCGTCGAAGATGCCATCCGAAAACTGATCGGCGAGCTTCTTGACCGCGGTCAAGATGGCCCAGAGTGACGACCCCGTGTCTTGACCGCAGTCAAGACATCTAGAGCAACGAGCAGAAAACGAAAGGAGGACCGGCTAGAAAAGGAAAGACCCCCCGAAAGCGGTGCTTCCGAAGGGCCTCAATCAGTCTCGACACCTGATTGATACCCCCAAAACGAATCGAGTTCAACACCGCTCGCGGTGACCGGGGAAGCTTTTTCTTCCGAAACACCATGAGACATGTCACTCAAACACGAACCGCCTTGGCGGAACAGGCAGCTATTGCCTGCCCTAACCCCTACGAGCTTCTAAGGCCGGTGCGGGTTCTTCGGAAAGACCTGAACCTGACGAGCAACGACGTCACCGTGCTGACAGCGCTCATCAGCTTTCTCCCGCGCGACCAGAGCCCCAACTCTGGTGGAACGCAGCGCAAACTGACCGTTGTGTTCCCCTCCAACGCCTCCCTGTCAGAACGCGCAAACGGCATCGATGAGAGAACACTTCGCCGCTGCCTGGCGCGCCTTGAGGCGGCAGGACTCATCGAGCGGAAGAGTTCAGCGAACGGCAAACGCTTTCCTCTCCGCTACGGGGGCATCATCAAGGATGCGTTTGGGATCGACTTGGCTCCTCTGATGCAAAACCACGACGCTCTCGCAGCCAGAGCATCGAAGGTCCTCGAGGAGCGTGAACGCCTTCGCTCTCTCAGGGCAGAAGCGCTGGCACTGCGCGCATCCCTCCTTCAAGATGAGCACCTCGATGAAGGACGGCTGTCTGCACTGGGAACGATCAGAAACCTGCTTCGTCGAGCAACCCTGACTGCCAACACAGTCCTGCAAATCATCGCCGGTCTCCGTGAGCTCGGCGCCAACGCCGCGCAAGGCTACGGAGAGTGCCATGGTCCAAGCGCTCCTGCCAACCAAGAGCAATCGCACGACCAAGCCTTTAGCGGTGAATGCGCGAGCGAAATGTCCGCCAGGAACGGACAAAATGACCGGCAGATAGAGTCTGTAAAAAAAGAACATATAAAGAAAGACACGCACGTGGAGCAGACCAACGCTTCCCAAAGCGTTAGAGCAACGACCATGAAACGAGACCCTAAAAAAATGGCATGGACGGACTTTTCACATGTCGCGGACTTCTTCCCAGACCCGCCACGAACAGGCGAAGCCCTCAACCACGTTCTCTTCGACATCGGTCGATTGCTTAGAATACGCCAAGAAAAGCTGATGCGTGGTCTCCAGAAAGCCGGGGCCGGACGGCTTCTCCTGATCTTGGACTACCTGTTAGGAAAAGGCGAAGCGATCAGGCAGCCCGAGGCATACTTTGAAACGATCCTGCGCGCATAGAGCATGCAGCTTACACGTCTTGACCGCGGTCAAGATCGACGAAGAGAGGGAAAGGTTGGGGGTTTGAGGGGTGACGGGAAGTGAGATCGGGAGAGTGGCTTCCGGCGCCCGTCGTGGAGAAGATCTGATGGCGAAAGCTGCCCAGAACATCACGCTGTCCCCCTCGCGAGATATCCCCTTCGACAAACTCGTGCTGAGCCAGTCCAACGTGCGGCGCATCAAGGCGGGCGTTTCGGTGGAAGAGCTGGCCGAGGACATCGCGCGGCGCGGCCTGCTACAGGGCTTGAACGTCCGGCCCATGCTCGATGCCGATGGGGTCGAGACCGGGATGTTCGAGATTCCGGCCGGCGGCCGTCGCTTCCAGGCACTGTCGCTGCTGGTGAAGCAGAAGCGGCTGGCGAAGGCCGCGCCGATCCCCTGCATCGTGCGGGATGCGGCGTCGGAGATCCTCGCCGAGGATGACTCGCTGGCCGAGAACATGCAGCGCGTTGCCCTGCATCCCCTGGATCAGTTCCGCGCCTTCGTGGCTTTGCGCGAGAAAGGTCAGGGCGAGGAAGCGATTGCGGCGGCCTTCTTCGTCACGCCGCAGATCGTGAAGCAGCGCCTGAAACTTGCATCCGTGGCCCCTGCCCTGCTCGAGGTCTATGCCGAGGATGGCATGACGCTGGAACAGCTGATGGCCTTCACGGTGAACCCGGATCATGCGCGTCAGCTCCAGGTCTGGGAGGCGATCAAGAACTCCTGGAACAAGGAGCCCTATGCCATCCGGCGTATGCTGACCGAGACCTCGGTCCGGGCCTCGGATCGTCGCGCCGTCTTCGTGGGTGTTGATGCCTATGAGGCGGCGGGCGGTGTCGTGCTGCGCGATCTCTTCCAGGGCGATGACGGAGGCTGGCTCGAGGACCCTGCCTTGCTCGACCGGCTGGTTGCCGAGAAGCTCCAGGCCGAAGCCGAGGCACTGTCCTCCGAGGGCTGGAAGTGGATCGAGGTCGCGACCGACCTGCCCTACGGCTACAGCCACGGTCTGCAGCGTCTGGCCGGTGATCCCGCGCCGATGACCGACGAGGAAAGCGCGGCCCACGCTTCGCTCCTCGCCGAGTATCGTGCGCTGGAAGAGGAATACTCCGGCCAGGACGAATACCCCGAGGAGGTCGACGCCCGGCTTGGTCAGCTCGAGACGGCGATGGAAGCGCTTGAGCAGCGGCCCTTGGTCTACGAACCGGCCGAGGTCATGCGCGCGGGCGTCTTCGTCACGCTGGATCGGGAAGGCGCGCTCGCGGTTTATCGCGGCTATGTCCGGACTGAGGATGAGCCAGGCGAGGAGACTGCGGTCCAGGATGGTGATGGCGCGGACGGCATGGGGCAGGGGGGTGAAGGCGCTGGTTCCAGTTGGAACCCCTCGACCAGTCCGGCTGGCGGCACTGTCATCACCTCGGGTGGTCAGCCGATCGGCGCGGATGCGTCCGAGGAGGAAGACGACGGCGCGCTGAAGCCGCTGCCCGAGCGGCTGGTCATGGAACTAACGGCCCACAGGACCCTTGCGCTGCGCGAGGCCATCGGGCGTTCGCCGGATGTGGCGCTGACGCTCCTGCTCCTGAAGCTGGTGAAGGACACCTTCCGCACCTCCTCGGCTTCGGGCAGCTGTCTCGAGGCTTCGGTGCGTCATGTCTATATGTCGGCGCAGGCGCCCGATCTGAAGGACAGCATTGTGGCGAAGCTGGTCGACGAGCGTCACGCGGCCTGGGAGGCCGATCTGCCCCTCGGCGATGATGCCGCGCTCTGGGACTATCTGACAGTCCTCGATCAGGGAAGCCGTTTGGCGCTCCTGGCGCATTGCCTCAGCTTCGGGATCAACGCGCTCCATGAGAAGGTGAGCCCCTATGGCGCGGGCATCTCCGCCAGCGGCTTGACCCGCCGCATGGCACATGCCGACCTGGTGGCACGTGCGGTCGATCTCGACATGGTCGAAGCGGGGTGGGAGCCGACGGTCGACGGCTACCTCAACCGAGTGCCCAAGGCCCGGATCCTCGAGGCTGTGCGCGAGGCGAAGGGGGAAGGGACCGCGCAGCTTCTCGATCACCTGAAGAAGGGCGAGATGGCCACGGAAGCTGAGCGGCTCCTCAAAGGCAGCGGCTGGTTGCCCGAGGTCCTGCGTCGCGCTGATCTGGCGGCAGGCGACGGCGAGGAGATCGCAGAAGGGCAGGGGGAGGATGCGGGCGAGCCCGACGACATCGATCTCCCAGCCTTCCTGACGGCTGATCTGCCGGACACCGTTACGTCGATGATGGCGGCGGAGTGATCTGAGCCATCCGAGGGCGGGGAAGCCCGCCCTCATCTCAACAAAATACAGCAATATCAATATGATGAATGCGAAATCTCGCATTCAGGATGAGGAATCATGTCTGCAACGACCATCATCGACTCAGCCCCCCTCGGGGCGCTTATCCGCTACACCGACGGCAGTCCCAAGCCGCCGGCACGTTTCACCAAGAAGCTCGCGGCCTGGGAGCGCTCGAACGGCGTCGGTCGTCTCGTGAAGAAGGAACCGCCCAGGGTCTATCCGACCTGGACCGCTCCGGCCTCCTTCACGCTCCATGAGGGGAATTTCTCCTCGGACGGGGTGATCCTGGTCACCATCATGCGCAGTCATTCGGCGGATAGCCGTCTGATCTTCGAGGTGGCCGAGGAACCGAAGCCCGGCCAGGTGCGCGTGCTTCTGGACTTCGGCGGGAACACCGAACTGCTGCATCTGGCGGAGTCCGTCGCCGCAGCGGAGCTCTGGATCGCGCGGGAAGGTTATCGCAACGCGCGGCTTGAAATCGTCGGTGCCGAAGACGGCGATAGGGCAGGGGGCGCGGACCTGGCCGCTTGAGCCCTGACATGGCGTGAGGGGCCTGTCGACGGGCGCGCCTCTCACCGACCGCACCCTCGTCCCGCGATGTCGCGGGGCGCCGAAGGATCCATCCCCCAAAGACGGAGGTCTTCAACCATGAGCCTGGCCGGGAGGCTGGCGATAGAGCAACTCAGCGGGACAACAAGCTCCAGTCGTCAGGGCACCATCCCCCGCTCGCCATCCCCTTCCTTGCCCCGAATCCTGTCTTCGAGATCAACCCGCAAGGGGTCGGACTACGGGGCGAGCCCGTGCCGCCGGGTGGATTCGGACGAGCCGAACGCACCCGGTGATGTCAGCCAGTCTTCGGGCCTGCGGGGTCCTGTCGCGCGGGGGATGGTCCCCCGCCTCCAAGACAGGAGCCAAACAGATGTCCCGCAAAGATGCTCACGCTTTCGCCGCTTCCCTCGCCGCCACGCTCATGGTCTCGATCGTCGTCTTCCAGGCAGGGGATGGAACCTTCGGCGCCGTCCCCGCCGATGAAATCGACGGCGACGAGGTTCAAGTGGTCGCTGAGGTCGACCCGTGGGCATGATGCCCACGGTTTCTTCTGAGGCTCGGAGGCGGAGCGAAGGCTCCGATCCGGGCCTTTCGCTTGTCTGCCATCCCGGGCCGACCGGCAGAATGAGCCGACGACGGTCGGCAAGCGAAATGGGCGATTACCGCTGCTCCTGGGAAGTTGCGATCAGCTGACTGCCGCCGGCGAATTGGCCGTTCCCACTTCGCTGTTCTTAGACCGCGAGCTCGCGCGGGTCTTTGCCCCCATTGATGTGATCCGCGAACCACTGCGGTTTCCGGCCGCGGCCAGACCAGGTGAGAGCCGCATTGTCAGGGTGACGATACTTCGCCACGGCTGGCGCACGGGTGGTTTTCCCCTCGACCCCAATAAGGTCGGCGAGGGAGTAGCCCATCTCTTTGGCGATGGCTTCCAGCTTGGTACGGGCTTGGGCCTTGTGACGGTCCTCATAGGTGGAAATCGCCTTGGCGAGGTCCTTCTGCAATTGCCGCAGTTCCTTGAGCGACAGTGCCTCGAGATTGAAATCAGCCATTGGGCCCTTGTGTCCTGAATGATGCATCCGGGATAGCCGTCAGGGCGAAACATCGCAACTCCCACGGAGGTCACCGCGATAGGGCAGGGGGGTGTGGTTGGCTTGAGCTGCCGGGTCAGCGGTTTCGCAAATGCTTCAACCCCGTTGCCGTGGCCAGGAAGGCCGAGTTCTGCGAGAGCCCAGGTCGCTCCCATCCCCGGTGCCATCCCTTCGACTGACAATCCCCTAAGCCTGTTCGGCCTCTGGCGCGCAACCCCGCGTCAGTCCGGGCCGTGTTGCCCTTTCAGGGCTGCCCGCTCCACCCCGGCCCTCTGGAGGTTTCCGGTCGACGTTCCGTCTCCCGTGCACGCCTCAGCCGACAGGCTTTTTTCGGGTCTTGTCGAAGGGACGGTCCCAGGGACAGGAAACACAGGAGCTTAGCATGCAGAACATCGTCATCCTCGCCGGCAACATCGGTCAAAAGCCCGAAGTGCGCTCGACCCAAAGCGGCACGAAGATCACCAACTTCACCCTGGCCACCTCGCGGCCGCGCCTCTCGGAAGGTCGCGTGATGCGCGACGAGAACGGCTACCGGGTCATGGACACCGAATGGCACCGCATCACCTGCTTCAACGGTCTCGGCAAGACCGTCGCAGAGCATTGCGAAAAGGGCATGAAGGTCCTCGTCCACGGTCGCATCCACTACACGAAGTGGACCGACGCAGCCGGTGTCGACCGCTACGGCTGCGAGATCATCGCCGAGAAGGTCGACTTCCTGAGCCGCCCGAAATCGGCCGAGGGTGAAAGCCCCGAGCTGGTCGACCGCGACGACGAGATCCCGTTCTGAGGAACGGGGTCCACCCGAAAGGGCCCGGCGGGGAAACCCGTCGGGCTCCGCCAACCGCGAATGACACCAAGAGGCAAACTACGATTGCCCTTCGTGCCAATCTCGTATGGAGCGGCAAAGCTTGCTCATCGCCAAGCCGGTGAGCATTCCGCTGGTCAGAAATGGGACGCCCTCGGAGAACTTCGGTTCCGCTTCACCGTCTGCGATGAAATGAAACGTGCCAGTCTCCTCGGCTTCGTTCTTGTCAAAGAACCATGTTCCAAGAAATTCAGCGTCGCGGGTCACGACATCGCCGTTCTCGGCGCCGTCCTCTGCCCCCATCAGGTTGATCGGATATCTGAGTTCCACGGTCTGCAACTGCCTCGCTTCGATCGGTTTCATTCTCCGGCGTCACCCATGGTCGAAAGTCGCTCCTTTGTCGCCAGCTGATCTCCGACCTCCGGCAATTGAACTCGGCGCGTTTGCGGAACCACGGGACCCGCGCCACGGATATGCGGCATGCGAAACACCTTCTCGGGCCTGGCCATGTGCCGCATGTAATGCCCCGCTACCCAGTGTGCACGCCGCTTTCCCAAAGGGTCTTCCGGATCTCGCTCTACTTGCGCTGCCTTCAGCTGGATCCGACCTGCGGAACCCAGCCGAACACGGGTAACAAGCGTGTCGGGAAGCGGCTTCCCTGCCTTTTCAGCGCGCCGCCGCTCAGGGCGACTTATCGCCTGAACGTCCTCGGTTTCGATCATGCCTTTGTATTTCAGCATCGAACACATTGTGGCCACGACCGCCACGAAGTGGCTGCAGACCTCGCTTTCGCTTTTTAGGGCCGCCTCACCATTTGGGTGCTTCGGTCCCAACAGCGCCGCTTCATAGGTCGGGGTAAAGATCAATTCGCCTTTCAGGCCCGAGGATTTCAGAACCAAGAGACTAGGGACGATCCCGTTCGCGGTAACGATCATGCGCTGCGTGTACATGCAGTCATCCACCACCGTTGTCAGGGCAACATAGGAGCCTTCACCGGCCGGGTCTGGGCACTCGACAAGGAGTGCCGGAAACGGGAACTGGGCCTCCCGGTATATTTCCTCGCGGCCAGCAGGCTTCGTGCCGTAGGCGAGGTCGGTCAGCATTTGGACCGTTTCTTGGTCGATCCGATAGTGCTGCGCATAAGACAAGACATGCAACTGCCTGTCGCGAAACTCCAGCATCCGCGACATCAGCTCCGGGGAGATCCCATCCCTGAAGGGGCCGTTCGTGTCCAGGAAGCTCTGCGGGTAGGTTTCAAAGAACTTGGTCAATGTGTCGATCATCAATTTGCCTTCGTGAAGCCGCCCGATCTCTTCGAACTGGGTATTAATGCGAGAGGGTGCAAGCCCCGGCCACGCTTCATGAGTCTGCCGGTTTGTGGCCCAGACGAAGATCGTACGGCCACTTGTCCGGCGAGGAGGGAGAGTTCGAGTTGGGCTGGTTTTCCGATGACGGGTTGAGGGTCCGGGAGAGTGGCTTCCGGCAACCGTCGCGGAGCGTGACAAATGGGAGTTCAAGCAGTTCTGGAACCGGTTCGGGCGGGCAAGGGGGGCTGGAAGGTCGATGTCGGCCGGGGTGAGCGGAATGGGCGGGTGTCGTCCGAATGGTTCAATCGGCCGGATGACGAGCGGTATCTCTCGCTCGATGATCTTTGGGCCAATGTGAAGGGTCGGTCCGAGCGGAGCTGCAGCCGCGTGGTGCAAACGGCCGACATCCGCGTCGAGGCCTCGCGCGACAATGCCGAGCGCATGCAGCTGATCCTGCCGAAGGCGGAAGCGCCGGTCGCGCCGACGCATTGGGCATTTGGCCAGCTTGCCAGCATCGTTGGCGCTCCGGCCTCCTACCTGCGGCAGTTGCCGGCGCCGCTGGCTGGGATCAACCTGCAATACGGTCTGAGCAACCACCGCGCTGAGCAGGTGAAGACTTATGAAACCGAGGATGGCCGCACCGAGCTGCGCGCCGTGACCGGCCCCGACTACGGTCGCATCCATGACCACGAGCTCGTGGAGGCTGTGCAGCGTATCGCGGGCAACGGCACCGGCGACACCCGGTGGAAAGTGCCGGGCGTGCTCGATTGGTCGACCGGGGTCTACAACCCCGATGTCGAAATCAGCCGCGATACGACCACGCTCTATGCCTCGGACCGGGATGTGTTCCTGTTCCTGGTCGATGACCACAACCCGATAGAGGCGGGGCGGCTGGCCGATGGCTCGCCGGATCTCTACTTCCGGGGATTTTACTGCTGGAACTCCGAGGTCGGCGCGAAAACTCTTGGAATCGCGAGCTTCTATCTCCGTGCGGTGTGTCAAAACAGGAACTTATGGGGCGTCGAAGATTTCCAGGAGATCACCATCCGCCATTCGAAATATGCCGCTTCGCGCTTTGCCCATGAGGCGGCACCGGCGCTGACGCGCTTCGCCAATTCTTCGCCCATGGGCTTCGTGAACGGCATCAAGGCCGCGCGGCAACAGATCGTGGCGCGGACGGACGACGAGCGCGACGACTTCCTCAGGAAGCGCGGTTTCTCCAAAGCGGAGACGACCAAGATCATCGAGAAGGTGCTGATCGAAGAGCACCGCCCGCCTGAGAGCATTTTCGACTTCGTCCAGGGCATCACCCGATTGGCCCGCGACAAGACCCAGCAGGATGCCCGCCTCGACATGGAGGGGCGTGCCAAGAAGCTCCTCGACCGGGTTGGATGAACCCCAAGCGGGGCAGGGGCGTTTTCCTCCCCTGCTCCGTGACCAATCGCCATTCCCTTTCCTCTTCCCGGCAAAGCCACCCGCCATCTGAGTGATGCCGAGTGGTCTTTGTCTCGGCCCAGTGCGCGAAACCTCCATGACCCAATTTTCTGAACAGCCTGCCTCCTTCACCCAAGACCGGGGTTTCCGGTCTGAGCTGAATGCTGAGGAAGAAGCCGCCATCTCGACCGCCCGCGAAATCCTCTTCCGCCATATCAGCCGCAACCCGGTCCTGACCTCATGGGCTGCGGTGGTGGACTATTGCTCCTTCAGCGTGCGCGGGGATGTCGAGCGTTTCCACGTCCTCTATCTCGACCGCAAGAATCGGCTGATCTCTGATGAGCGGATGGGTGTCGGCACGGTTGACCATGTGCCGGTCTATCCGCGCGAGGTGATCAAGCGGGCGCTGATCCTCGGCGCCAGCGCCCTGATTCTGGTCCACAACCACCCTTCCGGCGATCCGACCCCGTCAGAGGCCGATCTTGCCATGACGAAGGAGGTCCAGAAGGGCTGCCGGTTTCTGGGCCTGACGCTGCACGACCACATCATTGTCGGTGCGGGCCACGAAGTCTCACTGCGCGGACTTGGCAAGATGTGACACCCCTGGGGCACCCGACAGTGCTGGCTGGTTCCCGCGTCTATACCCTCCGCCGCCCACCTTCGAGGAAGAGGGCGGCGGTTTGGTCGTTGACGGTTGAGGCGGGGAGAGCGGCTTCCCGCGCCGTCGGAGAACTTCCCCATGTTCGATCACGTCGCGCCAAATGTTGCCTCTGGCTTGCCCTTCGTCCAACCGCCCTGTCTAGGCACCCCCGCCTTTGACCCGGTTCTGCCTTTCCTTCTGACCCGGACCAACACCAACTTGGGCGCGATCCTGTCGGGCGAGGCTCGCCCTGTGAGCCTCGCCCGCTTTGCCAGCCTGATTGAAGCCAAGGACGGTGCGATTTTCATGGCCGAGGACCTGTCCGACACTCCGGCTCCGCTGATCCTCGCCATCCTGGACAGCGACGAACGGCTGGTTCTGGCCGGGCTGGCCTCAGCAGGTGCTGTTGCCTGGTGCCATCCGGTGATGAGCGCTGCCGAGGCGCGCGCCGTCGTCAGCGAGGCAAGCCAGCTTCGCGCACAGGCGGGTCGCGCCACCGACTGGAGCGAGCTCGATCTGGCGCAGCGCCTGCGTCAGCGTGCCGATCTTCTGGATGCCCGCCTCGTCGATCCGCTGTGGCGCGCTTTTACCGCCCGCGCCCTGCAGATCGCGGCGTGACGCCAAAGAGACAGAGGAGGGCAGGGGGGTCTTGCGAGCTTTGCCGGTTGAAAGAGATCACCCCGCTGGCTCCGACCCTTCCCCCATTTCCGGAGAACCCCATGACCCAAGTTGAACCGACCCTCGCGGCACCGATGCTGCCTTCCACCATCGACCTCGCGTCGATTTTCGCGGCCCATGCCGAGCGGCAGGCGCGGATCGACGCGCTTCGCCCCGGCAACAAGGACCGGCTTTTCGACGGTCTCAGCGCTGCCGGGATCACCTATGTCACCGTGACCTTCGATGGTGAAGGTGACAGCGGCCAGATCGAAAGCATCGACGCCTGGGCCGGTGAAAAGGCGGTCGAGTTCCCAGCCGTGGAAATCGCCTATGCCGCCATCACCTGGGACAACCCGGAGGTCGAGATGCGGCAGCTTTCCCTCGAAGATGTCGTCGAACAGCTGGCCTATGACTTTCTCGGCGACACCCACGACGGCTGGGAGAACGACGGCGGCGCCTATGGCGAGTTCTGCTTCGACGCTGCCGCCCGCTGCATCCATTTGGAGTTCAACGAACGGTTCACGTCGTCCGAACTCTACACCCATGATTTCTGAGGGCGCGGCGATGGCACATCCGTATCACCACGCCCTGTCTTCGGTGAAAAAATGGGGCGGCACCGTCGACGACTACCAGCCCGTCCATGCTTGGTTCGACTCCTCAAAAGCCCATTCTGCGGACTTTCGCCACCGAGCCATGTTTCATCATTCGGCAGGAGTATGGCTTTCCGAGACCGTTTTCGGGCCGACGATCACCCTCTCCACCGGCCGTGTGATCCCGACCCGATGGGTGGGCGAACAGCACGTCCGCGAGGATCTGGGTTTCATTCCGAGCTTCACCGACTGGGTCAAGGCCATCCGGCCAGAACCCTGGATGGGCCGCACCGAGAAGATCGAGGCACTGGTCGATCCGCATCTGGCGCCGCCGGTCCTGGAGGTGCGCTGACATGAGCCGGGCCTATCTCGATCTCGGCGTCTCGCCCGAAATCACCCCGCTCGCGATGCTGCGCGTTGCCATCGGTCGTCTGCATCCTGACACGATCGCCGTCCGCAGCTGGCGCGCGGCGCGCAAGCGCTATTATCGCGAGCTCTTGCAGGCCCATGCCGAAGCGCAGGCCCGGGCCATGGCCGCTTCGGCGTCTCCAAAGACGGCCCACTGATCTTCCCCAATTCCAGCCCATCTGGCCCCGGTCTCCGCGCCGGGGTCGGTCCCCATGAAAGGAGGCCCCCATGGCCGATTATTTCACCCACTTTTCCTGCGTCCTCGACGTGGGCTCACCCGAAAAAGCCACCGCGGCGCTTGGTCTATTGGCCCGCCTGCATCTCGACGAGGAGGGCGCCGACGATCCGGAATATGCGGGCTTCGCCATGACACAGCAGGACGGTCCCGGCGGCTCGATCCTCTGGTTCCATGACGATGACGGGCAAGGCGATATCGAAGGCGTCATCCGCTTCGTGCTGCGGCTGGCGGAAGAGATCGACCTCACTGGCCTCTGGGGTTTCGAAGTCGCGTACACCTGTTCCCGGCCCCGATTGGACGCCTTTGGCGGTGGCGCGCATGTCATCGATCTTGGTGCGCGGAAGTCCATCGGCTGGACCAGCACCCATGAATGGCTTGAGGCCGCGCTGCGAGGGGAGGACTTCGATGCCTGAGGTGATCTGCACCACGGTCTATCTGTTCCCGGAACTGTCCGATGCCGCCAAGGAAAAGGCTCGCAGTTGGTATCGCGAACTCGGTCCCCATGACGATTGGTGGGACGCGGTCTACGAAGACTTCGAGCGCATCTGCGACATCCTCGGGGTCAGCCTCAAGACCCGGCCCGTTCGGCTGATGGGGGGTGGCACCCGCGAAAAGCCCTGCATCTGGTTCTCGGGGTTTTGGAGCCAAGGGGACGGGGCGTGTTATGCCGAGCGACGGATTATGCGGAGCGGTCAGGTCATCACGCTGTAAACGCGAGGGATTTTCGACAATCCGCTCCGCATAACGACGGGCTTGTGCCCTCGCGGGTTCTTTTGGGCGAGAAGTGGTTCGCCGGCATTTTCCGGCATTGAACCCATGTCAGGAGAACGAATGTCCAGCACCCCCAAGAAAAGGCGGAACACGCCGCGGTATCTCACGCTTTCAAGGCTTCATTTCGCCGGCCCCTACTTCGAGGGCTATGTCCGTTGGCTTCAGGGACGGAATTACACCAAGACAACGATTTCGATGCTGACCATCTACTTGGGGCATTGGACGGATTGGATACACGACGCCGGCTATGATCTCAGTACCATCCACAGCGGCTACGCAGCATCCGTACCGGCCTTCAGGGCCATGCCGAACTACTCCATGCGATTGCGATCAGGTGCCCTCTTCGTTCGCTTTCTTGAAGAACTGGGTATTGTCGACCAACTGCCGAAGCCGCCGTCGCCGAGTGATCGGTGGCCGATCCTTGGCGAGTTCCGGGATTGGATGCTCCGAAATCGTGGGGTGATGGACAGCAGCCTCGACACCTATCAGAACATCCTTGTTCACATGTTCCGCGTCCTTGGCGACGCGCCTGAGGCTTATAGCGCCCATGCCATCAGGGAGTTTGTGCTGGGACGCGCGGGCATGCACGGCGTTGCTCATGCAAGGATGACGGTGACCGCCACTCGCGCATTCCTGCGCTTCCTGATCGCAACTGGACGTTGCCCGGCCGGCCGTGATCAGGCCATCCCGAATTTTGCGGGCTGGCAATTTGCACCAGTACCAGACTTCCTCAACGACGCTGACATCACGAGGATCGTGGCTGCTTGCAGCGGCGAGGCCCGCCTGCGCGATCGCGCGGTCATTCTGTTCCTTGTCCGACTCGGCTTGCGCGCAAGCGAAGTCGCAAACCTTGAGTTCGATCACATCGACTGGCGGAACGGTCGCATTGCCATCAGGGGTGGCAAGTCCCGTCGTGAAGAATGGCTGCCTCTTCCGCAAGAAGTCGGCGAAGCCCTGCTGGCCTATCTGGACAGGGGACGGCCGTCATTGGCCACGCCGCGCGTGTTCGTCACAGCGCAAAATCCAATGCGTCCGATGTCGAGGTTTGCTGTGAACTGCCTGGTTCAGGCGGCTCTTGACCGGGCGGGCATCCAGAGTGGTCGACGCGGTTCCCATCTGCTTCGTCATTCGGCGGCGACAGCGATGCTTCGGCACGGAGTCAATCTTGCAGGGGTCGGAGCGGTCCTCCGGCACCGCTCGCTGTCCACTACCATGCAATATGCGAAGGTTGACTTCGCTCTGCTCCGCGAAATTGCCCGGCCCTGGGCGGGGGAGGCTGCATGCTGATCGAGGAAATCAATCGCTACATCGCATTGCGGAGGTCGCTTGGCTTCAAGCTCAAGGAGACGGCCAAGAACTTGGCTTGGTTCGGCCAGTTCGTCGAAGCCAGAGGTGAGCGACACGTCAGGACGGCAACAGCGGTGGCCTGGGCTGAAAGTGCGTCGACGCCAGACACTCGGTATCGCCGCATCACGGATGTCATCCGTTTGGCAACCTTTCTGCACGCAGAAGACGCTGCACATGAGATTCCGCCGGGAGGCATCTTCAAGGCGCATCGGACCAAGTTCATTCCTTACATCTTCACGGATGATGAATTGGCGAGGCTCATCGTTGCATCTCGGATCAGGCAGCTGAACGAAAGCTCTCCAGTGCGGCGCGAAATCTATGCCGTCCTGTTTGGCCTGATCGCATCGACCGGACTACGAATATCGGAGGCCTTGAACCTGACCCTGAATGATGTTCTGCCGGATGGCATCTTGCACATCCGAAAGACCAAGTTCGGCAAGAGCCGGATGGTACCGCTACACCCAAGCGTGCCTCCCATTCTCGACCGGTACATGGAGCTGAGGCTGGCCGTCGCGGCCAGCGACGATCACCTCTTCCTTTCCGAAGGAAAGAGGAAAATCTATTACTCTGTCCCGCAAAGGGCGTTCCACGAAATCCTTGCCATCGCGGCGATTGCGCCCGGTCGGTCTAGGCGCCCTCGGATCCACGATCTGCGCCACACCTTCGCGACACGGGTGCTGGAAAAATCTGGGGCCGGGCGCGAAGCGATCGCGCGCAATGCTGTCGCGCTGATGACGTACATGGGGCATTCCAACCTCCGATACACGTACTGGTATCTGCATCGGACGCCCGAGCTACTGGCCGAAATCTCTGCCGCAGCCGAGGAACTTTTGACGGAGGGCGGCTCATGACAGCCCTTGCGCCGGTCATTACGCAGTTCATGCAGGATTACCTGCCTCGGCAGCGCGGGTTCAGCGCCCACAGCAGCGAAACCTATGCGCATGCCTTCAAACTGCTGTTCCAGTTCGCGGCGAGGCGTGTCGGATCCAGCCCGTCGCAGCTCAGTATCGAGCAGCTGGACGCACCATTGATCCTGGCCTTTCTGGATCATCTCGAGACTGATCGAGGAAATGGCGCCACTTCGCGAAATGCACGGCTCGCAGCCATCAAGTCGTTCATGCGGTTCGTTGAATACCAGTATCCAGCCCTCCTGGCTCAAGTCGCGCAAATCCGGGCGATCCCGACAAAACGTTGCGAGAGCAAGCTGGTCCAGCACCTGTCCAAGGACGAGGTGCAGGCAGTTCTGAATGCTCCCGATGTCACGACGCGCTTGGGTGCCAGGGATCGCGCCATGATGCACCTTTGTTTTGCGGGAGGGCTGCGCGTGTCGGAACTCGTAGGGGCTGCCTTGACCGATCTGGTTCTAGGCCAGACTCCAAGCCTGCTGGTTCGAGGAAAAGGGCGAAAGCATCGGCACTTTCCGCTCTGGAAGCAGACGGCTTCAGACTTGCGGGCTTGGCTTGCCGTGCGGGGGCTTGCGCCTGCACCGGAGATCTTCGTCAATGCCGAAGGGAGAGCGATGACGCGATCCGGGTTCGAGTATGTGCTCGACAAACACGTCGTGAAAGCTTCTCAGCACTGTCCATCATTGGCGGGGCGTTCAGTGTCGCCCCACCAGCTCAGGCATAGTTGCGCCGTGATCATGCTGGAGGCGACCCGCGACATCCGAAAGGTCGCGCTTTGGCTGGGACACGCGGACATCCGAACGACCGAGACCTATCTGCGCGTTGATGCTGCCCAAAAGCTCGAGGCTGTAGAGGCGGTCATCCCGCCCGAGCTGCGTCGCGGAAAGTTCAAGGCTCCGGATGCGTTGATTGCGATGCTGATGACCGGAAGGAAAAACACGCTGACCTGAACCCGTGCGGAATTATGCGGAGCGGATTGTCGAAAATCCCTCGCGTTTACAGCGTGATGACCTGACCGCTCCGCATAATCCGTCGCTCGGCATAACAGGCGTTATGCGGTGCTCCGCATAAAGCCTGCTTCGAGGGATATCTCAGCCACGCCAAGGGCGCGACTGCGAGCATCAGGGATTATGCCCCACAGGACACAACCTTGCATGGCATCGCAGACAGGCTGCAGGCGATCCAGCGGCGGAACTTCTATCAGCTTGCCGCCGAGGCCGGCCACCGGGGTCGCTACTATCACGAATTCACCATGTCCGTGGACGTCACCCGCGACAGCCAGACTGGCCAACCACCGACCGACGATGCTGAGGAGGTTGTGACAGAAATTTTCCGCGATCTGGCCCGCTGGCTCTACCGCCAGCTTCAGGCCGAGTATGACCATCTCACCTCAGACGAAGCGATCGAGGAGGGGATCGTGATCAATGAGTACACCTTCACCGAAGCCGGACGGCGGTTCGGGTGAGCTTCAATGACGCGTTACAGCTGATAATCGTTCGGTCCAGATGTCTGACGGACGGCTCTGTGCTCGCCAAGTTTCTCAGGTCTGCTTGTTTGCACTGTGCTGCCCGCGGATTTCCACCGCACGTTTATGCTCTGGCCTGTTGATCTTGACCCCAAGACCGAATGCAGCGCCGTCCAAGATGCGGCGCGCGTGGGGGTCGTTCATACTGGCGGCCTCTTCGTGCAGCCAGGTGATCAATTCGCGTGCAGCATCCTGATAGCCGCGTTGGTATTCAGAGATGTTCATGACTTGGCCTGTACTGCGTGCAAATTGCGTTGGTAGAAATCTGGCCCAGTGCCGATCGTGTGTCAGCCCTCCGGGCCGGTCTTTTTCGTGCCTGCGGCTTGCGCGAAAGTGGCAATCGACATGCTGATTTCTGCAAGAATTCCCACGACGACACCGAACGCCAGCAACTGCATGTCCGTCTTGCTCGCGGCGGACAGAGAGTTCCACATCGGATGGCCGGGCAGGATGCCGCCTTGACCAAAGGAGACCACCTGCAAGTAACCGTAGTGCAGAATGCTGCCTGCAACACATAGCCAAGCGATGACGCGTCCTGCTTTGGTAAAGAACATGATCAATTTTCCTATACGATCCGGACAAAAGGGCGGTTTGGCTACTTGCTCACCCGCTCTTGGTTCAGCTTGAAGAGGCGGGCGAGGATTTCGTCTTCGGTTAGCAGGCCTGCGCGCCAGTCGTCGCCCCAGCCGTAGGCTTCAGCCACCGCCTCATCGAGGGCGGCGTGAGCGTTTTGCAGCCAAGTGGGGCGCTGGTTGTAAAGGTTGGTCAGGGTGCGCAGCTTGAGCACCTTGGCGGCGGCTTCGTCTTTGGGGAGGATGCGGTCGGGAAAACCCGGCACGACCTCGGGAACGCGGATCACCTGGTCGGCGGGGTTCAGCCAGTTCTCGCGCAGTTCATTCAGTCGGGCGGCGGCGGCGGCAATCTTTAGCGCGCGAGGATCAGAGGCATAGTCCGCGGCGGGAATGTTCGGGGTCAGGCCCTCGGGGAAGGGGAAAGTCGCAAAGGTGGAGGTGTGCGTATACCTTGGCCGATCCTGCAAATCGGAACCCTTCCGAAGGGCCCATATTTCATGGAACCTAGAATGCAGGATCCCAAAAGTAGTATCGTCCTCCCTCGGTATGACGATCAGATTCTTATCCGGGAGGACCGGCAGGCTCAGCCAAACAAATAGCCGGTACTGAGCAGTTTCCGGTGTGATGATGTAACGTTGAGTACCCGCGATTCTTGAACGCATCTCTGGGCGTGGCCAGTGGGGCTCCCACCAGCGTGGGCCGGCACGCTCTCCCAACTCGGTTCGCAACTGCTTGACTGTCTTGCCATCTTCGTCCGTCGCCACCTCAAGATGAGAGAACGGAGACGCAAAGACGGAGGCGTCAAGTTCGGACAGGTTCAGGGGCAGGTCGATAAGCCACATGTCGCGTGGGCGGCCTGTCACATCATCGCCGTTCCAATAAGGGCGCAAGACTTGGTGGTTTGAACTTCCGTTCGGATTCTGAGGTTCGGCCATCCATTCCCGAGCCAGGCTGCCTTCGATATCGAATGGCCCGCTTTTTTGAATGCCCAAATAGGCAGCGTCCGCGTTCTCGCTTAGCGTCGCTGTTTGGGTCAGATCTAGCCCGCTGGTGAGGTCAGCATTGATGGCGTCAACCGTTTTCCCGTTCAGGGTTGAGGATTGGGTACTTTCTCCAAAACACACCAAGGAGACATCAACCGCCGCCCCGTCGATGGTCCACTTTTCTTCGCTCCACGCGTCGAAAACCCGGCTGGATTCAATAATCCGCTTCATCACAGGCAGGTTTGTGTTCTTGCGGATCGAATTCGTTGCGACGAGGCCTGCGCGTTTGGCCCGTCCTGACGCGATCATTTCTCGGGCATTTTCAAACCAATAGCAGACAAGATCGGTGAAGCCTGGGAGTCGACCGGCATAGATTGCCCGAATACCTTCGGTCTCGGCAATGCCAAGCTTTCGCTTCATCAACTTCGCGCCGAGATACGGGGGGTTGCCGACTATTGCGTCGGCTGATGGCCAGATTACCGGATTTCCAGCAGGGTCAATGATCGCGTTGCAATTCTGGATCGTATTCAGGCTGCGCAGGACCGGGTTGCGGGCGGCGTCAAACCCGTTGCGGCGCATCCACTGGATCTCGCCGATCCAAACCGAGACCCTGGCGAGTTCGGCCGCATAAGGGTTGAGTTCGATGCCCAGCACGGCCTCGGGGCCGATGCGGGGGAACTCGCGGGGCAAGCCCAAGGCCTCGGATTCCAGGTTCACTCGGTGCTCGAGGTTCTTCAGCTCCAACAACGCCAGATACAGAAAATTACCCGAACCACAGGCCGGATCCAGCACGCGGAAGGCAGTCAGTCGCTCCATAAAGGCGACACGCAGTCTGTTGGCTTCGTTCGTAGCCTTTGTCTTGGTGGCACCCGTGGAGGCCGCGGCCTTGGCCAGCTCCGCCTCGATCTGCGCTTTGACCGCAGCCCATTCGGCCAGCAGAGGTTCGACGATGACTGGGCGGACGATCATCATGATCTTGTCGCGGTCAGTGTAATGGGCGCCGAGCTGGCTGCGCTTGTCGGGGTCGAGGCCGCGTTCGAAGAGGGTGCCGAGGATCGAAGGATCGATGTCGGACCAGTCGAGCTTCGATGCTTCGATCAGGTCAAGGATGTCGGCCTTTTCCAGCGGTAGGGTGCCATCGGTGTCGAAAAGGCCGCCGTTGAACCATTCGATCTTCTTGAAGTCGATCCGGCCGCCCTTGCGCATGGCCTCGAACAGAGTGCGAGAGTTCGGCTCGAATTCAGTGGGATCGATGCGGCTGGCGTCGAGCATTTGTTCGAAGAGCTTGTCGGGTAGGAGGCCGACGTCTTCGGCGAACATGCAGAAGATCAGCCGGTTGACGAAATGCGCGACCGCGTCTGGCGCGTGGCCCCGGGTCCGTAGGCGTTGGGCCAACGTGGCGAAGCGCTGCGCGGCCTCTTCGGTCAGGAGCTGGCGGGTCTTGCTGGGCTTCAGCTTCTCGGGATCGGTGAAGCAGGCGCGAAGAAGGTCGCGTTTTCTGGCGTCCAGGAGGTCGTCGAGCGTAATGTGATGTACCTGCTGGACTGTGTTCGTCCAGTTGGTGTGAATGCGGATGCGGTCCATGTCGGACACGATCAGGAGCGGCGGGTTCTCCAGCGCGATGGCATATTGCTGAAGTTGCGAAAAGGCTTTGTCGAGGTCTTTGGCCTTGCCTTTATACTCCCAGGCGAAGCAGTTCTTGCGCCAGACGTCGGCCCAGCCTTCGCCGCCCGAGGTCTTGGATGCGCCCTTCTCGAAGGCGAAGAAGTCGCCCTTAGGGTCATCGCTGATTGGGTCGTTGATTCCCAAGAGGCGGCAAAGATCGATGAAATGGTGCTGGGAGGTGGAGCGTTCTTTCAACTCGACCGCGTGCCATTTGGCGATGAATTCCTGCGGCGTCATGAAATACCCCTTCCTATACTTGCGGGCGAGTTAAGCGGGCCGGACTGGCAGGGTCAACGCGATTTCCCGGTGGAATCTGCCCATGCGTTTCTTTCATGGCTCGGCAGCAGACGGCTATCTTGCGATTGACTTCACGAGCGTCACTAAGGGATCGAAATCATACTGGTCTGCCGCCCGGAGGGCCGCGATGTAGGCCGTGCGGTGATCACTTTCGGCGTTGAGTGTCCCTTCTCCAGACCAATCCAAGAAGATCTTCGGATCGATCCTCGCCAGATAGGCGTCGGCCATGATGCGTGCCCAACGACCGTTGCCATTTGCAAAGGGGTGGATCCAGACAAGTCGGTGATGCAGGCGCGCCGTGGCTTCGAGCGGGTCAAAGCTCTTGTGATCGCGCCAATACCGGGCATCGTCGAGGCAGGTCCGCAGCTCTGTCGAGATGTGCCAGACCGGCACCCCGATGTTCTTGTCGGTAAGCCGATAGACGCCCGCCCAATCCCAGACTTCGCCGAAGAGCTGCTTGTGAATTTCCCGGACGGCGGCATCGGTCAGAAGGTCGAAGCTTTTCGGGCGACGGTCGAGCCAGGTCAGACCCTCGATGATGTTCTCGCCTTCGAGTTCGTTCAACTCGCCGCGCGTCGCGACGTGTTTGGCCTTGAGCCCAAGCAATTCGTCCGGCGTCAGTGGGGTTGCTCCGGCGGGTTCGTGCAGTTCGAGGGTCATTGCCAGAAATCCCGCCGCCCTTCGCGGATAATGTCCGCTGCCAGTTCCTCTACCATCTGGGTCTCACTGCGCAGCCCCTCGGTCTGTTCTTCCAGAGCCATGTGGGCTCGTGTGCGCTGAATGATGCGCCGCGCCTTGGAACGGGCCTGAGCCAGAACAATCTCTTCCACCGGGCCCTCGCGCGGGATGATCGCATAGACGAGGCGGCCCCCCATGGCCTCGGCGATCTTTTCCAACTGGTTGACGGAGATGGTTCCGGCCTGTTCGGTCTGAATTGCGGCGTAGATGTTGTTGCGTGAGATGCCGAGGCGTTCGGCGAGGGCTGGAGCATTCATCCCGATCGCCTCCTGGAACGTCGCGATCCAGCCCCCGAAGGGCTTGGCAACTGACTTAATCAGAGTTGCGGCTTGGTTGACCCTGTCTTGGGCCTGACGCTGCTTTGCTCGGGAGACGGACATCTGCCAACCTATGAGATTGCTTTCGTGGAAGTATCGCCATGCTAAGATATGGCAAAATGTCACGATCAGCAATAGTATAGGTTTGCTAGTCGTTCAAAGTGGCAATCCTATAGCTTTGCAAATATGATGTATTCGCCATGCTGAGGGTTGGCGGCGACCGCAGCCTCCTCCGTCATGCCTCCGAAGAGCGTGGTATCGACTCGCCGCCTGCCAAACTAGAAGTGCTCGATCACCTGTTCCCGTCGATCCATTTCGACATCAGGCCCTTGTCACGGAAGCATTCGTCCGGCACTGCGCGACGCTTGATGCGGGCGAGGCGTTCGGCAAATGCGACCTGCTTGGACGATGGCAGACGGCCCAGCTCGGAGACGGGCTTCAGGTTTGCCTGGGCCTCGATCCAGGCGCTGAGGCTGCGTCGGTCCTGTTGAACCTCCCAAGGCAGAAGCGTCTGGTTGCGCAGGGCCAGAGCGCGTGCATAGGCGATCTGTTTCGGCGTGGAGGGCAGGGCAAAGGTGGTGCTTTCCATCGGGTATCTCCCTTGGCTCGTCACTCTCAATATAGAACATAACGGGAACATATTCAACGCTGGCGGGGCCTGGGAGACCGAGGGAGGCGGAATTCGGGTGGGCACCTCCCGGCGTGCCGCCATGACCGAGCCTTGGTTCTGCGAACGGGAGCCAGCCTTGGCCGTCTCCCCCCATGCGGGCAACAGTCCCTGGCGCAAGAAGGGGAAAGGGAGGGAGAGGGCTGCCGGAAGGGGTCAGGTTCCGGCGGGTGAGAGAGAGCGCCGTGCGGGACTGACCCCTCCGGCTCTCTTGAGGTTTCCCCGATGAACGATCTGTTCGCTGTGACGCTGGCGCCTGCGCCGACTGCCGTGCCGTCTCATTCCATGACGGCTTCCCGCATCTTGGCCGTGGCTGAGGCGCTGCAACCTGATCTGGCGAGTGGCGCTCAGATTGACGCCCTGCGCTTGCGGTTGGAGATGGAGCGCGCCTTTGGCGGCTCCGATGCAGTTGGCGCCTGGGACTGGAAGCTTGCCTATGAGGCGGGTGAAGCGGCACTCGTCCTGTTCCTGCGGAAATTCGGTCGTGCCTTGCTGGCCCGGGCTGGCTCGCCGGGTGCGCTGTTTCCTATCCTCGCCAAAGTCTCAGGCCTCCTGCCCACCCACACAAGGCGGTCAGAGGAGATGGAGCGCTTCCAGCAGTTCTCGACTCCTTTGCCCATGGGGCTCGCGGCTTTGGCGGCCGCGCAGGTCACGCCGCGCGATTTGGTCCTCGAACCTTCGGCCGGGACCGGGCTTCTTGCAATCCTCGCGGAGATCGCGGGCGGCAGCCTTGCGTTGAACGAATTGGCCGACACCCGTGCCGATCTTCTGCGGCTCCTGTTTCCGTGTCGCTCCGTCACTCATTTCGACGCTGCACAAATCGACGATCATCTGGGTGCAGGGCTGCGCCCGAGCGTCATCCTGATGAACCCGCCGTTCTCGGCTGTGGCCAATGTCGATGGCCGCAGCACCGAGGCGACGGCGCGGCATCTGCGCTCGGCCCTTGCCCGTCTCGCTCCCGGTGGTCGGCTGGTCGCCATCACTGGCGCCAATTTTGCGCCCGATGCGCCAGCCTGGGCCGAGACCTTCACCCGCCTGACCGAGACAGCGCATCTGGTCTTCACCGGCTCCGTGTCTGGCGGTGCCTTCGCCAAGCACGGCACCAGTTTCGAGACGCGGATTTCGGTCTTCGACAAATGCCGTGGCGGCGAGCAAGGCGGCATCACAGCCGACCTCGCCCTGCCCATCTCGCCCGACGTGGCGCATCTGCTGGCCCGGATCACCGCCGAAATTCCGCCGCGCCTCGAACTCATGCATGACGCCTCGACCGGGCAGGGTCGCTCTACTCCCTTCCCGGGAAATCCTGCCGGTGCCGCAAAGGCCACCGCCAACAAATCTCGGACTTCCGCCTCGGCCTCGCCTTTCGGCGCGATCACGCCCGTCGACGCCGAAGATCTCGCCTATATCCTGCGCGAGGCGACTGAAGACGACAGCGCTGCGCGTCTTTCGGATGCGATCTATGAAACCTTCCGGCTTCAAGCCTTCGACATCCCCGGCGCGGCCTCGCATCCGACCAAGCTCGTGCAATCGGCGGCCATGGCCTCGGTCGCGCCCCCAAAACCGAGCTACCGCCCGAAACTGCCTGCTGTCGTGTTGCGCGACGGCCTCCTCTCCGACGCGCAGCTTGAAACCGTGATCTACGCGGGCGAGGCGCATGGCGCGCATCTCGCGGGGTCATGGTGCGTCGATGAAGCCGGCGACATGGTTTCCGCCGCGCCGGACGATGCTGGCGATAGCGTCCGGTTCCGCCGGGGGTTCTTCCTCGGTGACGGCACCGGCGCCGGCAAAGGCCGCCAGTCCGCCGGGATTCTGCTCGACAACTGGTGCCAAGGTCACCGCAAGGCGCTCTGGATTTCGAAGAGCGACAAACTGCTGGAAGATGCGCAACGTGACTGGTCCGCCCTCGGCCAGGAGCGCCTGTTGGTCACGCCGCTCTCGCGCTTTGCGCAAGGTCGCGACATCCCGCTGACCGAAGGCATCCTCTTCACCACCTATGCGACGCTGCGCTCCGAAGAGCGTGGGGCGAAGAAATCCCGCGTCGACCAGATCGTCGACTGGCTCGGGGCGGATTTCGACGGGGTGATCCTCTTCGATGAAAGCCATGCCATGGCCAATGCCGCCGAATCGAAGGGCGAGCGCGGCGATACCGAGGCGTCGCAGCAGGGCAGGGCGGGCCTGCGGCTGCAGCACAAGCTGCCGAACGCCCGCGTGGTCTATGTCTCGGCCACGGGTGCTACGACGGTTCACAACCTGGCTTACGCGCAGCGACTTGGGCTCTGGGGTGGCGAAGATTTCCCCTTCGCAACGCGCGCCGAGTTCGTTGAGGCAATCGAGGCGGGCGGGGTCGCAGCGATGGAGGTCCTAGCCCGCGACCTGCGGTCTCTTGGTCTCTACACCGCCCGGTCGCTCTCCTATGATGGTGTCGAATATGAGATGCTGGTTCACGCGCTCAGCCCAGAGCAGCGCGGCATCTATGATGCCTATGCCGGGGCCTTTGCCATCATCCACAACAACCTTGCAGCCGCGATGGAGGCTGCCAACATCACGGGCCAAAATGGCGGCGCCCTCAACCGGCAGGCCAAGTCCGCCGCGCGTTCGGCTTTTGAATCCGCCAAACAGCGTTTCTTCGGCCATTTGCTGACCTCGATGAAAACCCCCACGCTGATCGCGGCCATCGAGGCTGATCTGGCAGCAGGCCATGCGGCCGTCGTCCAGATCGTCTCGACCGGCGAGGCGCTGATGGAACGCCGCCTTTCGGAAATCCCGACCGACGAGTGGAACGATGTCCGGGTTGACATCACGCCCCGCGAAAGCTGCCTCGATTACCTGCAAAATTCCTTCCCGGTCCAGCTCTATGAGCCCTTTACCGACAGCGAGGGCAATCTCTCGTCCAGACCTGTGGTGCGCGATGGCCTGCCGGTCGAGTGCCGTGACGCCGCCCGCCGCCGCGATGCGCTGATCGAACATCTGGCCTCGCTGCCCCCCGTTCCAGGTGCGCTTGACCAAATCGTCCAGCGCTTCGGCACCGATCTCGTGGCCGAGGTCACCGGCCGGTCGCGCCGCATCGTGCGCAAGGGCGAGGGTCATGCCGCGCGCCTCGTCGTGGAAAGTAGGGCGGGTTCGGCCAACCTCGCGGAAACCGCCGCCTTCATGGACGACCAGAAGCGCATTCTGATCTTCTCCGATGCTGGCGGGACGGGGCGCAGCTATCACGCCGATCTTGGCGCGAAAAACCAGCGCCTGCGCGTTCACTACCTTCTCGAACCCGGCTGGAAGGCCGACGCCGCCATCCAAGGTCTCGGCCGCACCAATCGGACCAACCAGGCGCAGCCGCCGCTGTTCCGTCCGGTGGCCACCGATGTGAAGGCAGAAAAGCGGTTCCTCTCGACCATCGCACGCCGCCTCGACACGCTTGGCGCCATCACGCGCGGTCAGCGCCAGACCGGCGGGCAGGGGCTGTTTCGACCCGAGGACAATCTGGAGTCGCCCTATGCCCGCGACGCCTT
This sequence comes from Tabrizicola sp. M-4, assembly GCF_051132405.1. GTDB lineage: Bacteria > Pseudomonadota > Alphaproteobacteria > Rhodobacterales > Rhodobacteraceae > Paragemmobacter. The sequence goes on from NZ_CP128607.1 coordinate 58,228, forward strand.
GCGCCAACTCTACCGCCGCATTTATCGCGGTGATGTGTCGCGCTGCTCGCTTGGCGAGTTTGAGGATGCGACCGGCCTCAGCCTGACCGACGACAATGGGCTGAAGGACGACCTGCCGCCGATCACGACCTTCCTCAATCGCCTGCTGGCGCTGACGATCGACATGCAAGCCGTGCTCTTCTCGGCTTTCGAGGAATTGCTCGATCAGCGCATCGAGGGGGCCATCGCAGCCGGAGTCTATGATCTTGGGCTCGAGACGCTGCGCGCTGAAAGCTTCCGCGTCACGGACGCCCGGGTGATCTACACCCATCCCGGCTCCGGCGCAGAAACCCAGCTTCTGACCATCGCCGAAAAGCGCCGCAACACGCCGACCTCGCTGGCCGATGCGCTGGACTGGCTGGATGACCCGAAGGCACGGCTTCTGGTCAACAGCCGCTCGGGCCGGGCCGCTGTACAGGTGCCCGCCACCAGCCTGATGCTCGACGACGGCACCATCGAGCCCCGCTTGCGGTTGATCCGCCCGACCGAGGCCAGCACTGTCCCGGCCAAGCTGATGGAGGACACCCATTGGCTCGAGGCCAACCGCGCCGCCTTCGCCGCAGCCTGGACTGCGGAACTCGCCGAGGTGCCGGAGTTCTCGGAAGCCACGCTACACATCGTAGCGGGGCTCTTGCTGCCGATCTGGAAGCAGCTCCCCCAGGACGAAACCCGCGTCTACCGTCTGCAGACCGATGACGGTCAGCGCATCATCGGCCGCCGAGTCTCGCCCGCCTGGGTCGCGACCAAGCTGGCAGACGACGCCCCGAAGCTTACGGCCGCTGAGGTCCATGCCCTCGTTCTCGAGGGCAAGACCGTCGTGCGTCTGGCCGAGGGGATGGAGTTGCATCGCTCCCGCGTCATGGGCGTGAACCGGATCGAGCTTTCGGGCTTCACGGAAGCTCATAAGGATCGCCTCAAGGCGGATGGCTTCTTTTCGGAGATCATCGCGTGGAAACTCAGGCTCTTCTGCCCGACCGATCCCTCCGGGATCGCGGTGCTTGAGTGGCTGCTTGCGCGGTTTGCGGTCGCTGGTCTACATGCACGCAATGGTTGAATTGTGTGATCATGTCATTGGAAACAGAAGACCTCTTGCGCGAGCTTTCGTCCCGTGCCGAAAGCGTTTGTCGTCACTACTTGTCCAAGGGGCGGCGGGAAGGCTCCTATTGGATCGTGGGCGATCTGCAGAACAATCCCGGTCGGTCGCTGTTCGTGCGTCTGACCGGCCCCACATCGGGGCCTGGTGCCGCCGGCAAGTTCACCGACGGCGCCACCGGCGAACATGGTGATCTCCTCGATATCATCCGCGAGCGGACGGGGATCTCCCGCTTTCCCGACCTTCTGGCCGAGGCCCGAGCGCATCTTGGTCGTCCGCAGCCGGTCCTCCCGGATGGCCCTTCCCCGAGAAAATCGAAGTCCCCCGGGGGCACGCCAGAAGCAGCTGCACGCTTATTTGCGGCCTCGGTTCCTATCGCAGGCACGCTTGCGGAAACCTACCTCCGCTCCCGGGGCATCACCCTTGGCGACACGACAGGCACCCTCCGCTTCCACCCGAAGTGCTGGCATCGGGATGAGGGCCAGACCAAGAGCATTCCCCGCCCGGCGTTGATCGCGGCGGTCACCGATGGGGCTGGTTCCCTGCAGGGTGTGCATCGCACCTGGCTTGCGCCTGACGGCCGAGGCAAGGCGGCAGTCGAGACGCAGCGGCGGGCCATGGGTCACCTTCTTGGCAATGCCGTCAGGTTGACCCCGTGTGATGACATCCTCGTTGTCGGCGAAGGCATCGAGACCATGCTCTCCGTTCGTGAGGCCGCCCCCGGCCTTCCCGTCTGGGCCGCTCTCTCATCGGGTCACCTCGGAGCCGTCTTGTTGCCTGAAGGGTTGCGGCGCCTCTACGTCGCCATCGACCGCGATCCTGCCGGGCAGCGCGCAGCGGAAAGGTTGACCGCCAGAGCCACCGAGGTCGGGATTGCAGTACGGGTGCTCGAGCCACGGCTTGGGGACTTCAACGACGATCTTCGGGCAGACGGACCGGCGGTACTGCGTCAGCATCTGGCAAAGCAGATCGGTCCCGAGGATCAGCAGCGCCTGGGAATCTGATCTTCTCCGCGCAAGGGGCTGTTCGGGACAGTGGGGCAGGGGGAACGGAACCATCGCAGGGTCTGAACCGTCGTCCCTTGCCTCTTCGCGGGGCGGCTCATCCACCCGTCCCCCGAGCGGCCTTCAAGAGATGGGCAGGCGGCCGTCAAAGGGGACGACCCTTCAAGGACGGGGGGCAACTGATTTCCGCCGGCGGGGACGGGCCCCGCCTTTGCATCGCGAAGCAAATCAGCCGCCCCCCGTCCTCCTCCACATGCGTTCCGGCCCCGAAAGCGGGGTGAAGGGGCCTCCCCCGTGACGGCTTTCGCAGCCCATGAAGGCCGCGCGGGATGACGCGCGGACCAGACAGGCCCGGAGGCAAGAAGAAGATGACGTTCCAAACCCGCGACGACGCTTACGAACCCAGCCACACCGCATCCCAGACCGCCCACGCGCTGGAAGAGCTGCAGCTTTACGGCTACCGTCCCTTTGAAGACGAGCCCGATCCGCGCCCGATGCCCGACGCAGACCGCCTCCGGGGTGCCGTCGCCGACATCTTCGACGCCCTCGTCGCGAGCCTGGCCGACACCCGCATGGAGCCCGACCTCGAAGAAGTGCTCTGGGGCCAGGTCAACCTCTTCCACCGTGCCACCGCTAGGATCGAACGGTCGCTTGACGAAAACGAGCAGGCGCAGCGCCGCCTCCAGCGCGAGCAGGACGGTTCCGAGGTGAAATCCACCGAACTCGAGCGTCTGACGGCCGAGGGCCTGACCCTCACCGAACGGCGGAACTGTATGGACATGATGCGCGATCACGCCGCCTCCGAGTTTTGGCATCACACGGGGTCGACCTGGCGGCCCCGCACTGGCTCAAAGGTGAACCATCAGCACCTTACCGCCGCCCTGATCGACAGCCGCGATTTCCTCGCCGCCAAACGCCGCGCCGAGACCGAGGTGATGCTGCCCGCTGGCCCCAAGGTTGCCCTTACCGGTGGGACCGACTTCAACGATCACCGCCTGATCTGGGGTAAGCTCGATCAGGTCCGGGCCAAGTATCCCGACATGGTCCTTTTGCACGGTGGAAGCCCGAAGGGCGCAGAGCTCATCGCCGCCAAATGGGCCGAAGCCCGCGGCGTGACGCAGGTGGCTTTTAAGCCTGACTGGACCAAGCACGCCAAGGCCGCGCCCTTTAAGCGCAACGACGCCATGCTCGACGTCCTGCCCGTGGGCGTCCTCGTCTTTCCGGGCAATGGCATCCAGGAGAACCTCGCCGACAAGGCAAAGAAGCTGGGCATCCCGGTGGTGAAGTTCGAGAGGGGGGCGTGAGCCCACCAACCATCTCTTTCGGGGCGAAAGGCCATTCGCCCCGGGAGAAGTCATTCAGATCGACGCTGGCAGTTCTCGCGCCGCTGCCGACTGCATGTCAGCCAAGCTGGCATTCCGTCGGGCCAAGGTTTCGTGCCATTCTTGCGCTTCCCGATCCTTGAAGAAGCCAGCCGTTGGCGCCAGGCGCCCGACAGCTGCTTCCACTTCGTCCAAGGATACCCTGAAGAATTCCTTCCGGAAGTTCGACATGTTGATCCGCTTCTCAGCGAATTCTTTGTGAAGTGCGGCCTCCAGCGACGGGGCCGCATCGCTGTAGATCATGGCGTGGGTGTCGAAGCTAAAGGGCACGCTTGCGTCCCCGAGTTCGCGGACCCGGTCATCGGGATCGAGCCGACGGGTCAGCCCGATTTTCACGACGTCATCGCCAAACGAGCCCACGTTCGAGATGATGTAGACATATCCGGACTTGGTCATTTCTGCCATGGCACGAGCGCGCTCACTGGCAAGATGCGCCGCCGCCAGGGCCGCTTCCAACTCGGCGATCCGTTGTGCGTTGCCCTCGCCATTCGCCTCTTTCCGAGCCTTCTCCAGCAACGCCTGATACTTGGCCTCCTCCCGCTCGGCGGCTTCGGCCTCCGCCAACAGCTTCTTCTCTTCCTTTTCGGCCCGGGCCATTTCGGCGCGCTCTTCCTTCTCGCGCTTGAGCTGCTCTCGATACTCGTGGGTGAGACGAAGTTCCTCGATCTTCAGCGCGACGAACCGATCGTTGAGCGACAGCTTCATCGACGTGTTTTCCTTGTCGATGGAAGCGGCCGCCGCCAGGACGCGCTTCTCCATCGCGACGACGTTGTTCCAACGGACATTGGCGATTGCTGCTTCGCACTCGTTATTGAAAGCCCGCATAGTGAGCCGCATCTGACGATTGATCATCGTCGCGCCCTTGGCTTTGCTGCCGTCCACGGTCCATTCCGTCGGGCAAAGGGCCGCCTGTTTGGCCGAGACCATCGCTTTCTGGCGGTCCCGAACTTCGACGATCTTTGCCTTGAAATCCTCGCTGTCGGTGAAATCGAAATGCGGCTCGTAGAGGCCCAATTCGGCAAAGGCCAAGCGTTCGTCATAGATGGCGGCCTGGCTCTCCAGCCGGTCGAACAAGGCCCGCTTTTCGGCATAGGAGGCACGGAGCCGCTCGATGTCCGACGTGAGCGATGCGGCGATACCTTGCAGACGCGCTACCTCGGCCTCTTGGGAAATGATCCCAGAGTATTTCGCCTTGGTCGCCTCGTGGTCCGCCATTAGTTTGGCAGACGCCTCTTTGTGGGTCCTTGCAGCGGTCTCGGCCTCACTGGTCTTCTGCTTCAATTTTCGCCTGGCGATCAGCCACAGAACCATAAAGATCGGGGCGAGCGCGAACCATACCAAAGCAACGATTACGACCGGATTCATTGTGCCCCCTGAAAATGCGATTTCAGCGCAGAATGCGCGGGCGTCCTTCTCACCTCAACATTGAATCTCTGCCATCGTCACCAAGCAGGTTTGATCGCCAGGTACTAAGTGGTCTCGAGCGGAATCCGCCGAGTCGTTCCCTTGACGCGTCGCCTGCTCACCTACCTTTAGCCGCCCTGCCAGCCGGGGGTCGACCTTTTCCGGTCGACGATCTCTGGCCCGACGCGTGACGCGGTCCAGCTCAGTCTCTGCATATCAAAGTGATAGCGGCTCTTTGCCCAGACCCTTCACCAGACGCAGCATCAACAACGACCGGCTCCTGCGTTGAAAGCCTGTAGATGCCGTGCCCCTCGGGATCACGATCAGCTTGGGGCTCGGTTTGAAACGCGCGGCAAAAGACGAGCAGGGCAGGGGGCTCGGGTGGGTGTGGTGATCCCTTTGTCCCTTTCCCGGGTTCTTTCCCCTTGGTCCTGACATTGCCGGATGAGATCGGTCTGAGGGTGTCTGCTTGGGTCTCTCCCCCTGTGATCCGGCTGAGGCACATTCCCTTCGACTGACAATCCCCTAAGCCTGTTCGGTTTCCTGCCCGCAACCCCAACTCCTGCCCGGGCCGTGTTGCCCTGTGCTAGGGCTGCCCGCGCCGCCCCGGGCCCTCGGGGGTTTTCGGGTTCCTTTGTCTCCCGTGCGGACGTCTCCCGACAGGCTTCTGCCGGGTCTTGTCGAAGGGATGGTCCCTTCAGCGAAATCTCAGGAGAACCACCATGCAGAACATCGTCATCCTCGCCGGCAACATCGGTCAGGCCCCGGAGGCTCGCACCACCCAAGGCGGCACGAAGATCACCCACTTCACTCTCGCCACCTCGCGCCCCCGCCTCTCCGAAGGCCGCGCGGTCCGCGACGAGCACGGCTACCGTGTGATGGACACCGAATGGCACCGCATCACCTGCTTCAACGGCTTGGGCAAGTCGGTCGCCGAGAACTGCGAGAAGGGCATGAAGGTCCTGGTGCAGGGCCGCATCCACTACACGAAGTGGACCGATGCGGCGGGCGTCGACCGCTACGGCTGCGAGATCATCGCCGAGAAGATCGACTTCCTCAGCCGCCCGAAGACCGCCGAGGGAGATGCGCCCGAGCTGGTCGATCGCGACGACGAGGTCGGCTTCTGAGACGACCAACATCCTGGCCCGGCGGGGATCACCCGCCGGGCCAGGAGCGGAGCTTCCATGGGCGCATGCGCGGTCCGCTTTCGCCGCAAAGCTTCCACCGAAATCTGCTCGGTGTATCTAGCGTAGAACCTGCCTTCTGTGATGTTTCATTTGTGAAGGTCATTGACCCAGATCACTCGACTGTCGCGAAACCAGAAATGTGAATGGCAGCCCCTCTTCCGCCAGACCGATGGACGCAGCGAGGTCGTGCCATCTCTATTGCGCAATACACGCCACACAGGGCGCTCATCCGGCAACAGGTTCAGGTGCAGTATTTGGGCGCACCCGCACGGGCAGAGCATAGCGGCTTGCTCCTGAAAACCATCTTCTGCAACGATATAGAGTGTATTCTTCTTCAACTGAGATGGCAGGCTGCCGTCAACCTCTATTGTTCGGTAGGGTGGATTGAGCCAGGTGATTACCCGCCGTTTTAGGAGATGCAGTCGGACCCCAAGCCTAGCGCAGACCAATCTGATCCAGTTAGTCACTTTTTCGCTCCGTAAGTTCAATTTGGCCCAAGATCGGTTCAACATCACCTCGACCGACTTTGCGCACGAGGATGGGGCAGACGCCATGTTCTGCCTCTGAAAATAGTTCCATGCTCGCGAGACTGAATGTGACCTCTGCATGGCGACGATTAGGAGCTTCGCGGTAGGGATGGAGGCGAGCGAGGAACTCGTTCACAGCAAGAGAGGCAGCAAGCATGTTGACGCTGATCACCGCGGGACGATGACCGACAGCACCACGAATGTAGCCATCCTTGACTTGACGGTCATGCGCGGTCGGATCCTGGCGCCTGAGACCAGCTGCAGCCACGTCAGCCATACTGAACAAGCCGCGACTCATGAGCGAAGACCGACCAGGTTGAAGGTAGTTCACGGTGCCGCATGCTTCACTGATGCGGCCTTCTTCTGGCCCGTCACGCACTGCGTCTAGACGCACGCCGATGTCAAAGTAAGGGATGTGATAATGTGTCGAAAGGGCGTTGAGCAGGTAGCGCCCATCGACGGTATCCATGCAGCCAAAGACAACATCGCACTGCGCAACCGCCCTGATGACATCGGCATCCCAGAGGCTTTTTCGGATCGGAATAACCTTGGTGCCAAGTCCCGCCCGCGCCGCAGCGGCTGCAAGGACATCAACTTTCATCCGCTGCTCGGCAGCATCTTCCAAGGTGGAATTCAGGATTCGGTTGATGTTGCGCTCTTCGGTGACGTCATCGTCGACCGCAACAATTTCGCCTGCACCAAGGCGCATCAGCTGTTCGAAGACTGGGCTGCCAGTGCCCGACGCGCCGACTACCGCGAAGGACATTCGTTGCATGCGCTCAATCGTGCCCAAGTCGAATGCCTGCGCATGCGAAGCTACGAACGAAGGCGCCGCAAGGTTACCGCTGTTGGGATACCAGAACATGAGATCATCGCCAGCAACACTGATGCTGGCCAAGTCCCGCATGGTGCCGTCGTCACCAAGCACCCGTCCAAACATTTCACCATTCGGCAGCATAACGACGCTACCATGCGGCACGTCGGCTTCGACATAGCCCTTAACCATGGGCAGAAGGCGCGCATCGCCTTCATCGTCGATTCCTGAGAACTTTGCATAGCCTCCCGGGTGGCTATGAATCTTAACAACCGACAATTTCTCTGCAGTTGCACGTTCAAGTATGTCAGCGATGGCGTCAGTGTGCCAGGTGATCTTCTTTGGTGTGCGTTCGCATTGATCATAGGGAATGTCATGCACTTCGCGAACGGTCAGGCGGTGGCGCCTGTCACCATTGCGCCGTCCGCACAAGAGGATGGCAACGGCCTCAAAGCCGTCCCCTGGAAAAAGAAAGCTCTGCAAGTGTGTGTGCTGGTCGCCAGACATGGCAAGAGTCACTGGGATCATTTCTCAAACTCCCGCTCGAACCAATCCTCGATGAGGAAGATGTGGCTTGCGATACTGTCCACGCCGGGCATCCACGGATTCTGAGGCGTACGGTGCCTTGACCAACGCTGAAAGGATTTGCCTTCGATGGATTGAAGGGCGTCGGCGCAGCCGATCAACTTGCCGTCCACGCGCTTCAGGTGCGGGAAAACGTAGACCATATCGAGTCCAACATCTGGGTAGCCAGTCTCGATTCTGATGGCCGCCAACACGTTGGACTCGGTGTACCCCTTTGGGGTCGGCCAATTGTGGATCAGGAGCCAAGGGGAACCGTCAATGACGGTTTCCCAAGGCAGGCCGTAGTCGTCGAGGAACTGCTCGTCCTCCGCGGGCAGCCGGAACTGGCGACGAAGAGACATGGTATTAGCCCTCCGTCTGGTCGCGCGGCAGTGCCTTGAACTTCTCGACCCCCTTCTTGCGAAGGTCGACATGTTCGTCGAGGCCGACTTTCTGAGGCGCTTCGCCGGCGGCCTTCACGCGGAGCGTGTAGTCCTTACCCGGCAGCAGATTGGCAAGCGTCAGGATCTCCAGGCCGGTCGGCATGGGCTTCGTGATGACATAGGGCTTGCCGTTGATCGTCAGGCGGTATCCCTTTGCGAGCGGCGGCTGTTTCCCGGCTCGCGCGTACTCCTCGATATCAATGATCTCATCGAGAACCTGCTCTTCACCCAGATCCTTGTCCGGGCCGTTGATCGTCGTCGTCTTCATTTTGGATCCTGTTTGTATGTCGACAGAAGTAGTTCCGGTCGATAAGTGCATCATGCTGCAAGCGTGCTTGATGTGTCAAGCAGAATTAGTACGCTTGACAAATCAAGCGAAAAGTCTATAATTTACGGGCTTCCAGGCCGTAACGAGGAGGAATGGAATGCTGGAGAAACTTAACGAGAGGACATCCGTGACCCACTCTTTGGGCCAGTATCTCGCGTCGATCCGCCGAGATCGTACCCTCACTCTGCGTGACGTCGAGACGGCCACTGCAAAAGAAGTATCGAATGCGTACCTCAGTCAGATCGAGAACGACAAGATCAGAAAGCCTTCCCCAAACGTGCTCTTGGCGCTCTCGAAAGTATACAAGATCAGCTATGAGCGATTGATGGAGATGGCGGGGTATGTTGTCGCCACGAAGGCAAAGGGCGAACGGCATGGCAGGGTTGCTACCTTCGCTGAGCACAATCTTTCTGACGAGGAAGAGGCTGAGCTTATGAAGTACCTTCAGTTCATTCGGAGCCGAAAGTGAATGCCAAAGGCTGACGATAGCTCCCTCGGCGCGGAGGACCGTCGGTTTGTCGAGGTGCGCGCGAAACAGTTGCTTGATCGTGCCGATGCTTGGGGTCGGTTTCCGACGCGAGTTGACGACTTGATGGAGGCGGCGCAACTCAAGGTGGCCGCCTCCAGTGCCTTCGATCCGGTTGCGATCATGGCCTATGCTCGCGTTAAAGGAGCGCAAGCTGGCCAAGTGATTAAATCTGCAATCGAGAAGATTTTGGGCCTCTACGACCCAGAAGAGAAGACCATACACATTGATCCGACTGTTACTGCGTCTCGTCAAACCTTTCTGAAGCTACACGAAGCCGGCCATCATGAACTGCCTGCGCACCGCAAAATCTTCCGCTTCTTTCAGGATTGCGCGCAGACCCTCCGTCCTGACATTGCTGACCAATTCGAACGCGAGGCAAACAACTTCGCGCGATACACGCTGTTTCAAGGTGGCACGTTCGCCAAGATGGCAGATGATCATGCCCTCGAGATCAAGAGTGTGACAAGGCTGTCAAGAAAGTTTGGCGCGTCGGTCTATGCATCAGCCCGCGAGTTCGCGCGAACAAATAGGCGGGCATGTTTGGTGTATGTCTTGGAGCGACCAACCTTCGGTATGAGTGGGTTTACGGCTGATGTTCGCCGGATCGAGGCCTCGCCGAGCTTCTTGACGCGTTTTGGTCTTCCTGCGGATACTGCAATCACGGCAGACCACCCGTTTGCAAAGCTGCTTCCAATCGGACGCAGAATGACCAGCCCCACGGAGTTTGCGGTTGTTGACCGCAATGGCGAGAGACAAATCGTGATCGGCGAGGCCCTAGACACCACATTTAACATCCTCATCCTGGTCTATGCTTTGGATGACTTTGCGATGCCTGCGCCGATTGTGGCGAAGTAGAAAGGGGCGTATCGCCAATATAGGCCACAAGAAATATACGTAAAAACAATATCTTATGAGATTTTCGGAAGATAGTTCTTTATTTTGTAGATTTTCGTCCATGCTGGAGCTATGCCTGCGCCTAGAGAAGGGGTGGCGGATCCCGATGGGTGACATGCAGAATATTGAAACGGATCTAATCCACCTTGCGCGCGTAGCGCTTTCCGGGCGACCGCAAGATGTACATTTGCTCCTTCGGAAGATCGCAAAGGGCTACCGCGAAGTGGCTCCGAACCTTGCCGAGCAGGTCACCGCTTTGTTGCGAGAGGCTCCTACACGCTCGTCCCCGCTTCGAGGGCAGACCGAGGCTGCCCTCCCCGTGGACGTTGACACTAGATTTCACCTGCTGCGTGTCGAGGAGCGTCCTGCAATCGATCATGAGCCAGTCTTGTCGGACAATGTTAATCGTCTGCTCACGCGCCTTGTGGATGAGCGGAAGCACAGTCAGGCACTACTAGATGACGACTTGGAACCTACCAAGTCCGCAATTTTTACTGGTCCTCCTGGCGTCGGCAAGACGCTGGCAGCGCGTTGGGTTGCGCGATCGATGGGGCGACCCCTCGTTGTGCTAGACCTCGCAGCAGTTATGAGTAGCTATTTGGGGCGGACCGGCACCAACCTTCGGCACGTGTTGGACTATGCCAAGTCCACTGACTGCGTCTTGCTTCTTGATGAGCTTGATGCGATCGCGAAGCGCCGAGACGATACGGGCGAGCTTGGCGAACTTAAACGTCTTGTTACTGTACTAATTCAAGAGATCGACGATTGGCCGTCAAGTGGGGTGTTGTTGGCTGCCACAAATCACCCCGAATTACTGGACCCCGCAATTTGGCGCCGGTTCGACGTGGCGGTGGAATTTCCGTTACCCGACGATGCAGCCATCCGCGTGTTTGTTCAGGCGATGCTTAAAGGTCGGGTTAGTGACGAGCGAAAATGGGCTGAAATTCTCGCACTTGCTTTCAAAGGGCGCTCTTTTAGCGACATAGAGCGCGATTTGCTTTCTGCCAGACGAGCGGCGGCCATTTCGAAATCGTCCATTGACGACCACATCGCCGCATTGATCAAGGGTGATCAATTGAACAAGGCGGATCGGATCGTTTTGGCTACGAAACTGGTGGAAAGCGGTCTTGCCTCGCAGCGCGCTGCCCATGAACTGACAGGGGTTTCTCGCGACACAATCCGAACTCGATCCAATACAGAAATGCGCCCTCGGCAGAGTGGTATGATGAATGGCTAAACGGAATTTTCTTCTTGGTCGTGGAGAACGTCTTACCGAAGCGGTGATTGTAAGATCGGGGCCACCGAACAAGGTGCCGCCCTATACGTTTGCGGAAGCAAAATCTCGTTTACTACCGATGTTGGCTGCAACTATTGAGCATATCGACGCTTTGCCTGATGCCGCTTGCCCTGGTGGCCAAGCTGTGGCCTCTCTAACAATTAACCCAGAGTATATAGCCAAGTCGTACTACCCCCATGAACTTTTTAAGGTGACAGGGTTGTCGCCGGTCGGAAGCCGACCAAGGCGTATTACGCCGGAGAAGCGTTCCAAAGAGCGGGCGCCTGAACCAGTGCTGACGACTGAATTCTTCGTCATTGGCGACAAGGAAAAATTTCGCTCGTGGCATCGATCGTTGCCGGATTGGGTTATTGAAACCAACGGTGCAAACGACCTCGTCGCTATCGAGCAGATTTCAGCTCCTTCGGCCAACGACAAAATCAAGGGCCACCCTGCTTCGAAAGGTAAAGTCGTTTTTGAAGTGGTCCTGCACGCTGACGAGTTGGCGGGGGAGCGCTTCACGGTTGCGACATTCCAGCAATACTTGCTTGGCTTAGGGGTGCGAGCAGGCCTAGATCATCGCTTTTACGCTGGTGGTCTTTGCTTTATTGAGCTTGACGCGCCAGCGGAACTTGCGCCCTTGATAGCAAACTTTTCCTTAGTACGAGCGATCCGAGAAATGCCGCCACTTCGGATGTTCCGACCTGCGGTAAGGACAGCTGGAATGCCGTCAGTCGCGACGGAACTTCCTACCGAGCCTGCAATCGACCCGAATTTGAGGGTTGCCATCTTCGACGGTGGTTTGCCCGACAATCACGCTGTCACGGCTTGGGCTACCCCGATTGATGCGACAGGCGTAGGCCGCCGCTATCACGAGTTCACTAAGCATGGCGTAGGCGTAACTTCAGCCTTTCTGTTTGGCCATCTTGAGCCTGGGTCACCAGCGCCGAGGCCTTACGCGAACGTGGATCATTATCGGGTCCTCGATGCGGAGCCAGGGCAGAACAAGTACGAACTTTACGAAGTATTGGAGCGCATTGATCGGGTTCTCAATAGTACGGAGTATGACTTAATCAATTTGAGTCTAGGACCACAGTTGCCGATCGAAGATGACGACGTACATGCCTGGACCGCAGTGTTGGATGACCGACTGTCCCGCACAGACACATTGGCCACTATCGCTGTAGGAAATGATGGAGAGGGTGATGCAACCCTGGGGCATAATCGCATCCAAGTACCGGCGGACTGCGTGAATGCACTTGCCGTGGGCGCGTGTGATCGCCCTGACGACGGCTGGAAAAGAGCGGCTTACAGCTCAGTTGGCCCTGGCCGCAGCCCAGGCCTCATCAAACCCGACTTGGTTGATTTTGGCGGTTCAATGCAGCGTCCATTTTTGGTCGTTTCTGACCAAGATGGAAGACAACTTGATGCTACAGGCGGAACCTCCTTTGCAGCTCCCTCGTTGCTGCGCTTGGGTGCAGGCGTTAAAGCACATATTGGGCCAAATATAAGTTTGTTGGGAACCCGCACGCTGTTGGTGCACACTGCAGAGTTTATTGACCACGACATGAAGGATGTCGGTTGGGGTCGGGTTGCCCGCCGCTTGGAAGATATCGTGATGTGTGATGACGACACTATCCGAGTGATTTACCAGGGCAACATATCGCCTGCAAAGTATCTCCGCGCAGCCATCCCTCTTCCTGACGGAACACTGAAGGGTTACGTCGAGATCACGGGCACGCTCTGCTACAAATCTTTGACAGATCCACACCACCCGGGAAATTACACGCGCGCTGGGTTGGAGGTCACTTTCCGCCCTCACGACGGTAAATTCCGAGATGCCAGTCAAGTTCATGCTAATACCGCTTCTTTCTTCAGTAAGCCTGAGAGTACCGGCGAAGAGGAGGAACTGCGGCGCGATGCTTGGAAGTGGGAAAACTGTCTGCATGCACAACGACGGTTCTTAGGTAAGTCATTGAACAATCCATGTTTTGACCTCCACTACAACGCGCGGCTCGAGGGGAGAAACTTTGCGCCCGACCAACAACTGCCTTATGCCTTGGCGGTGACCATCCGCGCCAAGAGCGCCAGAGATTTATACGATCAAGTCGTGAGGAAGTACTCGACCACCCTTGAAGCGTTTCGACCAGTTGTTGAAATTCCAGTGCGGGTTTAGATGGGTTGCCGATACTTTGAAGATAGATTGAGCATCTAATGCTGAGTTGCAGTCGATGTTTCCATGGGGTCAATTGTATTTTGAAATTCGCAATGCCGGCCGTCAATAACTAAACCATGCGCCGAACGCCGGTGTTGTCAATATGCTGTGAAGTGATAGCTACATTTCAATGATCTAGGCGAACAGATTCCTAATCACAGATCGAGGATCCTGACTAACAATGGCATCAAAAATGATCAAAGACCCAATTCATGGGTTTATCGAATTCGAAGGACTGGCCGAACTTGAATTGAAAGACATGCTTTCGGACCCGTTCTTTCAACGATTGCGGCGTGTCAAGCAGCTTGGGTTTTCCGACTATGTTTTCCCATCGGCCACTCATTCTCGGTTCGCCCATTCTCTCGGCGTCTATTCTGTGGCCCGGCGGATGCTTTCAGTTGTCGAGCCCGACGCCCGAAATGGAAATTGGTCAGAAAAGGGTCAGGCTTGTCTAGCGGCGGCGCTGCTTCACGACGTAGGCCACGGAATGTTCAGTCATGCCTTCGAGAAGGCGATGGAGTTCTATTTCGAGCGAAACCCGGAGCAGAGGACCGAAAGCCCAGGGCTGCTGGATGCTGTCCATCATGAGAAGGTCAGCCCCAAGATCATTACGCAATCATCGATCGCCGCAAGTTTGACGAAGTTGGGCGGAGAGGGATTTCCGCAGCTTGTTGCCGATATGGTTCTCAAGAGCCAGAAGGGATGCGTCTACACTTCGATTGTTTCTGGCCAACTTGATGCCGATCGTCTCGACTACGCTAAGCGTGATCCCTACTTTGCGGGGGTTTCGTCAGGTAGCATCGACCTGGATTGGTTGATACGAAACCTCAGGAAGGGAAATAGCGAAAGCGGCGAGTTCCTATATATTGACAGCAAGGCCTATATCTCACTCGAACAGTTCACGGTAACGCTGTTCCAGCTGTACCCGACCATCTATCTGCACAAACGTACCCGCGGTTTAGAGTATATGTTCGCCTTGCTGATGAGCCGGGTGTTCGAACTCATCGCCAAAGGTGCAGTGACTGACACCGGACTAGGTCCCGATCACCCGTTCGCGCGGTTTTTCAAAGAGCCTGACAATCTGGAAAATGCGCTACTTCTCGACGATACTTTGTTCTGGGGATCGCTGTACCAATTGAAGGAAGCTCGCGACCCTTCGATCAGCACAATTGCTCGCCGGATCGCTGAACGAAGAATCTATCCGATGCTCGATATTTGGAAGATGGCCGATGAGGTCGCAGCGTCCAAATCCAGTGTTCAGAAACTGAATGCTGTAGAACGGGTGGCACTCCTTCACGGCGTCTGCCAAGCGGTCGCTGCTGAGGTCTCTGACGATCAGGAAATTTGGATCGAAGGCTGCTACTATGACAAATATGACCGCCCCATCTATAAGCCGCTGAACATAATCAATGGTACAGCGCAGCAGATGAACGTCGAGGTAGGCGGCAAGATTGTGGACATCGCTTCAATCTCGCCCATTGTTGCCAGTGCGGCCACCTTCAACATTCACCGGATCTACTACGATGATGCAGTTCAGGGCCATGGTGAAAAATTGAGGGCCAAGCTTCGGGATTCTGTGGATCGTCATCTTTGAGGCCGCGACGACTCGGCGGGCCTTTCCGGTCCGCCGGTGTCAGTTAAAGTACTCGTTGACCAACTTCGCACCCATCAACGTCTTCAAAGCGGGCAAATATTTCGACGATATTTGGGAGACTGTGCTTCAAGGCAACTATGGGCCATGATTCAGGAGAAAAGATTACATAATCTTCATTATGCGACACAGCTCTGTACGCGCAAAGTAGAACTGTCGCTCACGCCCCTCCGGCCGCGGCACACCTCGGTCATCCGCTGAAGGACTTCCTCGTCTTGCCTGCGGTCATCCAGTCCTGCCCGCCGAAGGCAACAAGAGCGACAAAGACGCAGTTCTGGGTAGGTTCTGCACGAAACACGACGGTAAGACGATGGCCGCGGCCGCCATGGCGGACCAGCCATCCGTCCAGCGGTGGCGCCAAGCGAACACCTGACATCGGGTTGGCAGAGATGTCGGCGATAAGTTCATCGATCTCATCAAGGCGCCTGCCAGCGGCGTCGAAGTCTCCGCCGGTCACTTCGACGATGTGATCAACCAAAGCGGCAAGGTCCTGGTCGACCAGGGGATGTCGAACGATGCGCATCAGGCAGCGGTGCCACCGGCAGCCTTTGCAAGTCGAGCAAGATGCGCGCGCGCGCCTGACGTGATGCTTTCTCCCGTGCAAACAGGTTCCCAGGCATCAAGGGGAAGCGCGAGGCGCCGCTGGACTTCGGCTTCGAAGAGCAGACGCTCTCTCTCCCGCGATGCCCGCGCGCGAGCCATCTCTCCTGAAACTGCGGCGCTGATGTTCGGATACTCACCACTTTCAACCAACTCGCGAGCGAAGTTGAACGCTGCATCCGTGAAGCTGACACTCTGCTTGTGTACGCCCATCATTTTCTCCGCCGGTAGTCCGTTGGAGCACCATAGTCGTTATGGGATGTGTTTTCAACCACCGCACGCGACCGACGTCTGCAGGATAAGCCTGCGCGGTAGGCGAAAGGTCTATAACTCATCGATGCATTGGGCGGGTAAGCAGATACCCGCGACGCGCCTTCTGACGAAGGGTCCGGACGGCTGCCCTCTCTGCCTCGGCGGCAGATTCCCAAGTCTCGATACATGTCCGACCTCGCGTTCCAATCCTGCCCCAAGTCCGTATGACACAAACCTCCCCGAACAGTGTCGGCGCGATATCGACACGGTAAAACCGCGCCATGTTGGCCTCGGGATCGATGCGGTGCAGATGTGCCAGAGCCATGGTGGTCCTCCCCCGCACAGAATCCGTCCTAACGCTTTCCAAGTCCAATTGCGTTTCTGAATCGAAACCAGCGGATCGATTCGGAAACTTGATGGGTTGCCGTTCTGACCGCGTACACTGGCGACCAAGGGGTTGCCCCCTAGCGGCCTGCCAGTGTCAGACGGTTGCGACATCCCGCGAGTGTGGGACATCCACGACAACGAAGCTCTTCGCGCGTCTCTTGTTTGGAGTGTACCAGACGGTCTTGCGTTCGCCGGTATTGCTGAACTCATAGGTAACCCCAAGTATGTTCTCGCGCTGATCCGGGTCGATCATCCATTCCACAGGCGTGCCAACACCAATCTCGGTGGACTGCGTGGCAGGTTCGAGGGGTTCCGTTTTCTGGTTGGTCATTTTTCGTCTCCCTCGGGTTTTGTTTGAAGCGGCGCCTTGTCCAGAGCCATGTCGAATGCCTCCTGGAACCGCGCACGGAAGGCTGGGCCCATGACCCGTGCCAATCCCAGGAATCCAAGCGGATCGTGTCGGGCCGCCAGGTCGGCCGCGAAAGCCGGTCGCAAGGTCAATGTCACGCTTGTTGGATGCTTGCCGCGCGCCCCGCGAGGCTCATTGACTTCCGGCATGCCATCGCGCTCCCAATCGTCAAAAACCTGATCACGCAGTCCCTGCGCCACACGGCGGATCAGGAACTGGACCGAGCATCGCGCCACTGCGGCCCAGGTTTCTGCCAAGCGTGCTTGCCGGGACGTCAAGGACACTGCGACATAGACAACTTGCCCACGCGCCGCCGATCCTGAGCCCGGCACCGCAGCCTGCCTGGGAAGGTCTGTCGATCCCGGAAGGTCCCCCTCCTCTTTCCGAGCTCCTTCCCGAATGCGGGCACACGGACCATCGTGATCACAGGGGGGCGCGACCTGGGAGTTGACGGCCGCAATGGGTGGCAACTCGGGCTTCGCCTCTGACCTGGAATCGGACAGCGTCGGCAGCGCCGGGCTTGGCCTGTCGACTTCCGCCGGGGGCGTAGACATTCCACCGAACCCGAGCTTCGCCGAGAATCCTGCGTCCTGACGGATGATCCGCATCTGATCTTTACGCGGTGCCATTATGCGACCTCCGCCGGTGCCGCGATCAACTGATCAATTTCGTCGAGAAGCTCCCCGGCCTCCTTCACGGCCGTATGCAAATGCGCCGCCAGCCCTCGGTTTGGCGTCTTGTCTGCGATCGGGCCGAGGAGCCCTTCCTTGTCCATTCGGACATAGGCGCTGCGACTGGACAGCCAGGCTTCGCACGCGGGCAACGACCGGAAAAGTTCATCCGCCACCGCGCGCTCGGCTTCAGAGAGTCTGACTTGAACGCGGCTGAACACCACAGAGAAGCCGGCGAGCTCATCCGGGTTGTCGACTCGGCTTCGCAGCTTCAGATACCAGCTGGCGGTCTCAAGTGTCTCGCTGAGATCGCCGCGCGAGAGCATCATCGGGCAGATGATCCGATGGGCGGCAACGGCCAGCACATCCTGTGCCTCTGACCCGCCGCCGAAGGTGTCGATCAGGATCAGATGCTCCTGGTCCGGCTGTTCATAGATCTGGTCAATCGCCTCGACGACCCGGTGCGCGTCAAGCGTGTGGATCACCTCGACAAGGGGTGACCAGTTCCCGGCCTCTTGCCCCGCCTGCATCCACTTTAGGCAAGACTTCGAGGCATCCGTGTCGAAGATCGTAACCGTCTCGCCGCGACTTGCTCCGGCAGAAGCAAGGGCGCGGCAGAGCGTACTCTTGCCCGATCCTCCCTTCCTGTTCATCACCAACACAACCCGTATTCCGTAACCCATGACCCACTTCCTCACTTCGCGTATCGACGATCCCATTTTTCTGAATGCCGATCGCTGAAATCTTTTATCCTAAATCACATCTCTTTAATCCGAACCCAGACTGCGGATATCAGAGACCATCTCGCGCAATTCCTATTGCGCAAGGCGTATCTCTTTAATCATTTGTCTGATTACTGGATGCGTATGACTTTTATCTGATCGCGCAATGCGTGTATCATAAGGCGTAGCCCTGATCACACGTCGCTGATGCCATAACACGCATCCCACACTTCCCTTCTTCGAACCAGCAACACTGAACGGTTGGGTTCGTACATCAATAAATACAGGGCGTTACCGCCACTTTTTTCCGGGAAGTGCCCTCCTGCCAAGGGCTCGGAGGAGCACCTTCTCCGGTTGCGCCTTGTGCATTCAGCGATCGGCGAAGCGCACTCGGTGGCAGGTGAGTTACCCAAGGTTAACACAACCTGCAAGGGGTCATATCGCGCATAGATTTTGCTTGATCAAGAGGTGAAAGAAGGGGATAGAGAAGGTGGCAGGAAATGCGATGTGTCTACAAATAATCGGTGACGGAAGTTGGCAGTAAAATCAGATCCTCGCAAAATACGACTTAAGTCTCGGTCTACGATTTTGGCGAAGACCGGCAATGAAGTTTCTGATTCTGCAGCGCAGCAAGTGGCGCGCCGAGGGCGACCGCGAGCCGAGAGTTTGGGCCAGGTTGTCAGCTGCCGTCTGCCTGCTGAAGAACTCCAGGCCTTTGATGCGCTCTGCACCCAGCTTGGCGCGAAATCCCGGTCTGACGGTGTGCGATCGGTGGTGCGGATGGCCTCGGGCTTCCTCGAGTTCAGCCGGGAGGACAGTGCAAAGCTGGAGGAGATCCGCTACGAGTTGGCAAAGATCGGGACCAACGTGAACCAGATCGCGCTGGCTGCAAACCGCGGCAGGGCGCCGATGGTCAAGGCGCAGTGGGCGTCGGTGGAAGAGCTGCGTCGGTCACTACCGATGGTGGCGAAAGCGCTGAGCCAGATCATCGCGGAACGCCGTCGGCAGGGCGTGGCGCTGTTCCGCAAGTTTGTCGAAACCCAGGAGGGCGCGCGCCATGGTTAAGCTTGGATCGCGCCCGATCGGGCTGGCTGAAGCGGTTCTTGGCGACCTCGACTTTCTGCGTCCCCAGTCAGGGCGCGTGAAACCCGGACCCTCTTCCCCCTCTCGGCAGGGTTTCCGGTTCTCGCCGCGCGCTAGCCAACTCTGGCGTTTTTCGCTGGGATCGAATGCGGCGGTCATCAAGAAGATCGGCAAAGGCGGCACGGCGAACGCCAAGGAGTTGGCGACGCAGATGGACTATCTGTTCTCGAAGTCAGCCGCGATCTTCGGCAACGGGGTCGTGCTGGATGCAGGTGCCAAGGGGCTGACCACGGACGAGCGAAACGACATCGTCGGCGGTTGGGTCGAGGATTGGCGTGGGTCGCCCAAGAACGGGCACTCCAGTCACTTGCTCCTGAGCTTTCCGTCCCATGTGCGGGCCGAGAAGGCCAAGCTGATTGCCGAGGCTTGGGCCTTCGAGATGTTTCAGTCGGGCGAGCACCAAGACGATGTCTGGTCATATGTCGCGGCGCTGCATACGGACCGGGCGCATCCACATGTCCATATCGTTGTGAACAACCGCGGCACCCTGAACGATAGCTGGTTCTTCATGGCGAAGGACCATGCGTTCAACCTCGACATGATGAAAGAGCGCATGGTGGCCATTGCGGCCGAGGAAGGCGTGTTCCTCGACGCGACCTCCCGGGCTGAACGGGGGCTTCTAACCTACGGCCCGTCGCGGGCAGAAATCGAACGGGCGCGGGAAAAAGGCAGGGCACCGGAGGAGCGGCCGCGTGAGGGCAGAGCGTTAGACGATGCGCTGGCCACGATGGCACGGACGGCGGACACCATGCGCAGCCTTAGTCATGTGGCGGCTCTGACCGGGTTGCCGGAGATTGCCGAGAAGATTGCGAAGGCCGAGGAAGTGCTTCGGCAGGGCGGGGTACTTTCTCCCTTCCCGGCTGAGGCGGCGACGCTCGAGCGCGCTGATCTGGAGCGGCATTTCAGCGGATGGATGACCGAGACGGAAGGCAGGATCCGCAAGGCGCCAATCGCCGAGCGGAAGGGTCTGCGGGATGAGCTTTATGGCTACGCTGTCGACATCGCACGTGGGCTTGGCGATGCCCGCGGTGCGCAGCTTCTGCAGATGCTGCCGCAGTCTGCGGCCTACGGCGTGGCGCTTGAGGGCGATACCCTGACGCGGGGCCGAGCGGAAACACCCCTGCAGCCGGGGGCGGCGGAGCGGCTGTGCGCGGAGATCGTGGCGGGTGCGACCGCGATTGGTCTGAGCGGAGAGCGTATCGCCAGCCGTCTGGAAACTGGCGCGGCGAACGCCTGGGAAGAGCGGGATTGGGTGCGCAGTGATCTTCTGGTCCTTGCTGGACGGCGACGACTCGACCTGCGCGACCCTGATCAGTGGAAGCGCGCGGCCGACGAGTTGCAGGGCTTCTATGACATCGCAGCTCGGGCGATTGACCATGCTGCTACCCATGAAACCGTGCCTGAGAACGACCGGCTGGTGCGGACCCTGCGGTCGATGGGGCGGATCATGCAGATTGAGGGCAAGGTCGAGTTCCGGGGGGATGCCCATGCCGAGCGGTTCGCGGCCGAACTGCGTCGTCGCTACGGGGAGGGGGTCGTGGTGGCGCTTGCCGCAGGTCGGACCGATGCGCTGGCGCGGGATGTCGAGGATGAGGCCGAGCGGCGCTGGATTGCGCGGGCGGTGGTCTCTGCGGCGAAGTCGCATGTGGCCTTTGGTCTGACATTGCGTGAGGCGGCAAAGGCAGAGCGGCAGCTGGCCGGTCGCCCTGAACACACGGGCGCGAAGGATTGGGAATTGTGAGGCGATCCCGGCTTGCGCTCTCATGGAGCCGCCACGCCAATCTCTGGCAAGAACCGGTGTGCGGCCTGCGTTTTTCCTTCCGGCTCCCATGCTCTATCGCGCTGACAAGGCCCGGTAGCGTCGCTAGGTTGGTCGCCGAAAATCAGGCAGCCGGGGCAGGTGACAGGTGGCAAAAGATCGGATCGACGAGGCAATGGCGGCCCTCGCGCAAGCCGGCGGCGACGGGTTCGGCGCCCGAAGTGAAATCCTCGAACGGTTCAGCGTCGATCTCCTGCATCGCCCGGCTCTCGGCGGCCAGATTGTCGCGCGCCTCTGCGCGATCAACGACCCTTCGCCGAAGGACGAGGACCTGCTCGACCTGCTTGGCGCGGGCCTCGATGCAGCGCGCATCGCTTGTGAGAACGGTAAGGCTCGCGGGCAGTCCTTTCTCGCTGCGGTCGAAGACGCCCTCGCTCTCGCGCGGCGTCAGGGCCGGATGACGCCCGCGCACAACCTGATCTTTGCCGGAGCTTGGACCCGCAATGGACTGACCGCGCCGGTTTCTCTGGAGGTGCAGCGCGAAGATGTCGTTCCGGCAGATGGTCGGCGCACGGCCAATCCCGCCGAAGGCGATGCGTCGCTCGACGGGCTCTTTGCCGAACTGATCAGCCAGGCAGAGGGAGAGCCGCTCGCGCTGCATGCCGCGCTGACCGAGAGCTTTCCGGCCATGCCCGCCGGGATGCGCGGACATGTCGTGGCCTATTCCGTGGCCCGCAGCGATCCGATCCATGCCGATCTCGCCTGCTTCTGGCTCCTCGATCCAGCTCCGACCATTCGGCTTGCGGCGGCCCGGGCAATTGCCGGACGTCTGGCGCGCGGCGATCTGCCAGGCAGAATCCTCGCGACACTCATCGTCCTGCGCAGCTGGATGCCTGAGGATGATGCGCGGCGGGAGATCGATCTGGTTCTCAAGGAGGCGATGCGCAGGGGCGTGGCTGCCGAACCCGAACCGGGACCCTGGACGCTCCACACTATCCGCGCCACCCTGCCGGATGGCGGCGGTGCCCAGAGCATCGGCATCGCGCTGCAATCGGGGACCCGTCGCAAGATGGCGATGCTGCTCCTGAAACAAGGGCAGGGCGTGAAGGATGCCTATACGATCCCCTGTCGCTCGGCAAAGGATCAGAAGGCGGTCATCGAGCGCATGTCCGAGGAGGTCGGCGCGCTGAGCGTCACGGCCGGTTATGTCCGCCGTGCCCTGGCCATCGCGCTGGCCGATGGCCTGGCGCAAGGACGGCCGCCGGTTCCGGGCCTGATCGAGGTTGCCCGGATCTGCGGGCTCTCCGGTCTGCGCCCCGAGGTGAGATCGACGCCGGACCTGATCGCCGGTCTGGTCTCGACGCCCGCCGTCCGGGCGCTTTCCCCAAGAGAGCAGGGCGCCCTGATCCTCGCGAGCGAGGGCTGGTGGGATCGCCATGAAATCGTCGAAAGCTGGTTCGAGGAAAGCGATGAGGCACAGGCGGTGCTCGACAAGGCGCGAACTGCACGCTCGGGCGAGGCGGCGCTCTGGAAATGGCTGGAGACCCGGCGCGACTGGTGGGCGCGCATTCTGGCCCGTGCCGCCGACGTGCTGGAAACCGCCCTTGAACCGGATGCGGCGAGTTTTGCGGCTTGCGCCACGGCACTGCTCGACGGCCGTGACTTGAAGAAGATCCCGGTGATGCTCGACATTCATGAGCAGACCATCGAGGCCTGGATCCGGGACGATCCGGATTTCGATCCGGGCGCGTCCCTTGAAGACTTGGCCGGGCAAGCGCCGGCACCCGAGAAGATGGGTGAGATGACGGCGCTTCTCTGCGGCACCGACCTCGCGTCCGACTGGCTCGACGGATACCTGACCGGTGTCGTCATCGCACCACAGATGCTCATGCCGAACCAATGGTTGCCCGCGATCCTCGATGCCGTCCTGCCGCGGATCGACCCGTCCCGGTTTCAGCGGTTCATGGACCTGGTGATGATGCGCGCCCAGGCGGCATCGGATATGGCCTCCGAGCCTGGAGAGTTCGTCGGATCGATCGCAAGGCGCTCGAAAAAAGCGCAAGGAGATTGGGCATCCGGGTTTTCCGAGGCCCTGGACAAGTTTCGGTCGGCATGGCCGAAGAGGGGCATGACCGCGGAGGACCGCAGATTGATTGAGATCGGCGCGGCTGGCCTGGCCGGTGTCGACCTGTCAGAGTTCGCGGCTTTGATCGCGATACGGCATGGAAGAAACTCTGGGTGAACGAGGGCGCGCAACGGAGCGAGAAGCGGAAAGCCGACGCAAGGCGATTCGGGACGGTCGCCACAGCGAAGCTGGGAAAGAAGTCATTCATGCAAAGCGCGGTGCCCCTTAGCCCAGTGCAACGATTGCCGAAATGCGTGACTGGCTGGAATCTGGGCACATGGACCGAGGCTCGGGAAGGGGGGTAGGTCAGTGCCGGTATTGCGGTTTTCCATGCTGCCGCAGGGCGGCAGGCGAACGAACCGGACGAGATCAAGGGACGCCTGACACGGATTGCCGGGATACAACAGGAGGCGGGAGCCCGAGCGGGATCTAAGTTGGGGGCTTTGAAGGACAGGCTGGATACAGTCGGCAGAGCAATTCCAAAGCTCTGTCGGATCGCTCCCGGGTTTCGATGGCGTCAGGGGGCGGCATCCGGCCGATCACGCGGCGGATCTGCAGATCACCCAGCAGTAGCCCCAGGTAAACCTCGGTCACTTGCGCTGGATCCTCACCTTCCATTGCCCGTGCGAACAGATCGGTCAACTGCGGCGCAATAGAGCCGCGCCCAGCTTCGGCAATGATCCGGCCGAGATCGCCGCTAGGGTCGGCCGCCGCGGCCCGGTTCAGGGCAACAACTTCCTCGCTGGTGAGAACCGCGATCAGTCGGGGGCCGAACTCTTGTACGGCGGCAAGCGGGTCGCGGAATGCGGCGGCCGACATGACCAGTTCGTCACGCAGTTCCTCGATATTGGCCTGCACCATCGCGCGGAACAGGCCAGGCTTGTCGCCATACCATTTGTAGAGCGTTTCAAGCGAGGCTCCGGCTGCCTTGGCTACAGAGGCCATCGTTGTCGCTGCATAACCATGCTGGACAAGCAGCGCCAGCGCTGCCTGCTGGATCTCTTTCCGCCGCGTTTTCCGGGTTTCCTGCCGCATGCACCTTCGCTCCTGAATGGTCGCGTTGACAGGATCAGTAATTGCAATTACGGATCATCGCAACCGTAATTAACGTTACACTTATCACCATCCTAACCCGGAGGGTCCATCTTGTCCGAATCCCGTTCGATTACCGCCGCGCTGAGCGCGCTGATCATCCTTCAGTTGGTCATGCTGGGAGCGCTTTACGCCCAGGTTCCACCGCATCCGCCCGCGACGATTCCGCTTTTCGCGATAGCGCCGTTCCTGGCCGTGGCGCTTGCGACCGCAGCCGCAGCGCTGATTGTCGGCCCCGTGGCAGGCCGGACGGGCAGGGCGCTCAGCCTTCTTGCCGCGCTGATGGCCCTTCTGTCCTTTGGACCCCAGAAGTATCTGGACCCGCAGTTTCCTCTGATCTGGCCCGCCGTCCTGACGGCACAGGTTGCAGTCATAGCAGTTTTCGCTGGGGTGCTGTTCCGGCAGGGACAGCGGTCGGCATGATGAGGTCGTTTGCGCCGCTCCGGGCGCCGGTATTGTTCATCCTGCTGCCGCTGATTTCAGTCGGCTTCAGTGGCGCCTGTTTCGGCTTTTTCTTTGCATGGCAAAGCTCGACCCTGCGCGGTCTGGACATGATCGACCCGGCAACTGCCATCGAGGCCATGCAGGCGATGAACGCCTCTGTCCGCAATCCGCTTTTCGGCACGTTCTACTTCGGAACGCCTCTTGTTCTGGCGCTGTCGACGGTCGTGATGGCGGTTCTGCGGGCAAGGGTAGCCGCCGTGGTGCTGGGCCTCGCACTTGTCTTGCATATGGTCGGGGTCTTTGGGGTCACTGCCACCATCAATGTTCCCTTGAACCAAGACCTTGCCGCAGTCGATGCCCAAGCGCCGGAGGCCGCCACGATCTGGCAGGCCTATTCCACGCGCTGGCAGTCGGCCAACCTTATCAGAATGATCGCTGCCGGAGTCTCCCTGATGCTGGTGGCCGCGACACTTACCCCAACCGCCCGGAACCGGAGAAGATCATGAGCCTTGCCCTGCTGACCTTTGCGCTTGCGGCCCTGCTGACCGTCGCCACGCCGGGGCCGACCTCTCTTCTGGCCTTCTCCAACGGTGCACGCCACGGGTTGCGTGATGCCGGTTTCGGGATCGCGGGCGCGGTCCTTTCGGACCTGGTTCTGATCGCCGCTGTCTCGGCCGGTCTGGGGGTTCTGCTGTCCACCTCGCAGCTGCTGTTCTCGGCCGTGAAATGGCTGGGGGTGGCCTATCTGGCCTATATCGGGCTAAGGCTTCTTCTCAGCAAAGCTGCCCCCACCGCAACAGCGACCATCGCCCATGTCACGGAAAGACGCCGTCTCTTTTCGCGCAGCTTCCTTGTCGCCGTGACCAATCCAAAGGGCTACCTGTTCTTCACCGCGCTGCTCCCCCAGTTCATTGACGCCACAACGCCCGTCCTGCCGCAATACCTGCTTCTGGCGGTGATTTTCTCGCTGATCGACCTGGTGGTTCTGCTGGCCTATGCGGCCGCAGGCAAGCGGTGTGCGGGACGCTTTGGCTCGAAGCTGATCGCCCGGATGGATCGGCTTTGCGGGGGCGTCTTCCTGGCGCTTGCGGGGGGCCTGGCCATGCTTCGGCGCGCGGTGGCATGACGATGCTGCGCCATGTCGTGTTCTTTTCCGCCCGCAACCGCGAGGATGTCGAGCGGCTTTACGAAGGCTTGCTTCTGTTGACGCAAATTCCCCATGGCCGCGTGGAGATCGGGCGCAACCTCGGGCTTGACACCCTGTCGGCCCCGGTCGATTTCGTAGTTTATGGCGCGTTCGCGGACGAAGCAGAGTTGGCTCGCTACAAGGCGCATCCGACCTATGCCGCCTCGATTGCCATCGCCCGCCCCTTGCGCGAATTGCGGGTTGTGGCAGATTTCCATGTGGGTCTTGCGGAGGGTGACTGAGTGACGATTTGCCGAGTTGATGTTTCCCTCGTGGCCGCGCACCACATCGGCGCACATATCTGGCCCCCCGATGGCAAAAATCTGTGTGACGACGAAGATGCCGAGGGGTTCTGGTTCTCGCCAAGTCTTGATGGTGCGCGCGCCTTGAATGATGCCGAGGTGTCGGTCTTACGGCGCAGCCGGATCGAGCTGATGCAAAAGCCCGTGCGCCCGCTGCACAGTGCCGGGATCCATCACAACCTGATGATTGTCAGCACCGAATTCGCCGCCCTGGCCGAGGCGATGGCGCCGGGCCGGCATCAATTCGTGCCGCTGTCGGATGTCTGGTTTCAAAAGGCAAAGGAACCCTCGCCCGGGCGGTATCTGGCCGTGCTGATCATGGATTACGCGGCGACGGTCGATCTGGAAAAGTCGAATATCGTGCGCCAATTCTTGCCGCAGCTGCAAAAGACGGCGGTCCGACTGTCGGCTATCTATCCCGTTCAAAGGGTCGTTCGCACGGATACCGCCATGGGGCGCAGCCTCTGGGCGGATGAGGTGACCGGGGCGATCTTTTGCACCGAGGATTTCCGCAAGCGAGCCAAGGCCCTGGGTGGCACACTGGGGCTGGGCTTCGGGGAATGCACTGAGATATGACACAGGGCGCCAAAAGAAACGCGACCACAGACAGGGACACATCGCGCCCGCGGATGCTGGCCCGTCTGTCGGGGGATCTTGCTGGCTGCGCCGCCGCCCTGATCCTTGGGGTTTTTTGTGTGGTGGTGGCGGATGTTCTGGTTTCGCCCGAGGGGGCGACGGCAGCGCCAGGCGCTCCGCCCGGCCTGCTGAGGGGGCTGATGTTTTTGTTCAGCACCGCGTTCTTGCCGGGGCTTGCCGCTCTTCTG
This sequence comes from Tabrizicola sp. M-4, assembly GCF_051132405.1. Classification (GTDB taxonomy): domain Bacteria; phylum Pseudomonadota; class Alphaproteobacteria; order Rhodobacterales; family Rhodobacteraceae; genus Paragemmobacter. Next base: position 85,494 of record NZ_CP128607.1, read on the forward strand.
CTTTATCCCGTGACGTTGCATCGTCGCAGAAGTGGCCTGACAGCGGCTGTAGGGCTTGAGATATTCATCATCCTCGCCGCTGGCTTCACACTTTGGATGGGATTTGTGCTGGCGGCTATGTGACGGCAGTTTTAGGAACGATTATGTCGGGAACATCACAGCGCAACGTATTGTCGGGCCAACAGAGCGATCGCCGCGCCCGATCCAGGCGATTGCGGATACTGGCTATTCCTATTTACTTGATCGCTGCGGTGCTGCTGCTCTCTTCTGCCGCGCAGGCGAAGAAGGTGCTTTATTCGAAGATCCTGATCCCGGCCGAGACCATATTGCCGCAATGTGCGGATCTGCCAGCCGGGAGCTGCGCCTATCCGCTATTCATCGGGGCACACTCGCCGCAAATGAAGGGGCATCCGGGGGAAGGTTTGCCCCCGGCGCTGACCAATCTGCCCGGTGCGCGCTTCAATACGGCGTTCTCTTTTTCTCAATCCGACCCGGATCTCTGCCAGCTGGAGACATTGGCGGGCGATCTGTCGCGCGCTGCGGATTGGGTCGGTCAACAGGCGACCGGAACGGCCTGGCTGCAGCGCGTCGAGGGGGCAGCCAAGGCTTGCCAGGCCCATTATTCCCCGAGCATCAGGATGGGTGCAAATCTGGATCTGATCTGGCTCAGGGATGATCTCGGAGTGACCATCGTGGGATGGCGGTGGTGCAGTACGATCGCAGGAGAGGTGAAAAGCTGCATGCTACATCTGACGCCCAGGCGGCGGGGCTGTGGCGTGCAGGATGGGCTCGAAATTACCGTGACGGGCATCTTGCCGCGCGCCAGCGAGGTGCTGCTTGGCGACCTCGCAGCCAGCATCACGCGGCTGGCGGCCAATCTTCGTATTCCCGTTGCGCTGGAGCATTGCCTCACCGATGGCCAGTTTGTCGATGTTGCAGGTTTTGTTCCAGATGATTGAGATTACCGCAAAAGGTGGCCATTCTTGGCGTGCCCCGACCTCTGATGGTCCTAAAACTTCATGGTGACGGCTGCGAAGTTGACGGAAACGGTCGTTTCTGTCCCGACCGCCCTGCCCTGTCCCGCCTCAAGGGCTTAGGCCAGACAGAAACCTAGGACGAAACTGGTACAGTTTTGGGAGGGTTCTGGTCCAGTGTGCGAATCGTTGCGAAGCCGATAGTGGCTCGCGGTACGAACGCCGACGTAGGCGGCACGGTGGCGCGGTTCCCGCTCGCGTCGCGAGCGATGTTCGGTCGACCTCGCCCTCTACGCCCCCAGTTCCTGAACCTTCCTTGTGAACTTGTTCATCCGCTCGACCGCGATAAGTTGCAGCGGTTTCAAGGTGGCCAAGTCTGGTTGGGCCGCCGCTTCCTGAATTGAGGCGACGCCTGTTCGAACCGAGGCCATCGGTCCAGTCTTCTCGCCCACTAGGATTTCCGCCGCCACCTTCGGCTCGGGTACAATCCCTCCACTGCCTTCAACCTTCCCCTTTTCCGTCCTCACGAAATCCACCACGACCTTATGCCCAGCCTGCCGCTCCAACTCCTCCACCCGCGCCGCCAGTGCGCGCAACGTCGCTCCGTCCTGCGATGGATATGGCAGGGGCCCGGATTGCGCCTCAAAGAGCGTCTTGAAGGTCGGATCCTGGAAATAGACGATCCGCTGGACGAGGAGCGGGTTCTGCCGTTCCGGAATGAGGATCGCCTGATCGGGGTTCAGCCGCCGTACTTCGTCAGGTGTCAGGAGCGGCCGTTCTTCCATCCGCCGACTAACCGACCGTCGCTGCATGAAATCCCGATCCCGCGAGACGCTGTCCGACACCGAGAGCTTTGTCGTCTTGCCCAATGCGTCAGAAATCTCCCCCGCCGTCTTCTTGTCGTTGGCGGCGAGGTAGAGCTTCATGCCGGCGGCGGACTCGAGGGACATCCGGACGTTTTCGCCATAGATGTTGTCGAGACCGGGGATCGACTGGGTGATGATTGACACCCGCGCGCCGTGACCGGCTAGCTGCTTCAGGGCCTGCTCGACGATGGGCATCGGCCCAAGCTGGTCGAATTCATCCAGCATGACCATGACCGGCCAGGGCTCGACTTTTGGGTCAGGAAGGGTCGAACGCATGGTGGCAATGAGTTCGCCGAAGAAGAGCCGCACCAAGGGTGACAGTGTGCGGATGTCATCGGCGTTGACGACGACATAGATCGACATCGGGCGTTTGCGCAGATCCGTGAAGGAGAAGTCGTTGCCGGAGGTAGCCCGGTCCACGGCCGGGTTGTTCCAGAGCGTCATGCCTGCGCCACCCAGGACTGAAGCGTGGGACGACAAGGTCCGGTCGGAATAACCTGCGAACTTGCGGAATGTCTGGGCGGCGTTGGGGTGTTTCACCTCCTCTGCATGTTCGCCGTAAACCTCCTGGGTCGCACCCCGACCAAAGAGGATGCGGCTGATCTCACCGATGGTCGGCTTGCCCCTCTCGATCGCAAGAAGCCCTGCGGCAACAAAGAGTTCGCGCCCCTCGGTCAGGAAGTCGCCTGCCGTCCCTTTGTCCGAAACCGTCAAGAAATAGTCCGAGATCTTGGCCAGCTCTGTGTAGCGCTGTTCGGGGTTTTCAATGCGGGCGACGCGCTCGAGCGGGTTGTAGCGATGGGTCGGATGTTCGAAATCGAAAGGCGAGAAGCGATAGACCGCGTCGCCTTCGGCCTGCCGGTGCCGCGAGGTGGCCTCGAAAATCTCGCCCTTCACATCGAGGACGACGATGCTGCCGTTAAAGAGGAGCGTGTTCGGAATGACATAGCCCACGCCCTTGCCGGCCCGGGTGGGTGCAACGACAAGGCAATGCGGGAATTTCTGGAAAGTGGCGCTGACATAAGGTGCGCGCTTTGAAGGCACCCCGAGCTTGCCGAAGACCATACCGGCGCCCAAGTGCTGCAAGAGGCCATTCGCCTTCATCTCCGGGCGCGCCTGGAATTTCGCCTGACCATAGCCGGTGAGCTGCTGGCGGAAAGTCAGAGCGACGGCGGCAATCGTGAAGATAATGGTCGAGGCGCCAACGATCTGCCAGGGCAGTACCCAAGGCACGGAAGTCAACCGGGCGAAGCCAGGGAATTCCTCGATCAGGACAAAGATGCCGGTCGCGTTCGGATCGCGACCCAAGATCAAGTTGAGAACGACGCCTCCGGCGATTAGGCCGACCAGAGCACCAGCCGTCAAGCCGAGCGGGAGCAACAGCGCGAAACGTTGCATGGTCAGAACTCCCTGTCCTTGGCATGCGCCCGGTCATGGACAGACACGCGCGCATGTTCGGACGGCTTGGGAGCGGCCTCGGCCGTCATGCGACGTTCGGCGGTTTCCGCTTCATGGGCGCTAAGGCCGAGAGAGGGATGTTCCTTGGCGGCTGACACGACAGCTGCAGCCATTGCCTGACGTGCGCTTGGGTCTGGAACGTCCTTTGCGAGGGCAACGGTGCGCCCGGCGGCCATGTCTTTCAGGACGGAAGCCCCATAGCGCTCCTTCATCTCTTCCGCGAAATCCCGTGCCTGGGTCTCATTGCGGAAGGCGACCGAGCCTTGCTGTGCATGGAGCTTTGCCATCTTGTCCAAGGCTTCGACCATCGGATCGGGGGCTCGCGAAACGTCGATGCCACGGGCGGACTGGATGAGTTCGGCTGCGCGCTCGTAGAAACGGTCGAGCCGTTCTGCAGCCGTGCTGCGGCCTTGCGGGTTGTCGAGGTCATAGCCGTGACGTCTGGCGACGTCGCTGAGATCGGACTTCACCCAGGCTTCCTCTTCGCGGGCGTTTGCAGCCCCGGTTTCCAGACGCTTCCCAAGTTTTTCGGCGTCGATGCCTGCGAGGCTGGCGTTGAGGATCAGATTTGCCTGCAGGGTGTCGGCTTTGCCGGGTTGAAGGGCTTTCTCCTCGCCAGCGATCGTCAAAGTGGTTGGGTTCATCACCGTGCTGTAGAGCGTCGAGCGTGGAGGGCGCTCGCGGCCGACCCGGTCCCGATCCATACCAAAGGCTGCCGTGGCTTCCTTGGCGATGCCCAGCATTTCTGATCGAAGCTCTTCTTGTTGCTCGGAAGGCAGTCGGTCGATCCGGGCATCCGACTGCGCCACCCAGGCGGAGATCGCCCGCGCGGGATCAGCCGTGAAGTCGTTCCGCAACCTTTCGTTTTCGACATGGGCCGTGAGAACCGGGCTCTCGGCCAGATGCCTGGCCAGCGTCTCACTCAGCGGCCCTTCATCCGGGAACTTGGCCAGAACCTCAGCGCTGCCATCACGGCCGTAAGAGGTGACGGCCAGAAGTTCCTCGGGCAGAAACCCTGCGGAGCCTTCGCCGTCGACAAACCGGCCAGTGCCAAGCGTGGCTTCGGCATCGGAGATATGCTCGGCCACCACCTTCCGAAACGCGGGATCGGCAACCAGACGTTCGGCAAGATCACGGCTCGCTTCCGTGTCTCGGCCAAGGGTCAGAACCAGCTGGGCCTCTTCGCCCGCGTAAATCGCGGTTTCCGGGCGGGGGAATTCCGGCTGTTCGCGATGTTCGAGCACGAGGCCCGACGGCCTGCGGTCAGCATCGTCGCCTGTGTCGCGATCCATGGCCGCGGCCCGGCTGACGGCAATCTCGAGCCCCTCTTCGCCGCCTTCGTAGAAATCCCAGGCGTGACGCAGGGCATCCAGGCTGGTGGCAAAGGTCCGGTCCGAGAAGCTGATCTCCGCCTCTCCTTCCGGCAACCTTGCCTCGAACCCGGCATGCAACCCCCTGTCGGTCGCGACAGCCACCGGGCGCAATTCGACACTCTGGTCCGTGGTCACCCAATCTCCGGTCGCAACCACCTGCGGCTTCTCCGCCGTGACGACCTGACCAACCTGCGCTTCCGCTTCCACAACTCCTTCCCGGGCCTTCACCGCCGCCTGCAAAGTGGGTCCCGGTGCAGGTTCCTCTGTCCGATCGGACCAAAGGCTTGCTGCCTTCTCGGGTTCGCGGCGCGCGAAGGCCTCGAGGTCGTCTTTCAGCCTGGCATCCAGCCGCTCGACGACATTTGCGCCATCGCGGCCATCTGCGACTCTCCCCAATCGCTCAGAGATCGAAGCCTCCATCGCTGCCAAAAACCCGGCCCGGAATTCCGCATCGGGCGCGTGCGAGTCCGGCAGCGACTTGAAGTACCGCGTCTCTCTCCCCTCTTGGACCCCATGGACTTCCGTGCGGGCCATGGTCCTGGCGGTGTTGCCGTCGACATGGGTCACCGAAGGCCTCTCAGCCGGATCGGCCCGGAAGAAAGCCTCGCCTGCGAGACGCGGATCTTCGAACTCCTGCGCAGACCCGGAGAAGGTCAAACGGACGGAGAAATATTCCTTCTTCCGCTCCGTGGCCGCACCTGCCTCGGGCTCCGTGGCTACGTCATGCCGTGCGGGCCCGTTCCTCTGCAGGCCGTCAATGTCCGGATCCATGAATGCAACCTTTTGGCCCGCTGGCCGATCAAAAAGTGGGAAAGGAGGAGTGGAAACCGCAGCCCGTCAGTCCTCGAGGCCGGGGAAATACATCTCCATGATCCCGCGGCGGTCGCCCTGGCGGCCCATTTGCAGGATCACGTCGATCGATGTCTCGAGGTAGCGGATGACCTCGGCGAAGCTGAGTTTGGTGCCCTGTGCCATGACGAGAAGCGCCAGCCGGTCCATCGCTTTGCGCGCCGAATGGGCGTGGAGCGTGGTGAAAGAGCCGGAATGGCCGGTGTTGATCGCATCGAGAAACGTCGCGGCCTCAGCCCCGCGTAATTCTCCCAGAATGATCCGGTCCGGCCGAAGCCGCAGGGTCGCCTGCAAAAGCTTGTCGGCCGAGCGGGGAGAGGCCTCGTCGCGCTGCGCGATCAGGCTGACGGTATTGGGCTGGCCGGGCAGGAGTTCGAGGGAATCCTCAATGGTGACGATGCGCTCGTCCGGGGCGACCATCTCCAAAAGCTTGCGGCCAAGCTCGGTCTTGCCTGTCGAGGTGCCGCCCGAGACGATGACGTTCAGCCGCTCGGTGACGAGCCGCCCGAGGAAGGCATCGACATCCGCCCCCTCGGATCCGGCGCGGATTTCCGCGACCATGAGCCGCCGCTCCTCTTCCAGGGACTTCTCCTGTCCCCGCAGGAAGCTGAAGGATCGCGGTGCCCGGCGCTGATCCCCCTGCCGGGACCGAAACACCCGGATGCCGATCACCGTGCCGCCGGAGACGGCGGGCGTGCCAACCACCTGACAGCGCAGCATCAGGTCGCGGTAGCGAACGGCGGCCGAGACAAGGGGCGCGGCCTCTGTGAAGGTGTTCGAGGTCGAATTGGCGATCTGGGCTGCGAGGTCGCGCACCGAGCGTGCGGGCAGGGGGGCAAGCCCGCTGGCTTCCATGTGGATCTGCCCTGACCGTTCCACCCAGATCGTGCCATCGGCATTGATCGCTAGCTCCATGACGGCCGCGTCAGAGAGCGCCGTGTCGAGCTGCCCAAGATAGGTATCGAGGTAGCTCATCAGTAGAACTCGATGTCGGCGTCGACGCGGACCATAACGACAGCCCCCTGATTGACGCTGATCGTGGGCGGGATGCGCAGGTAGTCAGCCATGACATCATTCACGGCTTCGCCGAGATCATTGCCGACATTCTCGGCGGTGTCGGATGCCACCTCGTCGCCTTCGTATCGGGCGGCGGCGATCGCGGGGACGGCCCCGATTACGGAGATCAGGGCGGCAGTGCCGAAGCGCTGCAGGAAGTGGTTGCGCACCTTGCCGGGCAGGCCGGAGCGCCCGATCCGGTCTGTGCCGTAAGCCGCGAGTTCCACGGATTGGCCATCGGTGGTCACGATCCGGTCCCAGGCGATCAGCACCCGGCGCTGACCGGCATCGACCTCGGAATCGTACCGGCCAAAAAGGCGGGAGCCGCGTGGGATGAGGACGCGGAACATATCGAAGGACCAGACATCGTGGCTGACCACGGCAGCGACATTGCCGGAAAGATCGGTGCTGACGGCGGTTTCGAGCGAGGCCTCGATCAGGGTGCCCTGCATCACTGTATAGGCAGGGTTGGCGATCACCTCCGCCTGGCGGACCTCCGCCGACTTGGCCCCCGCGCGCCGGAAGGCCTCATCGCCCCTGGCGGTGGCACCTCCACCTCCGGGACCGGTCGGGGCTGCACCTCCCGTCTCCCCGCCCATATCCATGGAAGAGCGCATCGCGACCATGTCGGAATGGATCTGGGCTTCCTTCAGCATCTCGGCTTCCTGGCGCTTGCGAGCCAGTTCCTCTTCGCGGGCGCGTGCCGCCTCGGCCTCGGCGTCACCCTCGACGAGCGCCTTGGTCTCAAGCTCGGTTTGGAGCCGGATGTTCTCGCGTTCGAGGTCGGAGAGGGCTGCCTCGCGTGCCGTGGCATCCGCATCCAGAGCCGCCAGTTGCGCTTTCAAATCCGCGAGCGCCGCCTCATCGGTGACGGTCACCGGATTGGCTTTCAGATCGGCGATCTGGGCGTTCAGGGATTCGATCTCAGCCTGCAGCCGCTCGGCCTCGGAAGTGTCCGGGACGGCAGGGACGATCTGCGGCTTTTCTTTCGTGATTGAAAACCCGTCGGCACCTTGCGCGCCTTGGAAATCACTGACCGAGGCGGTTTCCAGCGCGGGTGAGGGCGCTGGGGCCTCCGGGGCGGCGAGGACAAGCCAGGCCCCGACGCCGACGCCCGCCACGGCAGTCACGGCCGAAAGGGCGTAGGGGTTCACGCCACGGCGGCGCTTTGGCGCCTCGGATGGTTTCATACGGGCCATGCGTGCGGCGAGTTTGCCGTCTTGATCGTCTTCGCTCATTGGCCGCCCCCCGTTTCCGCGGTCACGCAGACATATTCATCGCCGTAGCGCAGCACCCAACGTTCAGAGCGGGTGCTGACGGTGATGGTGGTGCCGCGCACGGCGGAGTTGACCGAATATTCCTGCCCCTTCGCATCGGCCCGGAAGATTGTCGGCATCGGCGCGCCGGGCGGGATGACGAAGGTGGTCTTCCGTCCATCGTCGGAGATCGACACCGGCGCGAAGTCGGGGAGCCTCTTGCCTTTTTTCATGACCTTGTAGGTCATCGGCAGGGCCGCCGGGATCTCGGTCCCGGGCGAGGTGCCGCGGGAGCTGCCCGGGACCGTGAACTTCACGGAATAGTTCGGACTGCCCTTGGCGCTTTCCGTCACCTGCAGGAAGTAGATGTTCTTCTGGGTCTCGACCGTCAGGTTGGTCGTGGCACCCGCCACCACCGGCTTGATGATGAAGAGGTTAGACCGCTCGAGCTTGTCGATCTTGAAACTTTCGAGATCACCGATGGCGATGGACTGGATCTTCTCGCCGTCGCCCAGTTCGACGAGGGTCACGGTCCGAAGCCGCGTGGTGATGCGATAGACCTGACCTTCCTGATACGTGGCATAGGTCACTCGGGCGTCATGACTGCCGGGTTTGGGGGCGGTCTCGGCAAAGGCGGGCAGGGTCGCGAGGCTGGCCACTAGACCCGCCGTGAGGAATGTAAAGCGCCGGGTCATATCAGCCTTCCGAAGGGGTGAGGGCCTCGGATGTGAGGCGATAATCGGTCACGAGGAACCCGGTCGGGTTCTGCCAGACGAGATCGAGTGCGGTCTGTTTGGTCGGCTCAAACCGGTAGGTGACGGTCGCGGTAAATTTGCCTTCCCGGTCGGGGATACCCTCGCCATCCGAGACCCAGGTCTTGGTGAAGCGGACTTGTGCCGTAGTCTCGGTCACCGGCGTGATCGAGAGAATGTCGACCCGGACCTTGGAGCTCTCGCCGTAAAGTTTCGGCGGGTAGTTCGGATGGCCTTCGGTCCAGAGCGCCACGAGCGACGACTTCGCATTGGCCTCGGACCAGGTATAGGCGCGGAGAATCCGTTCCTCGTTGTCGTGCTGGTCATAGGTTTCGCGGTCGGTGACATAGGCGAAGAGAAGGCTTTGCCGGATGGCCTCGGCCTGTTCCATTCCTGCCTTCTCGACGGCCACCACGCGTTCGGCCACACCGGTGTCCTTGTCGACGATGGCAAGAAAGGCTTCAGTCTCTTTCAAGGGCAGGAGGGTGACGACGGCGATCATCCCCATGAGGCCGATGGCGAGCCCGCCGCCCGCAACCGCATAGGCGATGCGCTCGCGCTTTTTCACGCCGAAGAACATCTCGGCCTCGAGAAAACTTCTCAGTTCAGGGGGTGAACCTGTCATGGTCTTGCTCCGGGAAAGGGGGTTTGGCGCGGCTGGCGGTGGCTGGATCAGCTGTCGCGGATGAACTGGCCGAGTCGCATGCGGGCCGCATGGCCCCGCTCGGCATCGGACCGCGCCTGATCGCGCAAATGGTGATGCTCGGTCTTGCCGGTCATGAATCCAGAGCGGAACTCGTTCATGCGCCGGGCGGAATAGTCGGTGGCTTTTTCCAAAGGCTTGCCCGCAACCCGGAGGGCCTGGGGCGCGATGCTGGCGAGGCTGATCTGGCCGGTGATATGCGTCACGGCATTCGGGATGGCCATCAGGGCGAAGATGCCCACGAAGACAATGACGAAGAAGCCGAGGATCGACCCGAGATCGGTGACGTCCTTGGTTTCTCGGAAGACATCATGGGCCACTGTCACGACGGCGACGATGATCCCCGCAGAGGCGACCGGGTACATCAGATAGCCAATCATCGCCGAGAGCCAGGCCTCGAAGATGCCCTTGGTCTTCTCGAAGATCGTGGCGCCAATGGCGAGCGGGGCGACACCGAGGAGGAAGGCGATCATCAGTTTGGCGAAACCGACGATGAAGACGTAGACCGCCATCAGCACACCGAGGACCACGTAAAGGATTGCGGCAACGAAGCCGCGCATGATCGAGGACATGGCGGAGGAGACGCTATCGACATTGCCCGCCATCATGTTCGCCATGTCATCCATGGCTGCGGTTGCCGATGTGGCGACACCGCTGCCGCCGAGGCGGAAGTATTCCAGCGCCAGATCGCTCAGCCCGTTGCTGGCGGCCTGGTAGATCTGGCTGAAGTTCGACCAGGTAAGACCGAACATCAGCACCATGACGACCCGGAAGGCGAGTTGCACCGCATCGCGCATGGCGATCCGGTAGACATTGAGCGCGGCATTGATCCCGACCATGACGAGGAGGAGCGCGAGAAGGCTCGAATAGATCGGGCCGACGGCGCTGGCCGTTGCCTCGAAAAACCGTTGGCCCGCCGCCGTGATCGCCGCATCCAAAGTCGTCAGAATGGTCGAGACGCTATCCATCAGAAGGATCCGCCACACATCGTCTCGGCGATGGCTGTCAAGCGGTCAGCCTCTTCGGCGACCTCCTTTGTGTGCTGCCAGCCCAAGCGTTCGACGCCATTCTGTTTGCGCAACGCGTCGGCGACGCGGCCCACGTCTTCCCAATTCGCGACCTTCCCAATGCAAGTACAATCCTTCGATAGGATCACGTTTCTGGTGCGGACCAGACCGTAGATGTCCCGCAAGGCTCTGGCTTCAGGTCCGGAGCGAGTCAGCTCATACCCAGCAGGCCATTGGGCCTCACAGTTCCGGAACTCTTCGTTGACCGCGCCCGGGATCGGCTGGACGTCGTCCGGCACATCGACCTTCGGCAGGACGTCGAGAAACGCCTCTTCTTGCTCCAGATCGGCCGGGGCAGGGGCTTCGGCCGGGGCCATCCCCGCCAGCAGGGTCGCCAGGATCAATGCCGCGCTGAACGGCTTACCTTGAAACTTGTCCATGCTCATTCCTTCCGGATCACTTTGATGAACTTCTCTTCCTCGGCGGCTGTGGCGGCATCCATGACGCCCGCCTCCCCCATGCCCATAAGCTGGGCGGATTCCATGTTCCAGATATTGGCCATGGCGATGGAGAGCTCAGCCGTGACCCTTGTGTTGAGGTCGATGGCTTCCTTCAGCCCTTCGGTGTCCGGAATCTCCTGGACAAGATCGTGGACCCGTTCGAGGCTTTCAGATGCCTTGACCGAGGAGGTTTCCGCCGCGGCCGAAAGGAAGGCAGCCGTATTGGCCTGCGTGCCGATCCGCGCCGCACCCGGATCCTCGCTTTTCGAAAGCGTGTCCACGGTGGCGGTATCAAGCCCGACCGAGGCGAAGAAATCCGACACATACTGTCCGGCCGGCTTGTCGCCAACCTTGCCCGAGGTGGTCATCAGGGAATACTTGCCGTCCTTCGCCGCGATGAGGCCGCCCGTCAGGTCAGCCACGTCCGGCAGGATGTCGTCAAAGAAGGTGTCAGGGTCCGGAATGCCGAGTGCTTCCAGCGTCAGCCCGTTCCGGAGGGCGTCGAGCTGCGCCTTCAAGGTGGCAATCTGCTCGATCTGCTTCAGGATCTGTTCGTCGAGCTTCAGGTTCGAGGCGATCATCTCGCGCACCTGCAGCTTGGCCTCGGTCAGCACCTCGCCGATTTTGGCGATGCTGGTGAGGTCGATCGTCGGCACGCCTTGGGCCGCCGCAGGGAGCGGCAGCGCCAGTGCTGCGGTGAGGAGAAGGGCACTGACGCCCCGGATGCGCTTGGGGATCATTCGGAACCAGCCTTTACCTTGATGAATGTTGCGTCGCGGGCGTAAGCCTCGATCCAGAGCGCGTAGCGCGCCTGGTCGACCTTGACCCTTGCGGCCTTGACCCTGTCGACCATCAGCGCGATCCGCACGGCCTCGGCCCGGGCATAGGTGTTGAGATCCAGCGCTTCCTTTGCCGACTTGGTGGTCGGGATCTTCTCGATGATAGCGCGGAACCGTTTCAGCGAAGCCTCGATTTCGAGGCTTGCCTCCATCCCGTAGTGCAACCCTGCGTCCGAGACATTGGACGCCGTGGCGATTGCCATGTCGCGCGGATCGAAAGTGCCGACCTGATCGATGCCGCTGATCTTGGCCGCATAGGCGTTGAAGAACCCGGTGATGCGGACGACGTAGTCCTGGGTTTCCTTGAAGGGCGGTATGCCACCGTATTTCGAGACATTGCCGGGTCCGGCATTGTAGGCGGCCAAGGCCAGTGGCACCGAACCGAACTTGTTAAGCTGGGTCAGGAAATACCGGGCACCACCATCAAGCTGCAGCATCGGGTCGTCGTAATAGGCCGGATAGATGCCGAGGTCCTTTGCCGTATCCGGCATCACCTGCGTCAGGCCGAAGGCCCCGACGGGCGAGCGCGCGCCGATGGAAAACCCGGATTCCTGTTTCACAAGGCTCTGGAACCAAATGCGGAATTCGACCGGGTTGAGTCCAGCGCGCGCGAGGCCCGGATGCCCCGCGTATTTCTTCGCGGTAGTCACGATCATCTCTTCGATGCCGGTCTTGCCATCCCCGAAAAGCCGCGCTGCATAGGGGCTGTCGTCCTCGACGTCATAGAGGACTTCCGCCTCGGCGCCCGGGATGACTTCCAGATCATCGATCCAAGGCGTGGTACCGGTCATCATCGCCAGTGTCGCGTCGAGCGCAGCAAGCTGTTCCTGATGCAACTCGGAAATCCGCGCCTTCTTGTCGGCCTCTAGCTCCCGCGCACCTGTCAGGTAGGACATCTGCGCGATCTCGAGGCTGTGCTGGATGATCGACTTGCCATCGGCAATCGGCACGCCTTGCGCGAAGGCCGCCAGCGGCAAAGCCGCTGCCATCAGGGCAAGCGCCCTGACAGATCGTCTGGATTTAGCGGCAGGGAATGACATCGACGGGCGAGGTGTTGCCACGCGAGACAAGGCCCGCATCCGGGCTTGCACCCTTGGTGGAAGTGGTCACAGTAGAACCAGCGGTGGCCCAGCAATTGGTCTTGGTGATCGGCACTTCGGCGCAGCCCGCGAGGCCAGAACATCCGAGTCCGATAAGCAAAGTTATGTAATATATTGATTTCATTTGGTAATCATTCCTTCCAGAATTTGGGCCGCGCGGCATAGTCAGCGCCGAAGGCATTGATCCCGGCCTGACCGCCGCCAAGCGCTGTCAGCAAAGGCCCGAGCGCCTTCAGATCGACGTTCAGAACGGTCGAACCGCGTGGGGAGCGCGACAGAACCAGCCGCTGGCCTGGGATCGGGTTCAGGACGAAGTCGAGCTCGCCATCGGTCAGGCGGAAACTTTCGTAGTCGGCCGAGGCCGCCTCGCCGTTCGGGAACAGGAGCTGGTTCGGCAGCGCTTCCAGGATCGACCGGGCTTTCGATCCCCGGATCTGGCTTGGGAACTGGGTCATCATGACGACGACCACATTCTTCTTCCGGGCCGTCACCAGCCATTCGGCGAGCTTCTTCGCGAAGTATTCGTCGTCGAGGACCTTCCAGGCCTCGTCGATCAGGATCAGCGTCGGGCGCTTTTCCTCGATCAGCATTTCGATGCGGCGGAAGAGATAGCCGAGGATCGCGGTGCGCTCGGTGCCGAGATCGAGGATTTCGGTGAGATCGACCGCCGTCACATCATGGCTGGTGAAATCCACCACCGGCTCTTTCGCCTCTCCGAAGACCCAACCATAGCGGCCGTCCGGTCCCCATTCGCGGAGGCGCTGTGCCAGATCGAGGCCATCACCGACATCGCCGAATAGCTCCTGGAAACTCTGGAAGTTCCGCAAACCCTCGCGTGCCTTGCCATTCTGCGCGATGGCAGACTTGAGCGCCTCGGACTGCAGCGGTGTCATGGGCCCGGAGCGGGATTCAAGGAGAGCAACCAGCCAGTCGAGAAGCCAGGCTTCCCCGCGCTCACCAGCCTCCGTCGCAAGTGGGTTAAGTCCTGTCGGGCGTCCCGCGCGGACTTCGGCATAGCGACCCCCGAGGGCATGCACGGCCATCTTCAATCCGGCTTCCTTGTCGAAGATGATCGTCCGGCCCCCTACCCTTTGGGCCTGGGCGGCAAGGAAGGCGACGGTCGTGGTCTTGCCCCCGCCAGATTTTCCGAGAACGAGGGTATGGCCGTTGGTCGGCTCCGCAGTCGGGTCCCCTGGCTCATGGAAGCTGAAACGGTGGAGTGATCCCTGCAGCGTCTGGAAAGCAGTGATCGGCGTCGCCCAAGGCAGGCGCGCCTTTTCCGTGCCGGTGTCCGCGGCATGAAGGGCCGCCATGTCCGCGAAATTGATCGACGACACTGTCATGTCGCGCGCCCGGTAGTCCATGTTGCCGGGATGCATGGCGAAGAAAGCCGCTTCGAGCGCCGTGACCTCGCGCACGAGCCGCATGCCATTCTGATGCGCGATGCCGCGGATGCGGGCGACCTCAGAGTCGAGCGCGGTTTCGGTTTCCGCAAAGACCGTGATTGTCATCTGATGCACGCCAAAACCCAGCGTCCCGCTCTCGGCTTTGTCGGCCGCCTCGAAAAGCTGCGCCTCAACTGTGGCAGCGATATCCTCGGCCGAGCGCATTTGCGCGACGCGGCGTTTCACCCGCTCGGCGATACTGCCGCGCTCGATGGGCGTGTAGCTGTGGGTGATGATCGTGTCCTGCGCGGCCCCAAGAGCATCAAGCATTCCGGGCCAGGTCGCATTGGCATAGGATTTGACATAGAGGACGGCGGCGAGTTTTGGGGTGGACGTCCCCTCTTCGATTTCGACCACGCCCTTGCCAAACTGCACGGATGCACCGGCGGCGTCTTCCGCAAGGAGGCAGTACGGGCTGCGCGGATGGTCCCGCAACTCACCGGTCAGAAGCGAGGCGTAAAAGCCGATCAGGCTTCCATCACTGATCTTCATCCTGCGGGTCTTGATGCCAAGACCGGTCTCAAGGATGGAGGCCACCTCGCGCAGTTCTTCCAGACGGCGGGCGGTGTCTTCGCCCCAGACCCGGGCCGCGGCCTTGCCGAACAATGGCACGGCCAGCGGCGCCACTTGCCGCCGGACGACCGTCAGGATCAGCACCGAGTCCTGCAGATTGCGGCGTGTAAGCTCCCGGCTCCAAGCCTTGTCGATGTCGGCCGCAAAGCTGAGCCCATGGATGGGCACGATGCCGGTGTCCGCTGGTCGCATCATCCGGTGCAGATAGAAGGTGAACCGCTCGTCGAGCGTGTCGAGGAGATGCGCAAATCCCGCCCGAAGGGCTGAGACCGCAGCCGCGCCTGACGTGACGCCGTCGATGCCCGTCACTTCAAGTGACAGCATCAGCGCATTGTCCCGGGTTCGGACGACCTCGTCATCAAGCTCGATGACGTAAGGCAGATGGGCATAGATCTTAGGGCTGGCCGGGATCAACCGCCCTGCCCTGCCCTTTGGCTGGTCCCGCTCAAGAAACATGGCGCCGCCTGCGGTTCAGGATGGCAAGCGGCGTGGTTTCGATCATGACCGCAAGTACATGGTGGCCGTTCGGGTTGATTTTTGCGGACGCGCGGGCAACTCCGTACCAGACCGGGGCGGTCAGGAACCACCAGACCGGCTTGAAGAGGATGAAGGGCAGCACGGTCATCGCTCCCACTGCCATGGCATAGGGCATCGGCAGGCCGAGAAACTTGGCTTGCCGCGAAAGCCCGAGGATGACCGCGCTTTTCTCCATCTACCGCCCCCGATCAGCTGAAGGAAGAGCGGAGATTGGCAACGATGGTCGGCCCTGCGAACACCAGAAACGCCCCCACGACAACCAAGGCCACCCATGCCCAGCTGATGCGATTGAACGCCGCGAGGAAGCCGGTCACCACAAAGGCAATGCCGAAGAAGGCAGTCGCAAACACGCCCCGGAAAGATGCGAGAAGGCCGGTCGCGACCCTTTCAGCTTTCGTGAACACAACTTGTGCCGCAGCGGGTTCTGCCTGAGCCAGCAACAGGGTGCAAAAGGTCAGGCCCAGAAGAGCCAGTGTGGAAGTGCGCATAGTTTGGTTTGTCCTTTTGATCAGAGATCGGCGAGGAGGCGGTCGTAAGCCGCCATCACCTTTACGATGTGGGATTGGGTTTCGTCATAGGGCGGGATGCCGTCATACTTGCGCACGGCTTCCGGCCCAGCATTATAGGCGGCAAGCGCAAGCTCGAGGCTGCCGAACTCGGCCATCTGCTCAAGAAGGTAGCGCGCACCACCGTCAAGGTTTTCGATGGGGTCGGCCGGATCGACGCGCAGATAGTCCGCTGTTCCGGGCATCAGTTGCGCGAGGCCAAGGGCGCCGGCATGGCTCACCGCCCCTTGGGTGTAATTGCTCTCGACCTTGATCATCGCCTGAAAAAACGCGGCCCATTCGGCCGGTGACAGGTCGATGGCGGCCAGAGCCGGATCGTCCTGATAGCGCGCGGCGATCAGCCGGATCGAGGGCAACACTTCCGCGGGTGCTGCGACACCCTTTGTGCTATAGGAGACCTTCTCCCCCTCCCGTTCCCGGGGTTCTTCTTCGGGCTCCGGGCGAACATGAACGATCAGCTTCCCCTGCCCGTCGTAGTGCAGGACGGATGTATCGAGTGCGGCAAGCTCGATCTCTGCCCCCTGCCCTTCCCGTTCATTCCACTGGATCACCTCGGCCTGCGAGGCTCCGCATGCCGCGCCGGACATCGCCAGCGACAGCAGGCACGTCGAGATGATCGAGGGCAAGTTTGCCGAAGGCGAGGCCGAACATCCCGATCGGCGAGTTGACGATCCGTTCCCGTGCAAGGGCCGTGACCAGCATGAAGCGTTCGCCTGAGGCGTTGACGACATAGAACAGCCACTCGCCGGAAAAGCGCCCCTCGGGGTCCGGAGCTGACACACACTCGATCTCAACCGTTGCTCCTTCCGTTGCCGCCATCTTGCGGAAATCGCGTTCCAGCAAGACGGGCAAAGCACGTCTTCTTGTCGTCATGGGTTCCCCTCGGGTTCGATCTGTCGGGGATCGTTGTAACGGAAAGTTTTCCGTGCGGCGATGCCTAACAGAAAGTCTGGCGTATACAACGTAAAAATGACAAACACGATAAAATAAGTCTTCAGTTGCGATCGACAACGGTCGCACCTCGTCGGCCAGACGAGCGGGCGGATGCCGGAGGAAGGATCAAAAGTGTCGATGAAATCCGATGGCCGAAATGCTTCGCACGACCAACGAAACAAGAGAAATAGCGCCCCGTTTCCGGTGCCGATCAGCGCGCTGCATTTACGTCAGATGGGCGTGCTGCGTGTCGCATACGCCGTGGTAACGAGCGCCTTGTTCGGTGTGGCCCCGACCTCGGCACAACCTGAGGCGATTCGCTGTCTGCCTCCCGAAGCACCGATGACCGAGCTGCCGGCCGACGTCCTGGCCGAGTACCGCGCAGAAATCGCGGCCGAGTTCGAAGCGTATTTCTCGTCAGTCACGGAACATATCGCCTGCCTCGATGAAGAGCGCGCCCGCGTCCTTGGCGAGGCCCGGGCGGCCACCGAGGCCTACGCCCGCCTCATCAACACCATCCCTGTCAGAAAGGATCTCCCGTGAAACCTCACCTCCCAGCCCTGCTCCTTGGTCTCGGGCTTTCGACCGCCGCCGTCTCACCGGCTGCTGCCTATCCGGTAGACTGCGCGATCCTGCTCTGTCTCGCGGGGGCTGGCCGGCCTCCGCCGAATGCGCCCATGCACGGGCAGTATTCATTCGCCGCATCACACCCTGGCCGATTGAGCCGCCGCTGCAGATCTGGAACTGCCCGATGCGGGCGAGTTTCCGTGGGGAGGCGAAACCGTTGGAGCGCTTGTTCGACATCGGCGTTCGCATTGAACCGGTGCCGTTCGTCTTGATTCCAGAAACACAGCTGAAGCTTCAGCTTGTCCAGAATCGGGCGGATGTCGACATCTCCGATACGGCGTTTGACTTCGTCCGGTCGATCCGGGTCTTTGAGATCACCTACCAGCAACGAAGGAACCGGCATGGCGACTGCAACAGCTGGGGCGTCGTGTACATGGGCACCTATGGCGCTCAGGGCGACTACAGCCGTCGCCGGAGCAGCGTTTCTGCCGTTCCGGCCGCCTCAGTTCTCGCTGTGCCGGCGGACTGCCGCGACTATCGGCACCGGTCAGTCTTCGTTGAGTGGCGCGACTATGAAGGCAGCTATGGACATGAAGAGGTTCACTACTGAGCCCTGAACGACCTCTCTCCGCCGAAACGATCGAAAGACGCGGCTCCTAGAAACAGAAACGACGCCAGACCATAGGCCTGACGCCGCGCTGAATTCCCTCGTGGTAGTGGGAATCTAGCGCGAGCTTTGGGTCCGTTCAACCGGCAAATGCCTTTGCCGAAACGAAATTTTGCACGCCTCACGGTCTGGTGTCGCCCCAAGACGGAACGACACATCATGGAACTCACGACCGGTGCCATCCTGCGCCGTATCACCGAAACGCCGCTCTCCACGGCGGCGCACAAGCTCGCGACGATCATCCTCGACGGGATCGCCTGGAAGGATGGCTACAACGGCCTGGAGCGCGGAACAGCCGCGTTCACGCTGGCGCATCTCGCCGAGAAGATGGGAGTGTCGCGTCAGCACCTCACGGCACTGTTGGTCGAGCTTGCGGCTTCAGGATTGGCGCTGGTCCGGTGGAAGCCAAACGGTAAGTTCGCGCCGTGGCTCTTCAGGTTTGGGGGGCACGAGGCTGCCGATGCGCCGCCAGATGTCGTGTCAGCCTCAGGCGACACATCACTATCTAGAGACTCTAAGAACAAAACTATCTTTGCAGGCAGGATCGACATTGATGCAGGGAGCAACGTTTATCGCACACCTTGGGCGGATCTGATCAAGGCTGCGAAAGCGTCGCTCGCCTGCTGGAACGTCGATGCGCAGGTCATCTGGGAGCGCTTCCTTGCGTTCAACAGAGCGCGCGGGAATGCAGCTGTGCCCGCGGGGTTTCTTCTGGGCTTCATGCGGCGGTGGCGCGCCTTGCCAGAAACGAAAGTGAAAGGCGCTGTGCACGTAGAGCCGAAGCGCGCGGCAACCCTGAAGGAACAGGAACTGCAGCGGCTGATTTCGGCTGCTCCGAGCAAGAATTGGCAGTTTCACGCATCTGATCTCTGCAGGCTTATTGGCAAAGCGGCCTACGATGCCCGGGTTATTAGAGTCGCTGAACAATTCGGATGCGCAAGGTTCGCGGCCATCCTTGCGGTCCATGGCTACGCGGTCATCGCGTCTGAGATATCGCGATGAGAAGAGAAACTCCGAATTCTAATTCATCGTGGCCACGGTAAGCAGTCGTTGACCAGCTTTTTGGTTTGAGCGATTGCTTGTTACGTGACGTCTCGCGCCGGTCAGGAGGGAAAAAAGAACGACTGGTGCGTTAGTCAGACATGATTCGACCACTACTGCTCTGCACGCCAGGAACCGAAAGGAAATGATGTAGATCTCATCATTCACCGCACCCGACCTTCTTGCAAGATTCGAAAGTACCAAGGTTAACAGACTGGAGAAGATGGCAGGACTTGCCAAACCGGGAACCAGTCAAAGTTTTGTTGCGACTTGGCGCGTATATGTCCAATAGATGAAGCACACCGCGATCTCGCGCCGACGCTGCTCCGGCATCAACCGCACGCGCGCTTTTGGCGGCCGTCAATTCGGCTCAGGCTCGGGGTGGCGGTGATCAGCAGAGCATAGGGAATGGTCGCCCAGCACTTCGATCACCCGGCAATCGGCGATTTTCCCGCCTGCGCATTGCACGACCATGCGTTCCAGTTCGCTTTTCAACGCCGTCAGCCTCGCAAGACGGCTTTCGACCTCAGCCAGTTGCGCCTTGGCGATGGCATCGGCGGCGGCACAGGATTTGTCGGGCTTGTCCGACAGGCTGAGGAGGTCGCGGATTGCCTCGAGGCTGAAGCCCAGGTCTCGGGCGTGGCGGATGAAGGCCAGCCGTTCCAGCGCTTTGCGGCTGTAAAGCCGCTGGTTACCTGAGCTACGCTCCGCTTCGGGCAAAAGGCCGATCTGCTCGTAGTAGCGAATCGTCGGAACCTTCACCCCGGCGGCTTCGCCCAATTTTCCGATGGTCAGCATCAGATTCCTCTTGAAGCTATAGTTGCTAGAGACATTAAGTTACTGATTCGATGAAATCAACTGCCCGCCCTGCGGCAGGAGGAATGACGATGCCAGAAGCTGCACGCGAAACGTCCTGCGACTGGACAGTGACAGGCATGGACTGCGGGTCCTGCGCAACTAAAATCAAAGATGCTGTCGCGCGTCTGCCGGGAGTAAGCGGCGTTGAGGTCGGGATCATGTCGGAGCGCCTGCGACTGACGCTCGATGAAACACAGACCGGGAAAGACAGGATCGAGAAGACTGTCCGCGCACTTGGCTACGAGATTGCGCCACGCACGGCATCGGCGAAGAAAGAGTTCGTTTTGCCCGGACAAGCTGCAGTCGAAAAGACTGACGCGGATGCGGATGTCAATCACGCCAAACACGATCATGCCAGTCACAATCATGCCGGTCACGATCACGGCCTAAAGGCAGCCGGCACCAAGCAGGACGAGTCCAGCCACGGTAGCGCCGGCCATATCCATGACGACCCTGCTGACCGGAGCAAGCGGTGGTTTCAAACGGCCAAGGGTAGGCTGGTGATCTTCACTGCCTTTTTGCTGGGTGCCGCCTGGATCATCGAATATCTTGCGCCCGAGATCGGCAAATGGGCCTTCGTCGCGGCCTGTCTGATCGGCGTGGCCCCGGTGGCGCAGCGTGCCTTTGCGGCATTGCGGATGGGGCAACCATTTACCATCGAAAGCCTGATGACCATCGCTGCCATCGGCGCGCTGTTCATCAATGCGGCCGAAGAGGCGGCGTTGGTCGTTTTCCTCTTCGCCGTGGGCGAAGTTTTGGAAGGCGTCGCGGCAGGCAAAGCGCGCGACGGGATCCGGGCGCTGGCAAATCTTGTCCCGAAGACCGCGCAACTCGTCACCGGCGACACCACGCGCGAGGTGCCTGCCGCAAGCCTGAACGTGGGCCAGACCGTGCTGGTCCGCCCCGGCGACCGGATTCCGGCGGATGGCGAGATCGTGGACGGCACGTCGGGCGTCGATGAAAGCCCGGTCACTGGCGAAAGCGTGCCCAAGACGCGCGGGCCGGGGGATGCGGTCTTCGCAGGCGCAATCAACACCGAGGCAGCGCTGCGGGTAAAAGTCACTAAGGGCGCGGAAGACAACACCATCGCCCGCATCATCCGTCTGGTCGAAGAGGCCGAGGAGGCCCGCGCGCCGACCGAGCGCTTCATCGACCGCTTCAGCCGCTGGTATATGCCCGCCATCGTTGCCGTGGCGGCGCTGGTGGCGCTGGTGCCGCCGCTGGCGTTCGACCAGCCTTGGGACACCTGGGTTTACCGCGGTCTTGCCCTACTGCTGATCGGTTGCCCTTGCGCGCTGGTCATTTCGGTCCCCGCTTCCATGGCCTCGGCTATGTCCACGGGCGCGCGGCGCGGCCTCTTGATGAAAGGCGGTGCCGTGATCGAGGCGGCGGCGAAGGTTGATGTCGTGACCTTCGACAAGACCGGGACGCTGACACATGGTCGTCCACAGGTGACGGACGTCGTGCCGTTCGGGGCCACCACCGAAGCCGAGCTTCTGGCCGTTGCGGCCGGGGTCGAGACGGGGTCGAGCCACCCGCTGGCCATCGCCATCCTGAACAAGGCAAAGGACGCAGGCGTGGCCGCGCTGTCGTCGCAGGATGCAAAGGCGTTGATGGGGAAAGGCGTGGTCGCGACGGTGGGTGGCGCGCCCGCATGGGTCACCTCTCCGCGTTACGCGATGGAACATGGTGGGCTTGAAGGCCTTGGTTTGCGACAGGCCACAATCTTCGAAGAGGATGGCAAGACCGCTGTTGCGGTGTTCCAGGAGAAGACCCCACTTGGGTTGATCGCCATGCGAGACGAGCCACGGGCGGACGCCAAGGATGCTGTGCGCCAGCTGACGGCCATGGGGGTGACCTCTGTGATCCTGACCGGGGATAACCCCCGCACAGCCTCCGCGATTGCCGGAAGCCTCGGCCTGCGGTTCGAGGCCGACATGCTACCCGAAGACAAGCTCGCCTACATCCGCGAGATTGGCTCCAAGGGTGGCGTCATGATGATTGGCGACGGTATCAACGATGCGCCGGCGCTGAAGCAGGCGTCGGTCGGCGTGGCGATGGGCTCGGGCACCGATGTGGCGCTGGAAACCGCCGATGCGGCAATCCTGCGCGACCGGGTGACAGACATCCCCGCCACGATCCGCCTGTCGCGTGTAGCGATGGCCAACATCCGCCAGAACGTGACCATCGCATTGGGGCTGAAAGCCGTGTTTCTGGTGACCTCGGTTTTCGGTCTGACCGGCCTGTGGATTGCGATCCTGGCCGATACCGGGGCGACAGTGCTTGTGACCCTGAACGCCCTGCGCCTGCTTCGGTTCAACCCTGAGCGTGAGAGCTGACATCATGATCTCAGGTTTTGGCTGGGCCGCGTTGGCCCTTCTGTTCGGCTATCTGGCTCTGTTCTTCTGGGGTAGTGCGCTGGCGGCGCAAGCGGCGGGTCGGCCTGTCTGGCTGTTTTCGCGCGCCACGGGACGCGACCGTCTGGCTGCGATGGGCTTCCGTCTCGCCTTCGTACTTGCCTTTTTCGGGCCACTCCTCTGGCTCGCCATGCCTGCCCTGCACAAGGTCGATCCCCTCTGGACCGAGGGGGGTGCCGTGGTCCTCGGCCTGATCGGAGTATTTGTCGCCGGACTTGGCGCGATGGTCGCCTTTGCAGCACAGATGTCGATGGGATCGTCGTGGCGCGTCGGCGTGGCAGGCGGCGAGACCGGCGATCTGGTCTCGAACGGTCTCTACCGCTTCAGCCGCAACCCAACCTTTGTCGGTCAGTTTGCCCTGCTGGCAGGTGTTGCGATGGCGGTTCCGGCAGTCCCGACAGTCCTCGCGCCAATCCTGTTTCTCTGGTCGGCCAGCACGCAAGTCCGGTCGGAAGAGGCCGCCCTGCGCACCGCAATCGGGTCTGACTATGACCGCTACGCCGCATCGGTCCCGCGCTGGATCGGCCTGAACCGAAAGGCTGCACGATGACCCGAGCGGTGCTGATCTGCCTGATCGTTGCCACAGTGGTGGCAGACCAATTGACCAAGGCAGCGGCCCTGTCTGCGCTGTCGCAGGGGATTGCGGTCCCGGTTTTTCCGGGCTTCAACCTCACCCTTGGCTTCAACGAGGGTGCGAGTTTTGGTATGATGGGTGGCGTCATGGCGGGCAAGCCGCTCCTGATGGCGGCGCTGACGGGCGCGCTGACGCTTGCCTTCGCCGTCATGGCTTTTCGGGCGCAGCACCCGCTGGAACGAATAGGTTATGGCCTGGTTGTGGGTGGGGCGCTTGGCAACATCATCGACCGCCTGCGACAGGGTGCCGTGACCGATTTTCTTGATTTCTATTGGCGCGACTGGCATTGGCCCACGTTCAACGTCGCCGATATTGCGATCACTCTGGGCGCGGTCTTGATCCTTGCCGCCTCTCTTCCCCTTCGACGCCGCAAGGAGCCTGTTCTTGACCAAAGCTGACCCGCAGAGTCTGTCGCGCGACGATCTCTCACTGATCGCCGCCTTCCTGATTGCATTGGCGGCGACGCTTGGCGCGCTCTTTATCGGCGAAGTGTTGGGACAGATGCCCTGTACGCTCTGCTGGTATCAGCGCATCGCCATGTTCCCGCTCGTGCCAATCCTTGGTCTGTCGCTCTGGCGTGCAGACGGCATAGCGCGCACATACGCCTTGCCGTTGACCTTGGCCGGGCTGGCGCTAGCGGCCTGGCATTCGGGCCTATACGCCGGCCTCTTGCCCGCGCCTATCGTGCCTTGCACTGAGAATGGCCCATCCTGCACCGGCGAAGTGCAGATGATCCTTGGCCTGCCCATCCCCTATCTTTCAGCGGTCGCCTTCGCGGCGATCCTTGTTTGTCTCCTCTTGCCGAAAGGGCACCGCCCATGAATCGCCGCAACCTCCTGATCGGAGCATCCGCAGTCGGGCTCGCCACCTTTGCAGGCGGCGCCATCATCCTGAACCGTCGCCGCGCAGCCGAGGCCGAGGCACTGGCAGCCGCCACGCCCACCGCAGATCAGGCGCTTTTGGTCCGAGAGTATTCCCCCAGCTTCGGTCCCGCCGATGCGCCCGTCACATTGGTCGAGTTCTTCGATCCCTCTTGCGAGGCCTGCCGCGCTTACCACCCGGTGGTGCAGGAAATCCGACGGCAGTTTCCGACGCAGGTCCGCGTTGTGCTGCGCTACACCGTCTTCCACGAAGGCTCGGACGAGGCCGTGCGCATCCTCGAGGCCGCGCGGATGCAGGACAAGTTCGAGCCGGTGCTGGACGCACTTCTCGAGCAGCAGCCCGGTTGGGCCGTTCATGGCTCGCCAGAGATGGATGTCGCTTGGGAAATCGCTGGTGCGGCAGGTCTCGATCTCGAGAAGGCAGAAACCGACCAGTTCTTCCCGGGGATCACCGGAATTCTGAACCAGGACGCGGCCGATGTCGAAGCCCTGGGCATCCGCCAGACACCGACGTTTTTCTTGAACGGAAAGCGGCTGGAAAACTTCAGCGCCGACAGCCTGATCGCCGATGTGCGGTTCGCGGTCGAGAATAGCTGACGGCGTTCAGGACCGGCTAGCGAAGGCCGAAAACAGGGCCAGCGTCCGCTCGCTGACGTGATGCTCGATGCCCTCGGCATCGCGCTCCGCCGTTACGGGATCGAGACCCAGACTGATGAGAAAGCGCAGCACGATCTCGTGCCGCCGCCGGCATTCCTTTGCCAGCGAACGCCCGTCATCTGTCAGAAAGACCGACCGATACTTCGCGCGTGTGATCAGCCCCTCCCGCGCCAGGCGGTCGAGCGTCTTGCTCACCGTCGGCACTTTCACGCCAAGCCGCGCGGCGATGTCCACGGGCCGCGCCTCACCTTGGTCGTGGATCAACTCCGCAATCAGTTCGACGTAATCCTCGGCCAGCTCATTGCGCCGGGCTTCGCGCACGCCCTGAAACGCTCCGGCGCGCAGGTCCGCAGGCCGGTCATCCGATGTGGCGTGGGGTGCAGGATCAAACTCTGTCATCGCGTCAGTGTCGCATGGGATGGATTGACAAGTAAAGGCATAGGGCAGATTTTTAGCCCTGTCTAACTTTGTGCGCCAAGACTTTGGCGCGACCATATGACTGCAGAAAGCAAAATCCATGTCCGCGAACGCTTGGCGTCGAGAGAGCGAGACACCCTCCCTTTCGGAAGTCTTCCGCACTATCGCGGTCGGCAATGGCGGCACCAGCAGGTTCAGGCGCTTCCTTGCTTTCATCGGCCCCGGATACCTAGTGGCCGTGGGCTACATGGACCCCGGCAACTGGGCGACCTCGCTCGCGGGTGGTGCGGCCTTTGGCTACACGCTGTTGTTCGTCGCGCTGCTGTCGAACATCATGGCGATCCTCCTGCAATCTCTCTGCGCGCGCCTGGCGGTCGCGTCGGGCCGCGATTTGGCACAAGCCTGCCGCGACGCCTTTCCGAAGTGGATGTCCATTCCCCTCTGGATCTTTGCCGAACTGGCCATCATCGCCACCGACCTGGCCGAGGTGATCGGCACCGCCATCGGCCTAAATCTGCTCTTCGGCATTCCGCTGGAGATTGGCATCTTCATCACCGCTGCTGACGTGTTCCTGATCCTGTGGCTCCAGAACAAGGGCTTCCGCTGGATCGAGGCTCTGATCATCTCGCTTATGGCGCTAATCGCCGCCTGTTTCGTCGTGCTCATCGCGCAGGCTGATCCGGTGTGGGGTGAGGTCATCGCCGGGTTTGCCCCCAGCCGCGAGATCTTGGGCAACCCGACCATGCTCTATTTGGCGCTCGGGATCATCGGTGCGACCGTGATGCCCCACAATCTTTACTTACATTCCGGCATCGTGCAGACTCGCGCCTTCGGCCTTGACTTGCCCGCCAAGCGCGAGGCGCTGCGACTGGCGACCTGGGACAGCACCATCGCGCTGATGTTCGCTCTGACAATCAATGCCTCTATCCTGATCCTCGCGGCCGCCACCTTCTACACTGCGGGCGAAAACGACGTGGCCGAGATCGACAAGGCGCATTTGCTCCTAGAGCCCTTGCTGGGATCATCGCTGGCGCCGATCCTGTTCGGCGTGGCACTGTTGTGTGCGGGCCTCAATTCCACAGTGACCGCTACCATGGCAGGCCAGATCGTGATGGAAGGGTTCATCAATTTGCGCATCGCCCCCTGGGCGCGGCGGCTCATCACCCGCTGCCTTGCGATCGTGCCCGCGATCTTCGTGATCCTGCTTTATGGCACCGAAGGCGTCGGGCAGCTTCTGATCCTCAGTCAGGTCGTGCTGTCATTCCAGCTGCCTTTTGCCATCGTGCCTTTGGTCATGTTCACCGCCAGCCGCGCCAAGATGGGCGAACTGGTGGCTCCATGGTGGTTGACTGCCGTGTGCTGGTTGATCGCGACGGTGATCATCGTGCTAAACGTGAATCTGCTGTCGACTGTTGTGTTGGGCTAACGCTTGCTTGTTCCTTCTGGATTCCAAGGGTGAAACCCGTCACGGAAACCCGCTTGGGTCAAAGAGTGTGGCGGTACAAGAAATCAGATCAGCAGCACCTGAGTGCCAACTTGTGCGATGTCGTAGAGTTCTATGACATGCTCATTGTACAGACCGATGCATCCATTCGATGATCTGCGTCCGATCTTTCGGGTGTCGTGAGTACCGTGGATCAAGTAGGCTGGCCATGACAGATACAATCCCCGAACACCCAGTGGGTTGTCAGGTGCACCGCCCTCCACCATCTTCGGCCAATCTGGGTTTCGCTCAAGCATGGAAGCCGTCGGGCGCCACGGCGGGTTCACGGCCTTGCGGACAACCTCGGTTCGCCCGAGCCGGGTCAGTTCCTCGGACAGAGGGACGGACGATGGATAGAGAAGGTAGATCGATTGATCTTCTGACCAATAGTGCAGTGCACGTGACTTGGTGTCCGCAAGAATCGCGCCACCACGGGTGTTTTCAAAGTAATCCTGCCACTGAGGCATCCGGAAGCTGGACACGTTGTTCCGCACGCTGCTGGAGACGGGAGCTTGAAACTCCGTGCTGCCTTCCTGCGCCCAGGCTGGCAGGGATGCAAAACTGGCCACCCCGATTGCGCCCCCCAGCAAAGCCCGCCGCTTTATCAAATTGCTGGTCATGAAACACTCCTCCAAGCGCTTTTTGAGCGTGGCATAGCGTTCGCTCGTGGACGTAGCAAATCAAACAGCTGTTAGCCGTCAGCACTCGGGGCGATGAGCGCGGCCATCCTTTCTCACCGCAACCGTATGCCAGGAAATCTGCCGGCTTGAAGGCGAAACGTCGAAAATCGACCGCTGCGCCACCAATCTGACAATGCCGTGATCGTCGAACATATGCGTTGCACCTCAAGCTACTAGAGCAGCTATCCATCCCTCCGATTTTAGGGGTTGTGGCAAGAATGTACGTTCCAAGCGCACACCAGTTCTCGAGCCGAAAGCCTGTCCAAAGCTGGGCCAGTTTGGGGGCCGCCATCGTGGCAGGTGTCCTTTTCGTCTTGGCTCTGCAGCCATACTCGATCTTGCCACTTGCGCTGATCGCCTTTGCTCTGCTGGCAGTGTTGGTGCGTCGCGCATCCGGTTTCATCGCGTTCAGACTGGGATACTTCTTCGGCCTCGGTCAATTCGTGCCCGGGCTTTTCTGGATCACCGAAAGTTTTCAGGTTGAGGCGGACCGGTTCGGTTGGCTGGCTCTGCCGGCGGTTCTTGGTCTTTCGGCGCTTCTGTCGGTCTTTCCTGCCCTTGCCTGCGCTCTGGCGGCACGGATGGAACGCTCCGGGTTGCCGTTGGCACTCTCGATGGCGACAAGCTGGACCGCCACGGAGTGGCTGCGAGGCCATGTTCTCACCGGGTTTCCCTGGAACCTGGCTGCCTACACACTCTCTGACTGGCCGGTCGCTGCGCAGGCTTCCTCTGTCTTCGGAAGCTACGGCCTGGGATTTCTTCTGGTGCTCTGCGCCGCGCTGGCCGGACTGGCTTTTGTCTCGGCCGCCGACGGGAAACGCATCAGCCGCCTCGCCACTGCGGGCGCGATCGCCTTGTCGGTGACCGCATTTGGTGCAATGCGCTTGCTGCTCGCCGATGTGCCGTCAGAGCGCGGCGCGCAAATCCGTGTCGTCCAGCCGAACATCGCACAGAGTGCCAAGTGGGATGATGCCACCCGAAACTCAAACATCCTGAAACTCATCGCGCTTTCGGCCCAGCCCGGCGACTTCGACATTCTGCTCTGGCCGGAAACCGCTTGGCCAGGGTTCCTGGCAGAGGATGCCGGTGCCCGGGCAATGTTGGGCTGGCTCTTGCCCGAGACCGGCGTCTTGCTGACAGGCAGCCCGGAACGGGAGGAAACCGGGGCCGGGACAGTCTACCGGAATGCCGTGCTTGCTATCTCTCGTGACGGCACCATCCTGACCCGCTATGCCAAACATCATCTCGTCCCGTTCGGTGAGTACGTTCCGTGGCGGAGCCTTTTGCCCCTTCAGCGTCTGGTTCAATCGCTCGGAGACTTCACGCCGGGGCCAGGGCCCCGGACACTGGCGTTCGGCCCACACCCCTATGCAGGGATCGCAATCTGCTATGAGATCATTTTTCCCGGACACGTGGTCGATGATGCGATCAGACCGGACTGGATCTTCAACGCGACAAACGACGCTTGGTTCGGTGCCTCGATCGGGCCATGGCAGCATTTGGCATCGGCCCGGATGCGGGCCATTGAAGAGGGCCTGCCTCTCGTCCGGGCCGCCAACACGGGAATTTCGGCAGTGGTTGATTCCTACGGGGCAACATTGGCCATGCTCGAAATCGACACGTCAGGCGTGATCGACATCCGCTTGCCCCGCCCATTGCCCGCAACCATCTACGCCCGCTTCGGAGACTGGGCGCTTCTCTTTCTCATGCTCACTTCGTGGGCGATCAGTGGCTATTGGGCCCGGCAGCAACAGGCAAACCTGAAAGGTGCATCGAAATGATCGGGCCGCTCTTCGCAATCATCGGGTTCCTTTGGGGTTACCTCGTTGCACGGCGGCGGGGCGGAAAGACCGTCGACCGCCTGCAGTACGGCGCAGGCTTCGCCATCGCCTTCGGGCTGTTCGGCACTCTCCTTGGAATCGCTCTCGCGAGGTATCTTGGGGCAGCCTGATCGGCGAAACATCGCCGATCCTGAAATCCTCACTTTTTCGTCGGTTGAACCTCTAGTTGCTCGAGGTTCTAGACGACAGGCTGATCTCGCCTTCTGGACTGTTCATGCGTCTTCGTTCTCTTCAGATTATCCTTTGGATCGCCGCCACTGCGGCAATCATCACGTTTTTGGCGGTGCGGTGGTGGCCTGCAACGGACGACACCGCAACAGCTGATTCAACCTTTATGCCTACCTTCGCTCTTGCAGACAGCGAAGGCCGTATGCGCACGACTGCCGAATTTCGCGGAAAGTTCCTGTTGGTGTTCTTCGGCTTTACAAGCTGCCCGGATGTCTGTCCGACGACGCTCTCCGAAGTCGCTCAGGTCATGGATGATCTTGGATCTGCCGCGGGATCGGTGCAGCCGATTTTCATTTCAATCGATCCAGAACCGGACAGGCGTCTAGGGCTGGATGACTACACAAAGGCCTTTCATCCAGCGATCCTTGCTTTGGCAGGAAGCGAAGAGGATACAAAGTCTGCGGCCGCAAGCTTCAAGATCTTCTACGAGCAGGAGGCCGACACTTCGTCGCCGGACGGATACACGATGGCGCACAGCCCTAGCCTTTATCTCATCGGCCCAGACGGGGAGTGGCTGCGTCAATTCACCTACGGTACATCTGCTGCCGAAATCGTTTCCGACCTTCTAACAAGGCTCTGACCCATGAAACACTTCCTTCTCGCCACAACACTGATCTTCTCCGCACCTGCAGCAATGGCCTGTGAGACCGTGACAATCGGCGATCTTACCGTTGAACACGCTTGGTCCAAGGCGACAATCGGCGCGGGACGGCCCGGAGTGTTCTATGTCGAGATCAAGAACTCCGGGACGACCGACGATGCGCTCGTTGGCATCACGACGCCAGCAGCCGGAATGCCGATGTTGCACGAGACTGTCGTACAGGATGGCATCGCATCGATGCCGCATGCGATGTCAGTCCCGGTCCCTGCCGGTCAGAGTGTCCAGCTCGCGCCGGGTGGCTACCACGGCATGCTGATGGAGCTGACGACGGCCCTCAAGGAGGGCGACAGCTTTCCGGTTACCCTTTCCTTCGAAAAGTCTGGCGAGGTTACCGTGAATGTCGACGTCCTCTCGTTGCGCGCGGAGGGTCCGGATTGCGCCGACGCAGGGCAATAATCCTGGGTGCGGGAGGGGCAGTCGGAGCCGTCGCCTTCATGCTGGGCGTCGGGGCCTATCGCACGCGCAATCGGCCAGCCCGCAGCGAGGTCCTGCCCGTGCCGATCGGTCAGATGACCTGGACATTGACCGACCACCAGGGTCGCTTGGTCCGACCTTCTGACTGGGCCGGTCGCCCTGTCATGGTATTTTTCGGCTTCACCTGGTGCCCGGACGTCTGCCCGACCACATTGAGCGACATATCGCTCTGGCTCGAGGAGCTGGGTGCCGACGCGGATCGTTTGATCGTGGCGTTGATTTCGGTCGATCCGGAGCGCGACACGCCCGATGTCCTAGCCGGTTACGTCAGCAACTTCGATCCACGCATCATTGGGCTGACGGGCCCTGCTGACGAGGTCGCTCAGGCGGCCGCAGATTTTCGCGCAACCTATCGCCGCGTCGATAAGGAGGGCGGCGACTACACGATGGACCACACCGCCGGTGTATTTCTTTTCCACCCCGATGGGCGCTTTGCCAGCATCATAGACTTCCATGAAGACCCGCGTTTCGCCGTCCCCAAACTCCGCCGAACCCTCAGTTGAAAGGTCATTCTGCCAGATGATCCGCTCCGCATTTCTGATCCTTGCTATCGCGGCTTTCGCCCCGCTCCAGGCAGTGGCCGATCCTCCGACGGCGCATTTGCCCGTGGCATTCGAAGCCACAATCGCCCCCGGTGACACCCTGGACAGCGTCCTTGGTCACGCAGGAATCCCCGGGACGGTCCGGGCAGAAGCAGCCCTTGCGCTCTCAGGTGTCTACGACCTGACGGACCTGCGACCTGGCCACCGGATCGAATGGACTACGGCGTCCTGGGATCCGGCATCGCTGACACGCCTATCGCTCTTCGTGGAAGATGGTGTGGAGATCGCTCTCTCGTTCGACGGGCCGATCGCGGCACAGCGTCTTGACCCGCCGGTTCGTGAGACAGACCGGCGAGAGACCTTGACCCTCAACGGAACTCTCTATGACGCCCTGATGGCACGAAATGCACCCGAACGATTTGCGGTTGATTTGACCGCACTGCTTGCGGGTCAGGTCGATTTCAGGCGCGATCTCAAAGGCGGAGAAACCTTCGCGCTGGTCTGGCAGGAAGATCAGCTTCCCGATGGCAGCATCGCGGGAGAGCCTCGCCTGAGTTACGCCAGACTTGAACTTGCGGATCGCGTGCTCGAACTCGTTGCGACCGAAGCCGCGGGTCCAGTCATAGTCTTCGAAGACGGTGAAGCCGTGCAGCGTTCAGCGGCGCCCATACTTGGCGCACGACTGTCATCCGTTTTCGGCCGCCGAAACCATCCGGTATTGGGCGGCGTGCGCATGCATACCGGGATCGACTATGCGGCACCTGTGGGGACCGACGTCTCGGCAACTGGTGCCGGGCGGGTGATCTTTGCGGGAACGATCCGCGGCTACGGCACCACGATCGACATCGATCACGGCGGCGGGGTTGTGACGCGATATGCGCATCTCTCTGAAATTGCCGAAGACGTTCGCGTGGGCACACGGGTCAAGGCTGGAGACGAGATTGGCGCCGTCGGCGCGACCGGGCTCGTGAGCGGCCCCAATCTTCACTACGAAGTTCGTGTCGACGGCCGACCGGTTGACCCGAAAGATCAGGATGCCCTGCCGGAACAAGAGATTGCTTCGGCAGAAGATCTCGATGCCCTCGCCACCTGGCGCAGCGAAACCGGCTTCATGACGGCGATCGATGGAGAACGTGGATGACGGACTATCGCATCGGCCGCCGCGAGGTCATTCTGGCAGCGACCGCCTTGGCCATAGCCCCTGCTGCAAGGGCACAGGAAGAACCGCCGATCCATGTCGTAAAGGGGCGTGGCTGCGAATGTTGCGATGCATGGGTGGACTATCTGCGCGAACAGGGGTTCACGGTTACGGATGAGGTGTCGATGGGAACCTTGTTAATCCGCTTCAAGATGGATCAGGGCATACCAGCAAAGGCGTTTTCCTGTCACACGGGCACTGTTGACGGCTATGCGCTAGAAGGCCATGTCCCGGCTGCGGATATCCGCAGGCTTCTTGACGAGCGTCCTGACGCAGTTGGCCTCGCCGTGCCCGGCATGCCTTACGGCTCGCCGGGCATGGGATCAGAAGACGGTCGAGACGCCTATGACGTTCTGCTGGTTCGCCGGGATGGAAGCCTGGAAGTTTTTTCAAGCTATCCGGCCGCCTGACATGAACTGGCATTATATCGGATCAGCCAGACTGCCTGTGCGTCTTTTGGTGCTCACGCAGAAAATGGTGTCCGGTCATGTTATTTTGACTAACCGAGGTTTCAGCACAGCGTCGGATTATCGACGTCAATTTTTGCCGTAGGTGCTGTAAAGCAGCCGAATACGGCGGGACAGTTCTGACGACCTGAATAATGAGGTGTCGGCAGACTATCCCGCTTAGTACCCGTCAAGAATCAGCTCGCGGCTGGTTTGGCGACTTTAAGGAGAGTGGCCGCAACCGCTCGACCTGAGTTGAAGACAACCACAACAAGCCGCTCGTGACCCATCCCAACTTTGGGAGCATGAACCAATTGTCAGTCGCGCGATCAAGCGCATTTATAGTATCTGACCGAAGCTATTTGAACTCGGCCTAAATTATAGACGAACTAGCGGTGTCAACCAGCACTATGAGAGCAGTAGTGAGCTTACTAGAAAAAGCCCAAAAGTAGCCGCAGAGTTGCCAATGCGCACCCGTTAACTGACATCGCTCGATTATGAAACGCGCGGGGGGCACCTATGCGACTTCTCGGCGTTGTTGCAGAACTCTGACCGTCGAGGATTCACATCGCGAATCCATGCGGTTAGACGGGTTGCATGAGCAAGCCATCACCCGCCCGCTATCGCACGACGAACTGGTCCAGCTACACGGCTTCTCTGCGCAAGCGCGGATCGCTGCTGATCTGGCTGGACAAGGAGATGGCCTGGCTCGCGCCGCATGATGGCAGCCCCGGTCGCCCTGCGGTCTTCTCGGATGCAGCGATCCAGTTCTGTCTGACCATCAAGGTCCTGTTCAAGTTGCCGCTTCGGCAAGCGACCGGGATGGTGGCCAGCCTGCTCAAGATGGCGGACCTGGATTGGGCGGTGCCCGACTACACCACGCTGTGCCGACGGCAGAAAACGCTAGCTGTCCAGATCCCGTATCGGCGCGCCAATGGCCCCTTGAACCTGCTGGTGGACAGCACCGGGATCAAGTTCCTCGGTGATGGCGAATGGCAGGCCCGCAAGCACGGCGTTCAGGGGCGGCGTCAATGGCGCAAGGTACATCTGGCTATGGATACCGCCACGTCTGACATTCGGGCGGTGGAGTTTACCTCCAGCAGCGACGGCGACAGTCCGGTCTTGCCGGACCTGCTGGACCAGATCCCCGAGGGCGAAGACATCGGCACGGTGACCGCCGATGGGGCCTATGACACCCGCCGCTGCCACACCGCAATCATCAACCGCGAGGCCACGGCGATCATTCCGATCCGCAAGAACGGCCGGCCCTGGAAAGAGAACTGCCCGGCCGCGATCGCCAGAAACGAAACCCTGCGCGCCACTCGCTACTACGGCCGGGCGTTCTGGAAACGCTGGACCGGATACCATGTCAGAAGCAGGATCGAGGCAAAGATGCGCTGCCTGAAGGCCTTCGGCGAACGCATCGCCGCAAGAGACCCGGACCGCCAGACCGCAGAAATCCAGATCCGCATCGCACTCATGAACCGCTTCTCGGCCCTCGGAACGGCCAACATCGTTCGCGTCGGCTGATGCCGTGGGGGAAAGGCGCTATCATGCCTCAGGCGGGCGTTACGCAACAACGCCCGACTTCTCAGAAAAGTGAGTGAACTATCACACAATGTGCGATCAAGACTGGCTCTCCTCGCCACAACGCTTGCATTTCTTTCGGCTCAACCCTCTTTCGCGATCGACAACCGACAGACTGACACTGAAATGCTACCTATAGGGGCAGTCACCTCAGCTCCAGATGGGGCGTCAAATGTGTGCAATGTTTACGTTTGGGCTTGCGCGCAATCTGGTCGCACATTGAAGATTGGCGAGTTGCAACTTAGAGAGCTGCGGAAAGTTAATACTCGAATCAATCAGTCGGTTCGTTCGGTGAGTGACTTACAACAGTACGGTATCGCTGAACGCTGGACGCTGCCGACCAAAGGAAAGGGTGATTGCGAAGACTATGCCCTTTACAAGAAGTACGAATTGACGCGCGCTGGATTTCCGGCCGAGCAGCTACTGATCGCAACTCTTCTTGATTTGAACAGAGCGTCTCATGCTGTTCTCATCGTGCGCACTGGCGCCAATGATCTCGTTTTGGACAACCTAACCAACAAGATCGTACCATGGCACAGGACAGGATACACCTTTTTGAGAATGCAGGACCCTCGGAAGCCCAAACGATGGGTTTCAGTTATGGCAGGGGGGATTTTCCTTAGGTGAGAGTGTATTGACGGGCGTTCTGTGACATACTTTTCAACTTGGTTGTGTTGAATCTCACAACGGTTTTTTGGACGCTTCAATTCCAGAATCTGATTGCGCACCAAGAGTAAGTCAGAGCGCGAAGTTTCCGCTCTCGAAACTGCCGGGCCTGGAAGAATAGCCCACTGTCGCGTTGCCCTTAAATCGGCTCTGCCTCAATCTGTGTGGCGCACTATCCTGAGAACGGGAAGATTCAGGAGGGATAGTGGTGATTTCAAGGAAGCACTGGTCGCCCGGGAGCGATGTTTCCGTTCAAAGCGTTGAGCGGCGCGATTCCGGCGGGTGGACTGTATCCGGCAGTCTGACACCAAACGGCATCTGCCCAGACTGTGGATTGCAATCGCGACGTCGTCACGGCTGGCGGCGTAGGCGGCTGCAGGATTATCCCGCCCATGGTGACGGGGTTACGGTAACCCTCTGGGTTTGCCGTTGGCGATGTTTGGCACCCGCCTGCCCGCGCCGGACTTTCTCGGACCAGATCGGCTCGATTGCGCGTCCTTTTGCGCGGCGCACTTCGCGTGTCGGGGAAATTGTCAGCCATCTTGGGCACGCGACCGGCGGGCGGCCTGCCGAGCGGCTCTTGCACCGCTTGGGCCTTGGGGTCAGTGATGACACGGTGCTTAGGCAGCTGAAGAACCGTGCTCAAGACACTGCCGAGCCGCCGACCGTCATCGGGATCGACGACTGGAGCTGGCGGAAGTCGCAGACCTACGGCACGATCATTGTCGATCTGGAGCGTCGCGCGGTCATCGATGTTCTCGAAGATCGTGATGTGGTCACCTGCACCGACTGGCTGAAACGACATCCCGAGGTGGAAGTGATCAGCAGAGATCGCTGCGGTCTCTACGCCCAGGCTGCCCGGCAAGGCGCGCCGCAAGCGGAACAGGTCGCCGACCGGTTTCATATCGTGCAGAACCTGCGGCAGGCTATCGAGGAGCAGATGAACCTTCACGGCCGTGCGACCGGCAGGGCGCTGCTGTCCGACGCCGACAATATCACCGCAGAGGGAAGCCTTCTGAAGTCCCGCCTTGCGCACAGGACGTCTCGGGAAGAGATTTTCACCACCATCCATGCGCTTCGAAATCAGGGGCTTACCTGCAGCGAGATTGGGCGGCGAACAGGGTTCCCTCGTCGCAGCATCGCGAAATGGCTGCAGTTCGAGACGCCGCCGGACCGCAGGCGGGCAGCTTTGAAGCCGACTTCGCCGTGGTACTTTGAAGAGTTCCTGAGCCAAAGCTGGAAGGGCGGAATTCGAACTGGAAGCGCCCTGTTCCGTCTGATCCGAGAGCGTGGCTACGAGGGGAGCCCGACGCATTTGCAGCGGCTGCTGGCGGGGTGGCGCAGAGCCGAAAAGCAAGCGAAGGGCCCTGCCTTGGAGCACCAGATCCTGGAACCGGTCCGGGACCCGGAAACGGGGCACGCGATCTCCCCGGTCATCGCGGCAGCGCTGTGTATCAAACCCCGCGGAAAACTCACCCCGGATCAGGCGCGGAAGGTCGACGCGCTCAAGGCTGGCTCTCCCGCCTTCGCAACGATGCGCTGCCTCGTCATGCGGTTCAACGGTATCCTGCGTGGCCGCGAGGCAGACCCGCTCCCTGCATGGATCGACGACGCGATCGAAACCGACCTGGCGCCCATCGTGCGCTTCGCACGCACATTGAACCGGGATTTCGATGCGGTAAAAAACGCTATCGAGATGCCCTGGAGCAACGGCCAAGCAGAAGGTCAGATTAATCGTCTGAAGACCCTCAAACGCGCCATGTACGGCCGAGCCGGGCCAGAACTGTTGAGGGCAAGAATGCTGCCCCTCCGCCACACAGATTGAGGCAGAGCCTTTAATTCCGACATTCTTGCCCCTAAAGCTGAGACAACGTTCAAGCGGGCAAGCAGCGGTGGGAGAAGATGGAGGACGAGGATCCTGGCGAAGCGGTTGGCGCCGAAACCCATCGCAGGGCCACGGTCCTGCGCCCGCTCGTGGAAGCCTATCTTGCGGGCGCCGGCAGTCTGGAAAGTGGTGTTCGGGATGCTGTCTGGGAGCTCGGCGTCAGCCGGGCGACGGTGTGGCGCTGGATCAGGCGGCTGGCAGAGGATGGTGGGCGGACCAGTGCGCTGGCCGCACGAAAGCGCGGTCGGCGCTCGGGCACGACGGTTATCTCCGGCGATGTCGAGGCGCTCATCGAAGGCCATCTGCGCCGGTACTATTTGCGGCGGGAGCGAGCCAGCCTGGCGCGCGTAGTCAAGGAGATCGGCATCGCTTGTCGTGAACGTGGCCTTCAGTCGCCAACGCGCCGGACGGTGCAGCGGCGACTGGACGCGCTGGACGAACGCGAACTCATGAGGGCAAGGGAGGGCGCAAAGGCGGCGCGCCAGAGGTTTGGCCCGGTGCCCGGCAGGAAGAAGGTGGGCCTTCCCCTCGATGTCGTGCAGGTCGACCACACGCTGGCTGACATCATTCTTGTCGACAGTTTCGAGCGCAAACCCATCGGCCGACCCTGGGTGACGCTCACGATCGACATCGCCACGCGGATGGTGACCGGATACTACGTTAGCCTTGAGGCGCCGTCTCGCCTCTCGGTGGCGCTTTGTCTGACCCGGGCCGTCGCGCCGAAGGCGGCGCTTCTGGCCGATCTGGGCAGCAGTGCACCCTGGCCCGCACAGGGCCGGCCGCGCAGCATTCACGTCGACAACGGCAGCGATTTCCGGTCGCGCACCTTCCAAGGGGCCTGTGCCGAATGGGGGATCGATCTCACGTACCGGCCCCTGGCGCGCCCGCACTTCGGCGGTCACATCGAGCGGCTGATCGGCACGATGATGGGGGCCGTGCACCTGCTGCCTGGAACGACCGATTCCTCCATTGCCGCCAAGGGCAGCTATGATGCCGAAGCCAAGGCCGCGATGAGTCTGAGTGAGTTTGACAGCTGGTTCGTTCTGGAAATCTGTCGCTACAACAACAGCGTTCACTCGAGCCTTGGCTGCACGCCCGTCGCCAAATGGGAGGCGCTGGCCGCGGAAATGTCGAGCGACATTCCCTTCGACATGGAGGCGTTCCGGGTGAGCTTCCTGCCAAGCGAGAAGCGCCAGATTCGGCGGGATGGCATTCATCTGTTCGACATCCGCTACTGGTCGGATGCCCTGGCGGGGCGGGCTGCCCGAAAGGACGGGAAGGTGGTCGTGCGCTACGATCCGCGTGACATCTCCGCGATCTGGGTCGAGCTCGACGGCGGACGGTGCGTGGAGGCGCGCTACCGAAACCTGGAAATCCCGCCGGTGTCGTTGTGGGAGTATCGCGAGGCCATGAGGATGGCGCGGACCTTAGGCAAGACGGGGTCTAATGAGCTGGTCCTGGCAGAGTTGATCCGACAGCAACGGCAGATCGAGGGGGAAAGCCGGATCCTGACCAAGGCCGAACGCCGATCCCGCGAAAGACGCAGTGCGTCGAAAGAGCCAACCCCAGCAGATTCCACGTCCGAGGGGCTGCGCCCGGTCGACACCGGTGATACGTCGCGCCCGTTGTTCAAGGTGGAGCGATGGTAAGGTGAGGGCAGGGGGAACTGGGCAAGACGGTCGTATCGCCCTCATTCAATCGGACATCTGGATCGGCTTTCCCCGCGCAGAGCGGGTGCTGGACAGGTTGCAGAGCCTGATCGACGCGCCGCGGCAAACCCGGATGCCAGGCCTTCTCGTCCATGGTGCTTCGGGCATCGGCAAGACGATGATCGCCCGGAGCGTCTCGCGCAGATACGCGCCGGAGTATGACCCGGCCGCGGGCATAACCCACACCCCACTGCTCTTGCTGCAGGCGCCGCCCGCTCCTGACGAACGGCGGTTCTATCTGCATATCCTCGCGGCGGTCGGCGCGCCGGCAACGACGCTGGGCGTCCGCGCACAGAGCGTTGCCGCCCTCGAAGTCCGAGTGATTGCCCTGCTGCGCGATCTCGGGCTTCGCATGATTATGATCGACGAGGTTCACAACCTGTTGGCCGGAACCCACCGCGAACAGCGCCGCTTCCTCAATGTCCTGCGCTATCTCAGCAACGAACTCGAGGCGTCTCTGGTCTGCTTCGGGGTCAGCGAAGCAGTGGATGCCATCCGTTGCGACGTGCAGCTTGCCCGGCGGCTGGACGAGCACCACCTGCCGAACTGGCGCGATGACGCCGAGTTCTCGGACATGATCCAGACCCTTATCGCGGCGATGCCGCTAGGGAAGAAATCCAATCTAAAGGTTAAATCGCTCAAGCAGATCCTTGCACTGACCGGCGGGGTGACCTCGCGGATCTTCGCTCTGGTCAAAGATCTGTCTATCGATGCCATTCTCTCCGGCGAGGAATGCATCACCGATGACGCAATCACGAAGTGGACCCCGGTCTGGTCGCGCCACGCAACCGCTCAGCGGCGGCTCGAGCAGTCGGGAGCGTGACGCTGCGCCCGCTCCCGAAGACCGTCGCGCCACTCCGGGATGAGCTCCTCTCCGGTTGGCTGGCGCGGCTGGCGGCCAGTAATTATTGTGAAATCAGCGAACTTCTGGCGCATGTCGGTTTGGACAGCCGATATGCCGACACGCTGGACTTCGAACTCAACGCCGAAGCCGCTGGACGGATCGCCGCGGCGGCGCGCGTCTCTCCCGCGCTTGTCCAGTCGCTGATCTTTCCCGCACTGCCCCCGACCGAAGCGCAACTGACGGCGCAGGTTCCGTTCCAGCGTTGTCCCAGGTGTTCACGACTTGGCCTCGCGCTGAAGCATTGGCGGCGGGCCTGGGCATTCGACTGCCAGAAGTGCGGAGAGAGGCTCCTTCCGATCCTTGGTAGATCCGAAGTCGAGGTCCAGCCAGAAAAGTTGCTGCGTCGTGCCCGGAGCGGGGCAGGGCTGCTCGAGCAAGCCGCCACGTCCAGCGGCAGCGTCGATCTCCGTCGCGCGATGCGGGCCGCCCGTTTTGCAATGGGGCTCAAGAAGGTCCGCGGGGATCCGGCCTTCGCACTTCAGGGCCCCAGACCGGACGTGAGACTGTTCTGCCTCGCTGCGATCGCCGTGGCCCGGAAGCGCCCGCTGGTTAAGGCGGTGATGTTCAGCGCCGGCATCGACGGTTTTGCAAGGGTTGCGTTGCTGGCGGCATTCGAAAAGGAACCGCGCCTGCTAGTCGCCGTTGATCGGATCGTGGAACGCACCCGACAACGGACCTCCCCACTGGCAGCAGAATCTCACAATTAAGGGCAAGAAATGTCGCCCAACGCGCCGCGTCTCATATTTAACGGCAACGCGACAATAGCGTTCGGCTTCGATGATCAGAGGCTGGATCAGCCACAGCTGGAGCAGAGCGACTACGACGCCGGCCAAGGCACCCGCAATCAGCCCGCCAGAAAGCAGGGTCTTGGACATGACATGACCTCCAGCCGTCAGTGACAGGGAAATCCGGTCGCGTGCCGGGTGTCGTGAGTCGCTGCGTGCAGCGCATCGGGCTGGGAGAACCCTGCGAAAAATAGCAAAGCTGCCCCGAACACGGCGCTTAGGAGAACCGGCCGAAGGGAAGCATTCGAAGGCGAAACGGCAAGAGTCGATGTGGTCATGCAACAGGTCTCCGCCCGTCACACCCGACGGGAATGGGTTTCATCGAAGTCTGGCCGGTCTCCTGGCTCGCGGATCAGCACGGCCCTTCGCCTTCCCGGGCAGTCGCCCAGTGGCTTGATGAAGGGCCGCTACCGCATACAGTCGCGGGGGCGGCTGAGGCTTCGGGCGCCGCAACTGGGTCCGCCCTTCCCCATTCCCGATTAAGTTCCAGGGCTCTGCACCCCTTGAACACCAAACGCTGATAGGCTCGCGCCGATCCTGTCCGAAGTCAACTGACTACCGGATGGGCGAAAGCTGCATCGGTCCGCCCTTGGAGCCGTGCTGCCCCGTCCCATTAAGTCCATGCTCCACTCCTTGTCCGAGATCCGCAAGGATCGGACAGTCGGGCCGGTGGTCGCCGCAGCAGGCGTCCGCCAAGTGGCGCAGCGTGTCGATCATGGCCTGCATCTCGCGCACTTTGCGTTCGAGGCCGTCGATCTGCTCCGTCGCCAGACGCTTCACGTCCGCGCTCTGGCGGGTGCGGTCGCGCCAAAGAGCGAGCAGTTCTTCGATCTTCTCGACGGGAAAGCCCAGGTCGCGGGACCGGCGGATGAAGCGCAGCATCTGCACTTCGGTTGGAGCGTAGACCCGATAGCCCGACTCGGTCCGTCCTGCTGCCGGGATCAGGCCAATGGATTCGTAGTAGCGGATCATCTTGGCGGACACGCCCGAGGCCTTTGCGGCTTCACCGATGTTCATGACAGGTCTCCCTCAGTTGACGACCGCTGGCGCGAACCGCCGCAGCCGAAGTGCGTTGCCGAGCACGAAGACGGATGAGAGGGCCATCGCGGCGGCGGCGAAGATCGGCGACAGCAGGAGGCCGAAGGCGGGCCACAGGACACCTGCGGCAACCGGAATCAGCGCCGCGTTGTAGGCGAAGGCCCAGAACAGGTTCTGCCGGATGTTGCG
The DNA here is from genome assembly GCF_051132405.1 of Tabrizicola sp. M-4. Lineage (GTDB taxonomy): Bacteria > Pseudomonadota > Alphaproteobacteria > Rhodobacterales > Rhodobacteraceae > Paragemmobacter. Next base: position 126,736 of record NZ_CP128607.1, read on the forward strand.
CATCACTGCCTTGGAGAGTGCGATGGCGTCCGACACGGCGGTCAGCCGCCCGGTCATCAGCACCACATCCGCCGCCTCGATAGCGATGTCGGTGCCGGTACCGACGGCAATGCCGACATCCGCCTCGGCCAGCGCGGGCGCGTCGTTAATGCCGTCGCCGACATAGGCAAGCTGGCCGATGCCCTTCAGCCGCTTCACTGCATCGACCTTGCCGTCGGGCAGGACCTCGGCCACCACCTCGTCGATGCCAAGCTGGCGGGCGATGGCATTGGCGGTACGGGCATTGTCGCCGGTGATCATGGCGACCTTCAGGCCAAGGGCGTGCAGGGCGCGGATCGCTTGCGGTGTGGTGTCCTTGATCGGGTCGGCGACGGCGAGGATCGCAGCCAACTTCCCGTCGATAGCGGCATATAGCGGCGACTTGCCTTCGTCGCCAAGCCGCGCGGCGGTGTCGGCGAAGGGGGTTACGTCAAGGCCGAGCTTCACCATGTAGCGGTCGGCCCCGACTTCGATCTTCTGCCCGCCCGCAACGGCGGTGACACCGAAGCCAGTGACGGAGTCGAAGGTCGTGACGTCGGGCAGGGGCAACCCTTCCTCGGCCGCCGCCGTGACGATGGCGCGGGCGATCGGGTGTTCGGACTTCGCCTCGACCGCCGCGACGGCGGCGAGGACCGCGGCCCGGTCAAAGCCGTCAGCCAGCACGAGGTCGGTCAGCCGGGGCTTGCCCTCGGTCAGCGTGCCGGTCTTGTCAAGCGCCACCACCTTCACGCCTTGCAGCGATTGCAGCGCCTCGCCCTTGCGGAAGAGGACGCCCAGTTCCGCACCGCGCCCGGTACCGACCATGATCGAGGTGGGCGTGGCCAGACCCATCGCGCAGGGGCAGGCGATGATCAGGACGGCGACGGCGTTGACGAGGCCGAAGGTCAGCGCGGGGTCGGGGCCGAAGACCAGCCAGACGGCGAACGTCAGCGCGGCGAGGGCCATGACAGCGGGCACGAACCACATCGTCACCTGATCGACCAGCGCCTGGATCGGCAGCTTGCCACCCTGTGCGGCCTCGACCATGCGGATGATCTGCGCGAGCATCGTCGCTTCGCCCACCGCTGTCGCGCGGAAAGTGAAGGCGCCGGTCTGATTGACGGTGCCACCGGTGACGGCGCTGCCTGCGGTCTTTTCGACGGGCACGGGTTCGCCCGAGATCATGCTTTCGTCGATCCAGCTTGCGCCGGACGTGACTTCGCCGTCGACCGGCACCCGCTCACCGGGGCGGACCTCGACCACATCGCCGGGGCGGACCTCGGCAACGGGCACCTCGACCGTCGCGCCGTCCCGGACGACGCGGGCGGTCTTGGACTGAAGGCCGACCAGCCGTTTGATTGCCTCCGACGTGCGGCCCTTGGCGCGGGCCTCGAGATAGCGGCCAAGCAGGATCAGCGTCACGATCACCGCTGCCGCCTCGTAGTAGACGAAAGTGGTCCCTTGCGGCAGCACGCCGGGGGCGAAGGTGGCGACCAGCGAATAGCCGTAGGCGGCCGAGGTGCCCACCGCGACCAAGCTGTTCATGTCGGGGGCCAGACGGGCCAGCGCGGGCAGGCCTTTGCGAAAGAAGCGCAGGCCGGGGCCGAACAGGACGGCGGTGGTCAGGGCGAACTGGATCAGCCAGCTGGCCTGCATGCCGATGGTGTTCATCACCGCCATGTGGACCCACATGAACAGGTGCGACCCCATCTCCAGCACGAACACCGGCAGCGTCAGCGCGGCGGCAATCAGCACGTCGCGCTTGAGCAACGCCTCGTCTGCGGCTTTCTTCGCGGCGGTCTCGTCCGCCGCAGCCATGGCAGGCGCAGCGGGGCGGGCCTCGTACCCCGCATCAGCAACTGAACGGATCAGCGATGCCAGATCGGCAGACCCGGTCACTGTCGCCCGCTCGGTCGCAAGGTTGACGGCGGCAGAGGTCACGCCCGGCACCGTTTTCAACGCCCGTTCCACCCGCGCAACGCAGGAGGCGCAGGTCATTCCCTCGATCTCCAGATCCACGGGACGCGCGGGTACGGCGTAGCCTGCACCCTCCACCGCCTGTACCAAAGCCGCGCGGTCCAGCGCCGGGCCGGTCACTTCGGCGCGCTCGGTCGCGAGATTGACCGATGCCGTTGCCACCCCCGGCACCGCTTTCAGCGCCCGTTCGACATGCGCCACGCAGGAGGCGCAGGTCATGCCCTCGACGTCGATCACCATCCGGGCTGTGGCGGTTACGGATGGTTGCCTTGCCTGCATGTTCATTGCGGGACTCCTTTCAAGGTGCTTCCGCAAACGGAGATAGGGCTTCCCATCATGGGAAGGTCAAGGGGTAACTTCAATTTTCACCTCACGGCTTTGTGGGGTTGACCTTACAACCGTGGGAAGCCCTATCTGATGGCGCATGAGGCAAAACGCTGAAGGAGGCACTCATGCAGTTCCATATCGAGAACATGACCTGCGGCGGCTGCGTGCGCAGCGTGACCAAGGCCATCCAGTCGGTCGATCCGGCGGCGGAGGTCAGCGCGGACCCCGGAACCCACAAGGTCGACGTCAAGTCTGTGGCCCCCCGTGAGCGGCTGACAGCGGCGCTGACCGAGGTCGGCTACGCGCCCGCCTGAAGCACAGACTTTCCACAACAGAGAAAAGGAAACGACCATGAAGAAGATCGCAATCGGTGCTGTTCTCGCCGCGATGGTGGCAGGCGGAACTTACGTGTATGCCCAGTCGGACGGCATGGCCGGGATGGACCACTCGGGCATGAACATGGGGGGCGATGGCATGGCGATGATGAGCCATGCCACGCTGATCCCGCCGGAACTGGCCAATGATCCGGCAACCGTGGCCTATGCGGCCGCGATGGACAAGATGATGGCGGACATGATGGTGCCCTATACGGGTGACGTGGATGTCGATTTCGCCGCGGGCATGATCCCGCACCACCAAGCGGCCATCGATATGGCGAAGATCCAGCTTGAATTTGGCACGGATCCCGGGATGCGCGAACTGGCCGAGGCGATCATCGCTGCGCAGGAATCCGAGATCGCCACGCTCAAGGCGTTTCTCGCCTCCAAGGGCATGTAAGCCCGGGATGATGACCTTGGGCGGCGCGGTCGGGATTGGCCGCGCCCCCTGCAAATCCGGGACGCAGGGAGTTCGGTTCCATGACCAACAACGCGCAGAAACCGGACACCCCGCCGCCGATGGCCGGAATGGACCATGCCGCAATGGGGCATGGTGCAAAGTCCTCAATTGATCACGCTGCGATGGGCCGTGGCGCGAAATCCGTCGATCATGCTGCGATGGGGCATGCGCCGCAGGGCGGTGGTGCCGACGCAGGCCACGGCGACATGGTGGCCGATTTCCGCCGCCGGTTCTGGGTCTGCCTCGTCCTTACCATCCCGGTCCTGGTCCTGTCGCCAATGGTGCGCGATTTCCTTGGGCAAGGGATGGCCCCGCTGTTCGCCGCCGAGGAATGGGTGGCCCTGGCCCTGTCCTCGATCATTTATTTCTGGGGCGGCTGGCCCTTCCTGACCGGCGCGCTTCCCGAAGTTCGCAGCGGCCGTCCGGGGATGATGACGCTGGTCGCGCTGGCGATTTCCACCGCCTATTTTTACTCCGCCGCCGTCACCCTTGGCCTTCCGGGGGGCGAACCGTTCTACTGGGAACTCGCCACGCTGGTGACCATCATGTTGCTGGGTCACTGGCTGGAAATGCGGTCGGTTCTCGGTGCATCGCGGGCGCTGGAGGAACTGGTGCGCCTCTTGCCCGACACTGCGCTGCGGGTGACGGCCGATGGCGGCACCGAGGAGGTGGCGGTGGCGGCGCTGATCGCCGGCGACCGGGTGGTGATCCGCCCGGGCGCGAAGGTGCCAGTGGACGGCGTGATCACCGACGGCGTCTCGTCGTTCAATGAGGCGATGCTGACGGGCGAGTCGAAGCCCGTGACGCGCACGGCCGGCGAGACCGTTATCGGCGGGGCGGTCAACGGCGAGGGCGCGGTCACCATCGAGGTCAAGGCAACTGGGGAGGCGACCTACCTTTCGCAGGTCATCGCCATGGTAAAGGCCGCGCAGAACAGCCGGTCGCGCACCCAGGACCTTGCCACCCGCGCGGCCACAGTTCTGACCTGGGTCGCCATCACCGTCGGCCTGGGTTCGTTCGTCTGGTGGATCTGGGCGGGCGAAAGCGTCACCTTCGCACTGGAGCGGATGGTGACGGTGATGGTCATTGCCTGCCCCCACGCGCTTGGCCTTGCCGTGCCGCTGGTGGTGGCAGTCTCGACGTCGCTGGCGGCCAAAAACGGCCTCCTGATCCGCGACCGCGCAGCCTTTGAGCGGGCGCGCGACCTGAACGCTGTGGTGTTCGACAAGACAGGTACACTGACCGAGGGGCGGTTCGGCGTCAGCGATATCGTCATGCTTGAGGGTGGCGACGAGGCTGCGGCGCTGCGCATGGCAGCCTCGGTCGAAAGCCAGTCGCAGCATCCGATTGCGCAGGGGATCGTGGCGGCTGCAACGGGCAAGGGAATCGCCTTCCCGGCACCGGAGGGGTTGCAGAGCATCACCGGCGCGGGCGTGACCGCGAGGGTGGACGGGCAGGAGGTGGCCATCGTCAGCCCCGGCCACCTGCGCCGACAGAACACGCCCGTCACTGATCCGCGCCTTGCGGCATTGGAAGAGGCAGGCAAGACGGTGGTCGTTCTGGTCAAGGACGGCAAGCCGCATGCGCTTTTCGCGCTGGCGGACATCGTTCGGGCGGAATCGCGCGACGTGGTTGCCCGGCTCAGGGCCCGCGGTGTGCAGTCGATCATGATGACGGGCGATGCCGAGGGTGTTGCAAAGTCGGTCGCAAAGGAGCTGGGCCTCGACGAATACTTCGCCCAGGTGCTGCCGGACCAGAAGGCGGCCAAGGTGCGGGAACTGCGGGCGCGCGGGTTGAAGGTCGCGATGGTCGGCGACGGGGTCAACGACGCCCCGGCGCTGGTCGAGGCCGATCTCGGCATTGCCATCGGCGCAGGCACGGATGTGGCGGTGGAATCGGCCGACGTCGTGCTCGTCCGCTCCGACCCGCGCGATGTCGAGGCAATCCTCGGCCTGTCGCGCGCAACCTATTCCAAAATGGTGCAGAACCTGATCTGGGCCACGGGATACAACGCCTTTGCCATCCCGATGGCGGCGGGGATCACCTTCGGGACCGGGTTCATGATGACCCCGGCAGTCGGGGCGGTGTTCATGTCGGCCTCGACCATCATCGTCGCGATCAACGCCCAGCTTTTGCGGCGCTACCAGGGCTGACGCGCTTATCCCATACCATGCAGCCCATGCAGGCTGCCGGTCATCAGAACTGGAAGCAGGACCGGCGCGGCGACGACAAGGACCAGCAGACGCTCCCGCCATCGCGCCAGCCGCCAACACAGGAAGGCGGCCAGCGTCACGACCAAGGCGACCTCGAACAACCCGAAAACATTGCCGTAGAACCGCGCGTCCCAATAGCTGACCGGACTGCGGAACACCCAGTCCGAGACGGGCCAGAATTGGCGGCGGGCGTCATCGTGATGGGTCAGGAAATCCGCAAGGGCATGCAGGAGACCGGCACCCGCAAAGGCGCGCAGGATGATCTGTCTGCGCCAGACAGCCAACCCGAGCAGCCCTCCCCAGAAAAAGAAGCTGTGGTCAATCGCAAAGACCGACTGCCAGGTCTCTGAGAAGAAAAGCGTGCTGAAGACCTCATGTTCTGGCACGCCAACAACCCGGGTCGCCCAGAGCACCATCGCAAACATCGGCAGGTCCGGGGCTAGCCCTCCTGCGAGCGCTGCGATCAAGGTTGCCGGTGCTAGTGGCCGCGTGCAGACGGCGGCCCCGATCAGCATGTGCGACGGCGTGTTCATGACCTCAGCAGACCGGGTCCGGCATGGATGCTTCGTCCTCTGCAATCCGGCGCAGCAGCGCATAGGGGATCGCGCCGTTCAGGACGGTCCGTCCCACCACCAAGCCCGGAGTGCCGACAAACCCGAATATGTCGGCAAGTGCCCGCGTCCGGTCGAGGTCTGCCTGCACTTCCGGGGATGTCATGTCGCGGGCCAGCCGGTCGGCGTCGAGACCGACGTCGGCCGCCACGCGCAGGACTGAGGCCTCCTCGGCCACGAGCGGTGTTCGCATGAAGCGGCGGCGAAGCTCCTGCTGCTTGCCTTGCCGTGCAGCCGCGACCGAAGCGCGCGCGGCAAGCTCGGAGGGAGGTCCGAAGATGGGGAGTTCATGTTGGACAAGGCGGAAGGAGGCAGGAAACTCGGCCAACAATGTGTCGAGATCCCGCTCCAGCGCACGGCAGTAGGGGCAGCGGAACTCGCTGAAATAGGCAATCGGCACGACTCCCGGCGTCCCGTCGGTGCCAAAGAGGGCAGGGCAGGGGTCGACACGCACAACGTCAGCACGCGCGCGGCGCTGGTCTGCATCTTCTGACGGCGGATCAAGGCCAACGAATGCCGGCGTTGCTCCGGACGTTTGGCCACCCCCTTCAAGGCGGCGAAACGGCGGCAAGTCCGCAATGTCGGCATAGCGCGGCCCGCGGCCCGGGAGCCGGTCCCAGGGAAGGGCACGCAGACCATAGATCAGGGCAACGATCCCGCCGAGGACGAGAAGGTCGCGGCGTCTCACGTTCACACCACGGTCACGGGTGTGCCGACCGGCACCTGTTCGTGGAGCTGGATCACATGCTCGTTCAACATCCGGATGCAACCGTTCGACACGGACTGGCCGATGGACCATGGCTCGGTCGTGCCGTGGATGCGGTAGTAGGTATCCCGCCCTTCCCGGTAAAGGTAGAGCGCCCGTGCCCCAAGGGGGTTGTTCGGCCCGCCGGGGACGCCGTCGGCGAACTGGGCATAACGGTCAGGATTGCGGCGGATCATGTCGTTCGTCGGACGCCAAGCAGGCCATTCTGCCTTGCGCTCGATGATCGCGGACCCCCTGAAGGCAAGTCCGGCCTTACCGACACCGACGCCGTAGCGGATCGCACGCTCGGTGTCGAAGACATGGTAGAGGAAGAAGCTTCGCGGGAACACGAGGATCTGTCCGGGCGCGTGCTGCTCACGGACGCGCACCTCGCGGGGCTGGAATTCGTCGGCCAGCACGAATGGCTCTGCGGTATGCGCCCGCAGGATGGTGGGCGAGGTCAGCGCCGCCATTGCGGCCCCGCCAATGAGGAAGCGTCGGGAAATCATGCTATCTCCTGAGAGGAACGAGAAGGATCGGGTTCGTTCAGAAGACGTATCGCGGCGGCGGCGTGTGGGGGGCCAAACTGCGGCTGGAGCCCATGACCGGCGTGATCTCGAAATGCGACGATCCGGCCACCGACATCAGAGTGACGGGCACTGGCTCACCGGGGAAAACAAGCTGACATGTTCCGTGTCCTGACCCCTCACCGCAGAGAGCGTCCGGTATCAGGGGTTGGGCGTGAAGTGCGTCAGCATGTACTCCGTGCGGTGATCGTTCTGAATGCGCCAGTCCAAAAAGGGTGGCGAGAAGGAGGAAACTGCACAGGAGGGCCATCATCAACCGCATGGCTGAAGCATAGCCCCAGTCACCTAAATGCCGACTGATCACATCGAGGTGAGGCGCAAAATTCCTTCCAGGATTGGCGAAAACGCAACGCATTCACCTGTTTGTGACCCGGCCGCGATGCAAAGCCGTTTGACCTTCCCACGTTGGAAGGAAGCAAGCCTTCTGCAAAAAGGAGCAGAACATGCGATTCACTCGACGGCTTTTTGTTGCCGGAGCACTTGCCGCGCCTTTCGTGACCGGTCGCGCCGCCAGCGCGTCGGAAGACACGCCTGGCCCGGTCCGTAACAACATCTCGGCTTTTCGCACCCACGAGTGGCAGGATCACTTCGATGCTCTGGGCGTCGGGATCATCATCTCTGACACGACGGCCAAGGTCCTCCAGCACTGGACGAGCGACGGTCAAATGTACCTCTACCCGACCTCGGTCCCGCTGTCGGACGAGCTGACCCGCCGGGGCTATACCGAGGTCGTCGAGAAACGGGTGAACCCGAGTTGGGCCCCGACACCGTCGATGCGGGAAAGGAACCCGGAATGGCCGGCCTTCGTGCCTGGCGGCGACCCGATCAACCCGCTCGGCACCCGCGCCCTTTACCTGTCGTGGCAATACTACCGCATCCATGGTACACACGACACGCGCAAGATCGGTCGCCGCTCGTCGAACGGCTGCATCGGGCTCTACAACGAACATATCGAGGAAGTTTTCGACCGGACGCCGGTCGGGACGCAAGTGAAGCTGATCTAGCAAGATGAAACCTTCGTCGACCTCACCGAACCCACTCAAGAACCTGTTTTCGCACAGGTTCTTGCGGTTCGTGTCGATGTGGCTTCTGTCCGTGGTGCTGACGCTTGGCTTGGTCCTCGGACAGACCGCAGAGGCGGGCCCGGTCGAGGATCATCATCCCGGCACGTCGGTCGAGATCGCGGGCAACGCCGGGCAAGAGACCGCGCCGGCACCTGCTTGCCACCCGGGCCTCGCCTGTTCTGTTTTCGTGCTGCCCGATGGGCCGGTCACAGCACTGTCGTTGTCAATCGTGATCACTCTGCGACCGGACCTGACACAGTTGCAACGCCGCTTTGGCGGCCCGTCCGTCACCCTGCCTCCCCCCCGAACCCGGATCTGACAGTCAGGCCGGACGTGCGTCTGACGGTTCGATAGGCTCTCCGCAGCTCTGTCGACAGTTCAATCTCTGTCAGCCTGACACCAGACAGTTGTGCAAGCCGCACGATCCGCCGGAAGGGCGGGTCGCGGGATCGGTCAACAACAAGAAACCAAGGGCAGTCAGGCAGATGAAACCACAATGGACAGGCGCTTTGGCGCTTGCCGCTTCTGCAGTTGCGGCAGTGGCGCTGGCACATAACGGGGCGACGGGTGTCGTCCTGGAACGGATGAACGGGATGACGGCGATGCGGGACACGGTGGCGGAGCTGGCGCCGATGATGCAGGGCACGGCTCCCTACGACACATTCATCGTGTCAGAGGGTGCGAGTGTCATCGCTGGTCACGCGGGCGAGACGATGCTGTCGCTGTTCCCGGAAGGCAGCCTCGAAGGGGTGACCTATGCCAGGCCGGAGATCTGGTCCGACTGGCAGGACTTCGCAGCGCTTGCAGGAGAATTGAAGACCTACGCCGACGCTCTCGCCGTGGCGGCTCCGAACGGGCTGGAAAAGGCGCTTCCGCCCGCCGACGATATGGCCGGGATGGATCATTCGGCAATGACGATGACCCCGGCTCCGGAAGTCAAGGAGGGTTTCACAGTAGCGGAGCTGATGGGCTACGGCGAAAGGACCCAAGAGGTCCAGGTTGCGCGTGGCACATCGGACCCGGCGACGCTGGCGTTCGATCTGACGACGCTGGCCGCTGACGACCTCTTCACCCGGATCAGCGCCACCTGTTCGTCCTGCCATTCGCAGTACCGCGCGGGCCGGAACTGACCATGCGGGGTCTGATCCGCGCTTCCGTCATTTTCCCGGCCGTGGCGGCGAGCCTCGGGGCCGGTGTTCTGGCGCTATGGCCCATAGGCGCGCCGGAGCCGGCCGCGTTCCCGCCCGGGGATGCAGAACGCGGCGCCTATCTGGCCCGTGCCAGCGGCTGTGTGTCCTGTCACACCAACGCGGCTGCCAAGGGACTGGCGCTCGCCGGAGGTGCGCCTCTCGACACGCCCTTTGGCACTTTCGTGCCCCCGAACATCACCCCGCACACCACCGCCGGGATCGGTGCATGGACCATTCAGGATTTCGCCAAGGCTGTTCGCCAGGGAGTCTCTCCGGAGGGTGACCCCTACTATCCGGTCTTCACCTATTCGTTCTACGCAGGCTTCACCGATCAAGAGATCGCCGACCTGTGGGAAGCATTCCGCACCGTTCCGCCGGTTGCGGATGCTGCCCCGACGCATGATGTCGGGTTTCCGTTCAGCTTTCGCTCGGGGCTGAAGCTCTGGCGCGCTGCCTACCTCGACGCGCCGGAGACGGATGCGCTGATGGGCACATCATCGCCCTGGAACCGCGGGCGTTTGCTCGTCGAAGGGGCGGCGCATTGTGCAGCCTGTCATACCGGCCGAACGCTTGCGGGCGGCCTGAACGCTTCTGCCCGGTTCGCCGGAAACGACAGCCTTCCCGGCGGCAGCAAGGCACCGTCGATCCTGACAGCCGACCTTCTGGAAGGCGGCTGGACGGTCGCGAACCTCGCCTATGCGCTCCAGTCGGGGCTGCTGCCCAATGGGGATGCTTTCGGCGGCAGCATGGCCGAGGTCGTGGCTGAGGGCACCTCGTACCTCACCGACGCCGACCGCGAGGCAATCGCGACCTACCTGCTCGACCCCGACGGCAGCGGGGACATCCCGGAACCCGCGCCTCCTGCCACGGAGACCCCGATGGCGGGGATGGACCACTCGCAAATGGAGATGGGCAATGAGAACTAGAGTGCTCGCAGTGGCGCTTGCTCTGTGCGTCTTTGCCCTTGTTGCCGCGTTCATCTGGGCAACGGTGCGCACACTCGATCCGCGAGACACCGTTGCGGATCAGAGCGTGCCGACAGCCGAAGTGTCGGAAGTCCTTCCGGATGGTCGGATCGACGTCCAGGTCTATGCGCTCGGAAACCGGGATGTCCGCCTCGAGATCCAGTTCACACCGGATGCCGATGCCATCGAATCTGCTGCCATGAGGCCGGACGTGAACTTCGCGATGTTGGAGATGCATATGGACGGCTTTGATCCGCCGCTTCAGTTAGTCGAGGCCGGGGTCTGGCGAGCAAATCTCAAGTTGCCAATGGCTGGACGTTGGGTGGTCAGTGTTGGCTTTGGCGAGGATCGTGCAGAGGTTGAATTTGATGCACAGTGACGGAGCGACACAACAGGCAAAGCAGGACGACACCCTGCGCAGGGGGCTTCGCGGCACCGCCGTCGGTGTCGCGCTGTTCGCCGTCCTCGGGACGGTGACCGCAGTGTGGGCGAACCCCCTCTTTGTCCGCATGACCCCGGTCGGCCCGTGGGAGTTCGGGGCCACCGTCCTGACGGCACTCTTGGCTGGAGTGACGACTGCGCTATGGGTTCCCCGATGCAGTCTGCGTACATCCGGGACGGGTGGCCTTGCGAGCTTCCTCGGGATTGCCTGTCCGACCTGCAACAAGATCCTGATGCTGATTTTCGGCGGACCGGCGTTGCTCGCATGGTTCGATCCGGTCCGGCCCTGGCTCGCGGCAGCCGGGGTCATCGTCATGGGCTTTGCTGCCTTTCGTACCTGGCGAACGTTTCGCGAGTCCCGATCAGGCCGTGAGGCTGTCGGTCGTACTGAAGCTCCCGTGACGGGAGGCCCGCAGTGACAGCTACAACTGGTTTGCGGTCAGCGATGCGCAGGCTGGCCCGGAAAACGCTGGTCCGGCACGTGCTCGTGGCCATCCTAGCGATTGGGCTGGTGCTGGGCTTTGCGGCGGTTCACGCGCAGTTCAGCCCGATGCACCGCTGGAACCGCGCCTTCGGGGATGCATCGCTGGTGCTGGTCGCGCTGTCGATGGCCTTCGGGCCGCTGACACGCTTCCTGCGCGCGGCGGTTCCGCTGCTGCCGTTCCGGCGTGAGATGGGTATCCATGCTTGCCTTCTGGTGATCGTCCACGCGGCGATCATTCTCGTTGGCTGGGTCGAATGGGATCTGATGCGGCTGTTCGGGTTCGAATGGCATCCCGACCTCTTGGCCTATGTCATGTTCCAGCATGGTTTCGGGCTTGCCAACGCCATCGGGATCGCGGCCCTCGTCCTCGTGGTTCTGCTTGCCGCTACGTCGAGCGATTTCGCGATGCGGCGTCTGGGCCTGTCCGGCTGGCTGTTCCTGCAGATGGGCGTCCTGCCGATGTGGTGGCTGACCGTCGCCCATGTCGCCTATTTCATGTTCATGCATTTCCTGAGCTTCCACCGGGCAACGCCACCGCCGAACCCGCTTCAGCCCTGGTTCGTCGGACTTGTGGTCCTGGTCCTTGGCCTGCGCGCTGCGGCCTACGTGAAGATCATCCGCGCGAAGGCCCCGTGCGAATTGCCGGGAGAGGAGGTGAGCCGTGCGTCGATCTGAACGCGATCTCGCGCACGCGGCAAAGAAGACGACCCGGCGGTCCCTCCTGCTGGGTGGGGTAATGTCCTCGGTGGTAGGTGTTCTGGGCTTCCGGATGTGGCAACTGGGCGTCCGCGATGCTGAACAGTACTACCTTCTGGCCGAAGAAAACCGGATCAGCCTGCGGCTGGTGCGACCGGACAGGGGGCGCATCCTTGATCGGGCTGGAAAAATCGTTGCGGACAATGAGCAGGCATATCGCATCACGCTGGTGAAGGAAGAAGCCCGCGATGTCGACGACGTTCTGGAAAAGCTGCAGGTGCTGCTCGGCCTGGACGCAGAGACTGTCTCCAAGGTCAAGGAGCAGATCGACCGTGTTCGAGCCTTCGTGCCGGTAACGGTGAAAGACCGCGTCACGTGGGAAGAATTGTCGATCGTGGCACTGAACTCACCAGTCCTTCCCGGTGTGCAGCCCGAGATGGTCCTGTCCCGCGTCTATCCGTTTGGGCCGGATTTCGCCCATCAGGTCGGCTACGTGGGACCGGTTAGCGACAGCGATCTGGAAAACGAGGCTGCCGAAGATAAGCCACTGCTCCGCCTTCCCGATTTTGAAGTCGGGAAGACTGGGGTCGAACGCAACCACGAGAGCGCCCTGCGCGGACTGCCGGGAACCCAGCGGGTTGAGGTCAATGTCTCCGGCCGCACGATGCGCGAGCTGGCGCTTGACCCTGCCACTCCGGGCCCGGACATGCAGGTCACCCTCGACCACCATCTGCAGAACTTCATGCGGGTCCGGCTGGAAGGGCAAAGTGCCGCTGCGATCGTGATGGACGTGACGAACGGCGATTTGCTTGGCTGCACCTCTGCGCCCTCCTTCGATCCGAACCTTTTCGTCCGCGGGATTTCCAGCCGCGACTACGGCGCGCTCCGTGACAGCGAATTCCGCCCGCTTGCCGACAAGACGGTGCAGGGGGCCTATCCGCCGGGATCGACGATCAAGATGTCGAATGCGCTGGCCGCGCTGGAAACCGGCTTGATGGACCCGGAAGAGACGGTCGCTTGCAACGGCTTTGTCGAGATCTCTGGCCGCAGGTTCCACTGCTGGAAGCGCGGCGGTCATGGCCGGGTGAACATGGTCGGCGCGCTGCGCGAGTCCTGCGACGTATACTTTTACGAGGTCGCGCAGCGCATCGGCATTGACGGCATCTTCGCGATGAACGACCGGCTGGGACTTGGCCAGAAGTACGACCTTCCGCTGTCCGGCATGGCGCACGGCAACAATCCATCGCGTGCTTGGAAGCAGGAACGGTACGGGCAGGACTGGCTGATCGGGGACACCATCAATGCCTCGATTGGCCAAGGCTTCACGCTAGCCTCGCCGATCCAGCTTGCCACCATGACGGCGCGACTGGCTTCGGGGACCGCCGTGTTGCCCCGACTGGTGCGACCGCGTACCGGGCAGGACCAGGATACGGCTGCTCCGGCCCCGCTCGGTCTGTCGGCCGATGCACTGACCATTGTGCGACAGGGCATGTTCGAGGTCTCGAACCACGAGCGCGGGACGGCCTATTCCTCGCGGATCGCCGATCCGGCATTGGCGATGGCCGGCAAGACGGGAACGAGCCAGGTCTTCTCGATCACCGCTGCCGAGCGGGCGGCAGGCGTCCGCTCGCAGGACGAGCTGCCGTGGAACCGGCGCGATCACGCGCTGTTCGTGGCCTTTGCACCCTTTGATGCGCCGCGCTTTGCTGTCACGGTCGTTGTGGAACACGGCGGTGGCGGGTCAACGGCAGCGGCGCCAATTGCGCGCGACATCATGCTGTTTGCACAGCATGGCGGCCTGCCACCTGAGGACGCCTATCCGGCATCGCAGAGGGCGCGCATACGGGAGGACCTCGCCCTGCTGTCCGAACGCATACTGCCGCCGGACGGCACGACCGCCACGGTGAGCCGGACATGATGCACCGTCTCAGAAGAGCATTGTGCCGAAGCGTTCCTGGGGTTGTCATGGCCGCAGTCACCCTCGTTCTTCCGTTGGTTCCAGCCCAAGCGTTCTTTCACGACACGCCGGACATCGAAGACGGGCGAGTCATTTACGCGGCCAAGTGCGCCTCCTGTCACGGTGCCAATCTGGAAGGGCAGCCGGACTGGCAGTTGGCGAGGGAGGACGGCACCTATCCCGCGCCGCCCCACGACGAGACCGGCCACACCTGGCACCACGGGGATGCGATGTTGCGGGACTACATCCGTCGCGGCGGACAAGCGGTGCTGGACGATATGGGGGTCGACTTCACCTCCGGCATGCCCGGGTTTGGCGAAGAGCTGACCCAAGACGACATCGAGGCCGTCCTCGCTTATATCCGGTCGACCTGGCCCGACCGCATTCGTGCCGCACAGGCCGAACGCAGCCAGTTGGAAGCAGGTTCGCCATGAAGCCGCAAGTAAGACCACCCACCTCCCAATTCCCGCTTGCCTCTCCAGGGACTAGAGGGTGCAGACCGCCTGAAACTCAGAATCTTCATCCGTCACACAAGGCTCTTCCCATGCGCGTCACGTCAATCCTGTTTGCTATCACGCTCGTTTTCGCTCCCGGCCTCACCCTGGCGCAGGAGATTCCGGAAGATCGGATCAAGGAACTGGTCGCCGAAACCTTGCGCGAGAACCCGGAGCTTGTGCTCGAGGCTCTCCAGACGCTGGAGGCGCGCCAGGCAGAGGCCCAAGCTGCCGCCGTTGCCGCGACCCTGGCCGACGAGCGCGCCCTGCTCGAGCGCGACCCCAACGCTCCGGTCCTCGGCAACCCGGAAGGCGACGTGACGGTGGTGGAGTTCTTCGATTACAACTGTCCCTATTGCAAACGCGCGATGCCTGAAATCGACGCCCTGCTGGCCGAGGACGGAAACATCCGTCTTGTTCTGAGAGAATGGCCAATCCTCAGCGAAGGATCAGCGATCGCGGCGCGGGCCGCTTTGGCTGCACGGAAGCAGAACAAGTATGCTGAACTGCACAATGCACTGATGGGTGCGCGGGCGAAGTTGGACGAGCAGTCGGTGCTGCGGATCGCGGGCGAGGTCGGACTCGATGTCGAGCAGCTCAAGGTCGACATGCAATCGCCCGAAGTCGAGGAACATATCGCCACGTCGCTACGTCTGGCCGAGGCTCTCGGCTTCAACGGCACACCGTCATTCGTGGTGGGTGATCAACTGATTCCGGGCTTTGTTGAGAAGGCTCAGCTTGCCGAGGTGGTAGCCGCCGCGCGGGCCGCCGAATGAGTATCCGTCTTACGCGTCTTTTCGGTTTCCGACTTCAGCGGCCTTTCACGATCACCGAGACGGTCTTGGGCCGGATCAGGCATTCCCTCGTGGCAGCCACTTTGTGGATCGCCTTGACAGGGATTGCTTCGGCGCATTCATTCACCGTCGGCCTTCTGGTCGTCGGCGAGGACGTTGACGCAAGTCTGGCAGAAGCGGTGCGCGGTTTCCTCCTAGCGGCCGACGAACGGGACGGGCACGCCAACGAAACATCGGACGGACATCTCGGTGGGGTTGATGTGCAACTGCTGCCGCTGCCACGAGATGCGGCGGGGCTGGTCGAAGGACTGTTCGGTACGCCCGACGAGCCGACCGATGTCGTCATTGTCATTGGCGCCGAACCCGCGGCCAGCGACGCCGCGCGCGCGTATGCCTCGGCAAGCACGGTCTTGCGGCAGTTCGTACTGCCGGATGGGTGGGACAGCGCAGACGGAACCGACGGTTTTGTGTCGCGTTACCGGCTCGCCTATGGCGCAGCGCCCGGCGTAATGGCGGGGACGGCCTATCATTCGGCTCGCAGGCTCGACGCCGCAGTCAGACCATTGGACGGTGTGGTACCCAAGGAAGCACTGCTAAACGCCTGGAGGTCAACCGAATCCGGTCTGTCCTGGTGACCCGGGAACCAATGGCGCAAGGCGTCATTGGTTCTGGGCAGTCCTTGCACGACTGAACGGGATCAGGCTGCAGGGTAGCTCGTGAAGACGCTACTGCTGCCGTCCAACCCGACAAGGATGACGTCATAGGCTTCGCGCTCGGTCTCGGGTCCCATGCCGGGTGACCCGTAGGGCATGCCAGGCACGGAGAGACCGACGGCGACGGGTCGTTCAGCCAAAAGACGGCGGATGTCGGCGGCGGGAACGTGCCCCTCGACAGTATAGTCGCCGATGGTGGCGGTGTGGCAGGACGCGAGGTCTTCCGGAATGCCACGCTCGCGCTTGAACGCCGCAAGCTCTTCGATGCTGCGTTCCTCGAAGGATACCCGAAAGCCGCTGTCGCGCAGATGTCCGATCCACCCGTTGCAGCAGGGGCAGCCGGGGTCCTTGACGACGTGGATGGCTTCGTCGCCCTCGGCAAGTGCTGGGGTAGCCGCAATGGCGGCCAGCCAAGGAACGGCGGCGAGAACCTTGCGCCGGGACAGTGTCATGATGTCGGCCTTTCGTTGGAACTTTACGGGAAACATAGCTGCAAGTGCGGGGATCGGCGAGCAAAGTCTGATGAACCCGGCGACTGATCACCGAAATGCTACTCCAGCCGCGGGTCCCCGGCTTGAACCAGCAGAACCCCGTGGTTCTCGTCGGCGTCGTCGTCGGTGATCGTCCGTGCGGAGACGCCCGGCAACTCGGCAAACCCCTCCATCATCCGTTTCGGAAACCAGGTCATCGGCAGGCTTTCAAATCCGGGCACCCCTTCCAGCACCCGCGACAGCGCGATGGTGCAGTTTGCTTTCGGCACCGCGCCATAGGCCATTGCCCGCTGCATGATCAGTGCCGCAACCTCGGGCGATACCTCGATAGTCTGTTCAACCACGTCGTAGGTCTCGCGGGCATGGTAGTCGATGTAGAAATCCACCATCTTCGGGGTGACCCCGAAGTGCACGTCGTTGCGCTCGGGCAGCCGGGGATGCCGCCAGGTGCCAGCCGGATCGAACAGCACGCGCTGCGATCCGTTGATGAGCAGGCCCGCATGCGCTCCCGCTCCGCTGCGTGTCGAGAGGACCGTGAAGAGCGTGACCGAGGTCGGGCCGGGATGCTCGTAGCGGGCGGCGGCCACGGCCTCCTCGGGTGCCCAGATCGGTTCGGCACCGCAGGATGCCAGGCCAAGGATTGCCGCCATGGCGAACAGAAGTTTCCACATCGATTCACTGTCCCGCGTTTTGCGCAGGTTCTGCGCAATCGCGACGGATTCCAGTAAACTCTGCGATAGTGGGGCAGGGAATTCGGAAACTCGGCATTGATGCCGCAGCTTTAGAGATCAGAGTGCCCCTCAGGGACACCAAACTGTCAGGTGACGGAAGCAGGCTATCCTGATAATTGTCCCAAGCATGGCGTTCCTCACATTTCGCATGCATGTCCTGATCCTCGCCGCCTACGTCTTTGCGGCGATCATTCCCGTATTGGCTCTCGGCGAACGGCAGCAAGCTCAGGCTGACCATGCACAGATGATGGCGATGGCCGGCCATCTGGCGCACATGCCCGCGACTGACGGCCCGATGGACCTGACACAGCAGCTGATCTGCCAACAGCACTGCCTTTTCGCAGCGGCGGCCTTTCCTGCGCCGGACCGGGTTGCGGAAACTGTCGCGCGGTCCTCCGATGTGGAGGCTAGTGTCGACATCCTTGCCGCCTCGCTGGCCATTCCGCCCCCAGGTCCGCCTCCGAAGATCGCCGTGATCTGAGCCTGCGGCTGCGGCATTCGCCGGGGACCGCTTGTCCAATTCACGACGCGATACAGGAGAATTCGCATGTCGCCCTTTTCTCGCCGCGGCTTTCTGGCCGCTTCTGCGGCCACGGCCGCTTCACTGATGCTTCCCGCACGGGTCCGGGCCCAGTCCGGCCGAATGTCGCTGACCGCCGCCACCCGCACCATTGACGTGCGGGGCAAAGCCGCAACCGTCTGGGGGCTTCTGGACGGCGCTGGCCGGTCCGGCCTTGTCCTCGATCCGGACCAGGCGTTCGCGGTCGATTTGACAAACGCGCTGGCCGAGCCAACGATTATTCACTGGCATGGTCAGATCCCCGACAACGCGCAGGATGGAGTGCCCGACCTGCCGATGCCGATGCTGCAACCCGGTGAATCCCGCGCCTACGATTTCGCGGCACGGCCCGGAACACACTGGATGCACGCCCATATCCCCGAGCATGAAATGATGCTGCTGGCCGCACCCCTTGTCGTGCGGCGGCCCGAGGACGTTGCCGCCGACCGGCATGAGGTGACGCTGTTCCTGCACGACTTTTCCTTCAAGCCACCTGCCGAGGTGCTGGCCGAGATCACCGGCGGCGCGTCGATGGCCGGGATGGATCATGGCCAGATGGGGCAGGGCGGCATGGACCATTCCGGAATGGACATGGGTGGCATGGGTCAGGGGGACATGATGGCGATGCCGGGGATGGATGGCATGGCGATGGACCTGAACGACTACAACTTCGACGCCTATCTCGCCAATGATCGCACGCTGGACGACCCCGAAGTGGTTCCGATCGACAAGGGCGGCCGCGTTCTCGTCCGCGTCATCAACGCTGCGGCCGCCACCGTGTTTTGGATCGACACTGGCGCGCTGCCGGGACGGCTGGTCGCGGTGGACGGCGAGCCGGTGCGGCCTTTGCCCGGCAGCCGCTTTGGCGTCGCAATGGGCCAGCGGCTGGATATCGAACTGGATGTGCCGGGCGAGGGCGGGGCCTTCCCGATCCTTGCCCTGCGCGAAGGTGCCAAGGAAAGGACGGGTGTCATCCTTGCCACGCCGGGCGCGGCGGTGACCAGGATCGCCGAGATGTCGGAGGCCGACCATCCGGCCTTCAGCGGTGATCTGGCGCAGGAGGGTGCTCTGCGCGCCGTCACCCCGCTGCCCGAACGCGCGCCAGCCTCGCAGCCGATGCTGATGCTGGGCGGCACCATGATGCCCTATGTCTGGACGATCAACGGCCAGACTTGGGGGTCCCATGTGCCGGTGACTGCGAAATCCGGCGACCGAGTCGAGATCATGTTCCACAACATGTCGATGATGGCGCATCCGATGCACCTGCACGGCCACGCCTTCCAGGTAGTGGGTGTCGGCATGGACCGGATCGCAGGCGCGGTGCGCGACACCGTGCATGTGCCGCCGATGGGCATGGTGACGGTCGCGGTGGACGCGGGCGAGGCGGCGCGGTGGATGCTGCACTGCCACCACATGCCGCATCTCTCGACCGGCATGATGACCGAGTTCGCGGTGTTGGCCTGACGCACGGCCGGACCCGCAGCGTGTCTGCGGGTCCGGGCCCTTTCCCGGAGAGAGCGGACCCATGCCAACACTCATCGGACGCCGTGCCATCCTTGGTGGCCTCGCCGCGCCCTTCCTTGCAGGGTCCGCCGAGGCGCGCCCGCCCTTTCGGCTTCGGCAGGACCCGCAACCGCTGCTGTCCCCGCCGATCCTCGACGAAGCAGGCACAACGCGGAAACTCGACGATTTCGCCGGCCGGGTGATCCTCTTGAACATCTGGGCGACTTGGTGCCCGCCTTGCAGGGAAGAAATGCCGGCTCTCGAGCAGCTTCAAGTGCGTTTGGGTGGTGCCAACTTCATGGTCTTGCCACTTTGCATCGACGACGCTGGAATCGACCGGTGTCGCCGTTTCTACGACGATATCGGTATCGCTGGCCTCCCACTCTTTTGGGCTGAATCGCTGAGGGTGCAACTTGCTTTTGCCTTCATGGGCTTACCCACAACGTTGCTGATCGACCGAGACGGAAGGGAGATCGGTCGACTTCAGGGGCCGTTCGACTGGAATGGCGACGCTGCGGTCGGCCAGATCGTTGACGTCCTTCGCGAGTAGCCTGCGGCTGCAACAATTCGATACAATCGAGCAACAGTGTCGTAGCGTGCGGCAATCACTCAGGAAGGGGAGCGAGACCGAAGGATATGTTGCAACAGCTGGGGACCACTCAAGCCACGGAAGGCCGAGTTCTTGTCGTAGATGACGATGGTGAAATCCTTTCGCTGGTTGCCAAGTTCCTGCGCGCCAACGGGTTTGTCGTCGCGACGGCCCGCAACGGTGCCGAGATGAAGGCGCAGATGCAGGCAGCGCAACCCGACCTCGTGGTGCTCGACATCATGCTGCCGGGAACCAACGGGCTGGATCTGTGCCGGTCGCTGCGGGCGGAAAGTCAGGTGCCGGTGGTCATGCTGACCGCCAAGGGCGACGAGATCGACCGCATCGTGGGTCTGGAGGTCGGGGCCGACGACTACCTGCCCAAACCCTTCAACCCGCGCGAGTTGCTGGCACGGATCAAGGCGGTCCTGCGCCGCAGCCGGTCCGCCGACAGCGCCGGCGCGCCGGGATCAGGTCGGCTGATCGAGTTCGATGGCTGGCATCTGGACACGTTGAAGCGCGAACTGACCGACCCCACAGGCGTCGTCGTGGACCTGTCGAGTGGCGAATACGACCTGCTGGTGACGTTTCTTGAAGCCCCCCAGCGGGTCCTCTCTCGCGACTATCTGTTGGACGCGACCAAGAACCGAACGCTCGATGTCTACGACCGATCCATCGATGTGCAGGTCAGCCGCCTGCGCCGCAAGATCGAGGCGCAGGGTGAATTGATCAAGACAATCCGCGGCGCGGGGTACCTGTTCGCTGCGTCGGTACGTCGCAAGTGAGGCGCATAAAGGCGCTGTGGGGCGCTGTCCGGGGACTTCGTTTCGACACGCTGGTCGCCCGGACTACGATCGTGCTGATCCTCGGGATTGCAACGGTCCAGATCGTGGGGCTGCAGACCTATCGCGCCTCGCTCAGTGCGGATTTGTCGGACGCGACCGAGCGGCGACTGGCGGATCGGTTGCTGACCATCAAGCGGACGCTGACCGGACTGCCTGAAGAGCTGCGCGAGGATGCCGCCCACGATCTGTCGAGCGGGGCGATCGAGGCGCATTGGAGTCCGGACGAGAGGGCGGTCGAGGCCGACGGGACGAACGCGCTGTGGGTGGATTTGCAGGCGCGCCTGATCGAACTCGCACCCGAACTCGCCGAGGGTGGGCTAATCGTGGGTGCGCAAGGGGGCGAATCGCCGGACCCCCATGTCGCGCTTATCTCGATGCGCTTGGTCGACGGAACCTGGCTAAACGTCAGCCTGCTCAGCTGGACACCCCGCATTCCGGGCGCACCGCAAACGGTGATGGTCGCCTGGATGATCGCCGCGGTCGCGTTGGCAACGGCGGTTCTGCTGGTGCGCTGGATTTCGCGACCCCTGGGCCGGTTTGCCGAGGCCGCAAACGGGTTCTATACCACTGGTCGTGTGGCGGCGGTGCCCGAGACCGGGCCATACGAGGTGGCCGTCTTGGCCCGCGCCTTCAACGACCTGCAGGACCGCCTGGCCCGGTCGATCGAGGACCGCACCCAGGCGTTGGCCGCCGTGTCGCACGACCTCAAGACCCCGATAACCCGCCTGCGCCTGCGCGCCGAGGAAATCGACAGCGACCCCCTTGCGCGGTCCATCGCCCATGACCTCGACGAAATGGAGCGCATGATCGACCAGACACTGTCCTACCTGCATGGCGATCGGTCGGACGAGCCGATGCGCCCGGTCGATCTGGTGGCGATCCTCGAGACCGTGACCGATGATCTGAGCGATCAGGGGGGAGTGGTGACGCTGCAGGGGCCGCGCGCGGCGGTCATCTCCGGCCGGCGCCTGGGTTTAAAGCGGGCCTTCGCGAACCTCGTGGGCAACGCGGTGAAGTATGGCGGCACGGCGCGGGTGTCCGTTGCAGAGAACGCAGCGCAAGTCACCGTCACCATTGACGATGATGGCGAGGGCATCGCCCCCGCTGACCGCGAGCGCGTGCGGTTGCCTTTCGTGCGACTGGAATCCTCGCGCAACAGCACGACGGGCGGTTTCGGGCTGGGGCTGACCATTGCCGGCGCGGTTATCGACGGCCATGGAGGCACGCTGGACCTCGACAGCGCTCCATCAGGCGGGTTGCGCGTCAGCGTGACGCTGCCGAAGCCCGCCGCCTGAAACACTTTGTTACAGAGCGGAAATCTTTGCGAGACGCGGGTTCCGCTAATGGATGCCAAGGCAACAAGAGGTCGAGGTGGGATATGCGGTTTCTCTTGGTTTCCATGGTGGCCGTGACTATTGCCTTGGCAGGTGCAGGCCACGCGCACCCGGGGCACGACAAGGGTGCGCCGCCCCCGCCCGTCAGCGCGACCATCGCCCCACGGGCAGAGGCAACGTCCGCGGTGTTCGAAGCCGTAGTCATCTCGCGCGGGGCCGAAATGCAGGTATTCATCGACAGTTTTGCCTCCAATGAGCCTGTTGCCGGTGCTGCAGTCGAGATTGACACGCCCAGCGGTATCCTGACGGGCATAGAGACCGAACCCGGGGTCTACGCCTTTGCAGCGCCCTGGATCACCACGCCCGGAAGCTATGACCTCGCCATCACCGTCATCGCCGACGCGGGTTTCGATGTTCTTGTCGGATCGCTGACAATTCCCGCGCCGCCAGCCCCATCTGTCGTAGAGGCCAGCGCGGCAGAGGTGCTGGCTGCCGGTGTTCTCGGCGACCTTCGCGCTCGCCTGACTGCGCGCGATGTGTCGTTGGCAGTGGTGGGGGGCCTTGGCCTCCTGATCGGCATTGTTGCCATGCTCGTTCTGCGTCGTCCGCACAGACGTGCCGCCGCAAAGGTTGCAGTGATTGCTCTGGCAGTGCTGTCTGCTGCACCCGCGCCCGGCCAAGCCGAGGTTGCCGCGGCAAGTGCTGCCCTCCCGGCCCCTGCCGCAGTAACACGTGACGTGGCGCAACGCTTTCCGGACAGCGGCCTCTTCGTGCCAAAAGGCACGCAGCGCGTTCTTGGCATCCGGACACTGCTTACAGTAAGCGAAAAACACGGGCGGCGGGTTGAATTGCCCGGGCGGGTGATTCCCGACCCCAATGCATCAGGATATGTGCAGGCCTCGCTTGAAGGCCGCCTTGTCGCCCCCAAAGGCGGCTTTCCGCAGTTGGGATCAATGGTTAAGGCAGGGCAGATTGTTGCCATTGTCGAGCCGACGATTGGTGCCGTGGACATGGCAGACCGTCAGCAACAGATCCGCGAAATCGAGCAGCAGCTCGAATTGGTGACTCGACGACTTGATCGGGGTCGACAGCTTTCCGGCGCTGTCGCAAAGACACAGATCGAAGAGCTTGAGATCGAGCAGGAAAGTCTGATGGCCCAACGGGACGCGTTGGTGTCATTGACTGACATTTCTGAGAACCTGATTGCGCCCGTCGACGGCGTTATTGCGTCGGGCCAGGCGATCGCGGGCCAGATCGCCTCGCCTGGTGTCACGGTCTACGAGATCGTCGACCCGGACAGGTTCTGGGTCGAGGCGTTGAGCTATCGCTCGGAAACACTTGGGGCCGAGGCTGTGGCGGTTTTCGCAGACGGCACAACCGTTGACCTTGCCTATCAGGGAACCGGTCTGGCGGACCAGGGACAGGCTGTTCCTGTGCGCTTTTCGGTCGTGGGGCAGGCCGAGGGCCTTCGCGCAGGGCAGCTGCTTAGGGTGATCGCCGCAACTCCTGCCGATCAGGAAGGGATCGTTGTCCCGCGCGATGCGGTGCTGCGCGGGGCGAACGGTCAGCTCGTGGTCTACGTCAAGACCAACGCCGAGCGGTTCGTGCAGCGCGAAGTGCGGGTCGAGCCTCTGGACGGCGACACCGTGCTGGTAGTCGCGGGGCTGGAGGTAGGCCTCCGCGTCGTGTCCCAAGGGGCCGAGCTTCTCAACCAGATCCGATAGGCGGCGCTCATGTTCAACTTCCTTGTCACCCAGTCTCTACGCAACCGCATGTTCGTTCTGGCGATTGCCGTCGCCATGGTCCTGTACGGCGCGCTGACGGTCACCCGCTTGCCGGTCGATGTCTTCCCCGACCTCAACCGCCCCACCGTCACGATCATGACCGAGGCCGAGGGCCTGGCGCCGACCGAGGTGGAGCAGCTCGTCACCTACCCGCTGGAAACTCAGATGAACGGTCTGCCGGGGGTCACGCGGGTGCGGTCCACGTCCGGTGTGGGCCTGTCGATCGTCTATGTCGAGTTCGACTGGAACACTGACATCTACCGCAACCGCCAGCAGATCGCCGAGCGGCTGGCGCTGGTGCAGGCACAACTGCCGCAAGGTGTGGTGCCGCAGATGGGCCCGGTCGCTTCGATCATGGGCCAGATCATGCTGATCGCCGTAACGGCCCCCGACGACGTGACGCCGATGGAACTGCGCGAGGTCGCCGATTTCACCATCCGGCCCCGCCTGCTGACGATCCCCGGTGTGGCCAACGTGATCCCCATCGGGGGCGAGGTCCGGCAGTACCGCGTGGCGCCGAATCCGGCTGCGATGCGAGCGTTCGGTGTGACCTTTGAGGATGTGGAAACCGCACTGACCGGCTTCGGGGCCAACACCGGCGGCGGCTTTGCCGACCAGTACGGGCGCGAATTCCTGATCCGCAACATCGGGCGGACGCAAAGCCTCGAAGATCTCGGAAGCCTCGTCGTGGCCTCGGTCGCAGGCCAGCCGGTCGCCTTGAACCAGGTCGCCGAGGTCAGTTTTGCCCCGCGCAACAAGCGGGGCGATGCAGGCTTCATGGGCGATGATGCCGTCATCATATCCGTCGAGAAGCAGCCTGACGTCGACGCAATCGACCTGACGAACAAGGTCGAGGCGGCGCTTGCCGAGATTACGACCGCGCTTCCCGACGGGATCAAGGCCGACAATATCCTGTTCCGGCAGGCAACATTCATCGAGACGTCGATTAGCAATGTCACCAAGGTGCTGCTGGAGGCCATCGCCGTCGTCGCGGTCGTGCTGTTCCTGTTCCTCTTGAACGTGCGCACGACGGTTATCTCTTTGACCGCGATCCCCGTATCGATCCTTGTGTCGGCTATCATCTTTTATTGGATGGGCCTGTCGATCAATACCATGACCCTTGGTGGCCTTGCCATCGCCATCGGCGAACTGGTCGACGATGCCGTGGTCGATGTCGAGAACATCTTCCGCCGCCTGCGCGAGAACCGCGAGAAGGGGAACCCCCGGTCGGTGTTCGCCGTGGTCGTCTCGGCCAGCCAGGAGGTGCGGTCGGGGATCGTCTACGCCACGATGGTCATTGTGCTCGTGTTCGTGCCGCTCTTCGCCCTGTCGGGCATTGAGGGACGGCTGTTCGCGCCGCTGGGGCAGGCCTACATCATCTCGATCCTCGCCAGTCTGGTCGTGTCTATCACGCTGACGCCAGTGATGGCCTACTACATGCTGCCGGGGCTGAAGCGGCTGGACGAGCATGAAGGCCTTATCGTCCGCGTGCTGAAACGCGGCAACCGGCGGCTGCTGGACTGGTCCTTTGCCCATCCACGCCTGCTCATCACCGGGGTACTCGCGGCGGTCATCACCGCAGGCACCTTTGCCACCCAACTGCCCCGCGCCTTCCTGCCGCCCTTCAACGAAGGCACGCTGACGATCAGCATGCTCTTCAACCCCGGTATCTCGCTGGAGGAATCGCAGCGTGTCGGCCTTGTCGCCGAACGCCTGATCCTTGAAGTGCCCGAGGTCGTGCAGGTCGGCCGCCGCACTGGCCGAGCAGAGCTAGACGAACATGCCGAAGGCGTCCATTCGTCCGAGGTCGACGTGGAACTGGCTGAGGGCGGCCGCTCCAAGGCCGAGATCGAGGCCGACATCCGGGCGCGCCTGTCGGTGCTGCCGGTGACCACGAACATGGGTCAGCCGATCTCGCACCGGCTGGACCACATGCTGTCGGGTGTCCGCGCGCAGATCGCGCTGAAGATCTTCGGCGAGGACCTCGACACAATGCGCGCGCTCGCCGAACAGTTCCGTACCGAGCTCGCGCAAATTCCCGGGGTCGTGGACCTGCAGGTGGAAAAGCAGGTCCGCATCCCGCAACTGGAAGTCGTGGTCGACTACGACCGGGCGGCGCTTTACGGTCTGCAACCGGCGGCCGTGACCGAACAGCTGGAACAGCTGTCGAACGGCAGCGTCGTGTCGCGCATCGTCGACGGCAACCGCCGCTTCGACGTGGTCCTGCGCCTGCAGGACGAGGAGCGCACAACACGCGGTCTGGGCGATCTGCTTATCGAGACGCCGACCGGCTGGATCCCCGTCAGCCAGATCGCTGACATCGTCGAAACCGACGGTCCGAACCAGATCCTGCGCGAAAACGGCAAGCGGCGGCTGGTAGTGCTGGCGAACTCAGACGGGCAGACCGACATGGCCCAGATCGTCGAACAGATCCGCGCAGTCATGGCCGCAAAGGACCTGCCGACCGGCTTCTTTGCCACGCTGGAAGGCACCTTCCAGGCGCAGGAGGAATCGATGCGCACGATCGGCCTTCTGTCGATCCTGTCGTTGGCGATGATCTTCGCCATCCTCTACAGCCGTTACCGCTCGCCGTTGTTCGTGGGCATCATCATGGCCTCGGTACCGCTGGCGCTGATCGGCAGCGTCGCGGCGCTGTGGTGGGCCGGGCAGCCCCTGTCGGTCGCATCGATGGTGGGCTTCATCACCTTGACCGGGATCGCCACGCGGAACGGCATTTTGAAGATCAGCCATTACATCAACCTCGCGATCCACGAAGACATCCCCTTTGGCCGCGAGCTCGTCATGCGCGGCAGTCTGGAACGCCTGACGCCGGTGCTGATGACCGCGCTCTCTGCGGGCGTGGCGCTGGTGCCGCTGATGCTGGGGGCGGATGCGCCGGGAAAGGAGATCCTGCACCCGGTCGCCATCACCATCTTCGGCGGCCTGGTCACGGCGACCCTGCTGGATACGGTGCTGACGCCAACCCTGTTCCTGCGCTATGGCCGCAAACCGCTTGAAGCACTTGTCGCGCAAGCGCGTGCCGCCAAAAGCCAGGACGGTCGTCGGCCCGCCTCCGCGCAACCCCTCGAAACCTTCTAGGAGAAGAACCCATGTCTGTTCGAACGTTTCTCGCTGTCGCCCTCACGCTGGCAAGCCTTGCCGCGCCCGTTCTTGCCAGCCCTCCCGGCATCGGCCCGAATGGCGGGATCAGGGTCGACACGGGCACGGTGCATGTGGAGCTGGTCGCCGACGGCACGCCCACGATCACTGTCTACATTTCAGACAGCAGCTATGCCCCTCTGGATGCGGCCGGGTGGTCGGGCAACGCGATCTTGCTGGTCGACGGCAAGCCCCAGCGTTTTCCCCTTGAGGCGACGGAAGCAGGCACCTTGTCCGGGACGGCTACGGTGCCTGTCATGCAAGATGTGAAGGGTGCGCTTCAGCTTACGGCGCCGGACGGAAGCTCGACACAGGCGAAGTATTGAGCAACACGGGCTGTTGGATCGCAACCTTTCGTGAACCGCAGTGGTACCGACGCGTCGCGGGACGTCAGCTGACGCGGAGCGTGATCCAAACGAGCGCGACATAGCGCACGGCCTTGGCCAAGGTCACGACCAGGGTCACGCGCCACAAAGGTTCGCGCATCAGGCCGGCGACAACAACCAGCGGGTCCCCGATGACGGGGACCCAAGCCAGAAACAAGGTCCACCAGCCGCGCAGTCCGTACCAGCCCTGCGCGCGTGTAAGTGCCGCAGGAGAGACTGGCGACCAGCGCAAATGGGCACCGTCACGCATCAGCCACCCGAGGCCCCACATCGCCAACGCGCCGAGGACATTCCCGGCGGTGGCGACCGTGACCAGCAGCCAGACCGGATGTCCACCGGCGAGAACAAGGGCAGCCAGTACGACCTCTGACTGCGCCGGAATGAGTGTTGCCGCGACGAAGGCGGCGGTGAACAGGCCGGCAAGGGCAAGCATAGGGTCAGGCGACCCGACGCGGCCACTGGCGGTGGAATGCATCGATCACGACCGCATGCTGGTGAGCCTCGTCGGCGTGTTCTGCAAGGACCGGGTGGTCTGCGGGCAGGTCGAGATGATCGTGCGCGACCTTTTCGGGGTCGAAGGCGGGCCAGAGCCGCATGACCGCGACCAGGGCCAGCGCACCGACTGCGGCGAGAAGAAGAGCAGCGGCAGGCAAATCCATCGAAGCTCCGGCCCAGCCTGCCAGCGGATAGGTCACAAGCCAGGCGGCGTGGCTGAGTGCGAACTGTGCGGCAAATACCGCCGGCCGATCCTCGGGGCGGGCCGAGCGGTTCAGGATACGCCCGATCGGGGTCTGGGTCAGGGCAAAGCCGAACCCGATGATAGCCCAGAGCGCCATCAGCGCCGGAAGACCGCCCGCCAACCCGGTGGCGGCAACCCCGGCCAGCATAAGTCCGGCCCCGGCCAGCATCACAGGGCGGTCGGCGAACCGCTCAAGGATGCGTGGCAGCAGAAATGCCGCCAGCATCGACCCGCCCCCGAAAGCGGCAAAGGTCAGCGCGACCTGCGGTTCGCCGAGCGCCAGGCGGCTGTCGCGTAGCCCTTTAATGGGCTCTGCCTCAATCTGTGTGGCGGAGGGGCAGCATTCTTGCCCTCAACAGTTCTGGCCCGGCTCGGCCGTACATGGCGCGTTTGAGGGTCTTCAGACGATTAATCTGACCTTCTGCTTGGCCGTTGCTCCAGGGCATCTCGATAGCGTTTTTTACCGCATCGAAATCCCGGTTCAATGTGCGTGCGAAGCGCACGATGGGCGCCAGGTCGGTTTCGATCGCGTCGTCGATCCATGCAGGGAGCGGGTCTGCCTCGCGGCCACGCAGGATACCGTTGAACCGCATGACGAGGCAGCGCATCGTTGCGAAGGCGGGAGAGCCAGCCTTGAGCGCGTCGACCTTCCGCGCCTGATCCGGGGTGAGTTTTCCGCGGGGTTTGATACACAGCGCTGCCGCGATGACCGGGGAGATCGCGTGCCCCGTTTCCGGGTCCCGGACCGGTTCCAGGATCTGGTGCTCCAAGGCAGGGCCCTTCGCTTGCTTTTCGGCTCTGCGCCACCCCGCCAGCAGCCGCTGCAAATGCGTCGGGCTCCCCTCGTAGCCACGCTCTCGGATCAGACGGAACAGGGCGCTTCCAGTTCGAATTCCGCCCTTCCAGCTTTGGCTCAGGAACTCTTCAAAGTACCACGGCGAAGTCGGCTTCAAAGCTGCCCGCCTGCGGTCCGGCGGCGTCTCGAACTGCAGCCATTTCGCGATGCTGCGACGAGGGAACCCTGTTCGCCGCCCAATCTCGCTGCAGGTAAGCCCCTGATTTCGAAGCGCATGGATGGTGGTGAAAATCTCTTCCCGAGACGTCCTGTGCGCAAGGCGGGACTTCAGAAGGCTTCCCTCTGCGGTGATATTGTCGGCGTCGGACAGCAGCGCCCTGCCGGTCGCACGGCCGTGAAGGTTCATCTGCTCCTCGATAGCCTGCCGCAGGTTCTGCACGATATGAAACCGGTCGGCGACCTGTTCCGCTTGCGGCGCGCCTTGCCGGGCAGCCTGGGCGTAGAGACCGCAGCGATCTCTGCTGATCACTTCCACCTCGGGATGTCGTTTCAGCCAGTCGGTGCAGGTGACCACATCACGATCTTCGAGAACATCGATGACCGCGCGACGCTCCAGATCGACAATGATCGTGCCGTAGGTCTGCGACTTCCGCCAGCTCCAGTCGTCGATCCCGATGACGGTCGGCGGCTCGGCAGTGTCTTGAGCACGGTTCTTCAGCTGCCTAAGCACCGTGTCATCACTGACCCCAAGGCCCAAGCGGTGCAAGAGCCGCTCGGCAGGCCGCCCGCCGGTCGCGTGCCCAAGATGGCTGACAATTTCCCCGACACGCGAAGTGCGCCGCGCAAAAGGACGCGCAATCGAGCCGATCTGGTCCGAGAAAGTCCGGCGCGGGCAGGCGGGTGCCAAACATCGCCAACGGCAAACCCAGAGGGTTACCGTAACCCCGTCACCATGGGCGGGATAATCCTGCAGCCGCCTACGCCGCCAGCCGTGACGACGTCGCGATTGCAATCCACAGTCTGGGCAGATGCCGTTTGGTGTCAGACTGCCGGATACAGTCCACCCGCCGGAATCGCGCCGCTCAACGCTTTGAACGGAAACATCGCTCCCGGGCGACCAGTGCTTCCTTGAAATCACCACTATCCCTCCTGAATCTTCCCGTTCTCAGGATAGTGCGCCACACAGATTGAGGCAGAGCCCCTTTAAGGGCAACGCGACAGGGGGCAAGCTTCAGCAGTTCGGGACAGCCGACGAGGTCTATCGCCACCCGCGGACCCGGTTTGTCGCCCAGTTCATGGGCGAAACCAACCTGATCGAGGCAACGGTCGTACGCGATGCGGATGGTGCTGCGGCCGTCGACGTGGCCGGTCGCCGGATCGACCTTGGCGAAGTCGATACCAAGGGCCTTGAGGCAGGTATGAAGATCGCCATCGGCCTCAGAGCAGAGCAGCTGGCAGTCGCTCCGAAAACCGCGGCATCCGGCGTTTGGACCGCAACGGTCACATCCATGTTCTATCTGGGCAATGGATACCGCTATCTGCTGGATTGCGCGCCGCATCAGTTGACCGTCCATGTCGCCGCGCCGCATGCCGACACCTCGATCCGGTCCAATGATCAGGTAGAAGTCCGCTGGCAACCGGCCTCGGTCCAGATCCTGCCTGGATAGAACCTGATCGGGCAGTTCTGCCGACTGCGCTGCAACCGGCAACCCACTACTCTCCGGTGATCGAAGAGACCGGCTTCGAAGGCAATGCCCCACACAGGGTATTTCCCTCGGGCAAGAAAGTTCCATTCGCTGAAGCCGAGGTCGGTGGTGATCACGACTCTGGTGCGGTCGTTGAGTTTGCTCGAGAGGTGGAACAGCAGGGTGCCGCCCGGGGCGCTGAACGACAGGTAGCCCAGTTCGTCCAAGATCACGAGGTCGAGCTAGAGCGGGATGACTCTACACGGAACCATACCCTGCGTTTCGGATGTAGTTTTGGCATTCCTGCGGGGTGAACTGGTCGAGCAGTGAGCCGATCCTGCGCCAGACGGCTTCCTTGGTGCGTTCGGCGGCCTTGCGCAGCAGGTGCTTGAGTTTGGCGACGACCTGCTCGATCGGGTTGAGATCGGGCGAGTAGGCGGGCAGGTAGAACAGCTTTGCACCCGCCGCGCGGATCGCCTGACGGATGGCGGGGGTCTTGTGGCTGCCGAGGTTGTCCATCACGACGATGTCGCCCGGCCGCAGTTCGGGGACCAGGACCTGCTCGACGTAGGTTCGGAAGCTCTCGCCGTTGATCGGCCCGTCGATGACCCAGGGCGCGATGATCCCGTCATGGCGCAAGGCACCGACGAAGGTCATGCGTCGGCGTGACGCTCGAACCTTTGGCGCCTCACGCCTCCATCCAGTGTCCGAACGGCGCGCGACCGATCAGCCGCTGGCCCCGCGCCGCCCAGCCGCGCAGTGGGGCCATGTTGGTCTTGGCCCAGGTCTCGTCGATGAACACCAGCCGCTTGGGGTCAATGCTGCCTTGCCGCGCCTTCCAGCGTTCCCGCTTGCGGGCAACGTCCGGTCGTTCCTGCTCACGGGCGAGCGCGGTTTTTTTTGAAGCTGAGCCCCTCGGCATGGGCGAAGGCCCACATCGTGCGGTAGTCGACCTTCAACCCGCGCTCGGCAAGTTCCGCGACCAACCCGCGCAGGGTGAAGTCGCCCTGCGCCATCCGGGCGCGCAACCAGTCGGCCTCAGCCCCCTTGATCTTGCGCGGCACATGCCCGCCGATCTTGCCCGGCGCGACACTTCCCGTCTCCCGCCGCCGCTCCGACCACTTCACCACGCTCGACGGGGCCACGCTCAGGGCCTCGGCGATAGCGCGCACCGTCTCACCGGCGTCGAGCCGCGCCATCGCGCGCTCCCGGATATCCATCGAAAGGGGTCTTGTCATGAAGGCTGGCCTCCATGCCCAGCCTCCATGGTGAATCAGAAATCCCCACCCGTGGGAATCCCCCGAGATTCACTCAAGCGTCATCCCGCTCCAAAAAAAGGGCTGCCCGCGAACCCGCGCAGGCAGCCCGATCTGGTTCGGCGAAAGTGGCCGATCAGCCGCCGAAACGCTCGGTCTTGACGCGTTCTGCTGGGATACCCGCGCCGACGAAACAGCCCGCCAGAGCCTCGACAAAGTCATTCGACCCGCAGACGAAGACCCCCGAGGGCTGCGGCGTATGCTTCCGCATGAACCCCAGCACGCCATCGCAATCGAACCTTCCCTGAATGTCGCCCTCACGTTGGGGCCGGTCGCGGGTAATCGCGCGGATATAGGTCAGGTTTGGATTTTCCCTGGCAAGGTCCGCCAGCTCCTCGCCGCCCACGACATCCATGTTGCTGCGCGACGAATGCAACAGAAGCATCCGCCCCTCGTGCCTGGCCGCCGTGTGTTCCCGTGCCATGGAGATGAACGGCGCCACACCGGATCCGGCGCCGAGCAGCACGACATCGCCCGGCATTGACGGTTCCCAGATGAAATGCCCGCCCAGGGGGCCGCGTATCTCAACCTCGGTGCCGACTTTCGCATAACCGTGGAAGAAGGTCGATACTTCCCCCCGGTCAGCAGTTCGATAGCCAGTTCATAGCGTCCCGGCGCGGACGGGGCCGAGGTTACGGAATAGCTTCGCTCGGCCCGGTAACCGTCGGGCGCGGTCAAGCGGATGTCGATGTGTTGCCCCGCGATATAGGGCCGAAATTCTTTCGGCTCGAACACGACGCGGTTGACCATCGGCGTAAGCGGGGAAAGCTCGGCGATCCTCGCGGTTTGCCATTTTGCGGAATGGGGAGGGATCGTCATCATCAATCGTCCGAAAACCGTTGCTCAGTCCATGGGTCGCCGTAATTGTGATAGCCGCCGCGCTCCCAGAATCCGGGGCGATCAACATTGGTGAAGGTAATGCCGGTCAGCCATTTCGAGGATTTCCAGAAGTAGAGATGCGGCACGACCATGCGGATGGGGCCGCCGTGATCAGCCGTCACCGCTTGCCCGTCATACTGGGTGGCGGCCATGGCCTTGTCGCCACGCAGATCTGCCAGCGGCAGGTTGGTTGTATAGCCGTCCGCGCCGTGGAAAGTGACATGTCCCGTCGCCGGTTCGATCCCGAGTGCGGACAAGATGTCGTCGAACAGCACGCCCTTCCATTTCATGTCGAGCTTGGTCCAGCGCGTGACACAGTGAATGTCCCTGGTGAATTCGGTCTGCTTCAGTGCGTTGAAGTCGGCCCAGTTCAGGGCGCCCAGTTCCTCGCGTTCATGTCGGACGACCAGCCGCCACTTCGTAAGGTCCATCCTTGGCGTCGGGCCGAAGGACAAGACCGGATAACTGTCGGTGCGGCTTTGCCCGGGCGGAATTCGACTCTCGTAACCTTGATCTCTGCGCCGGCCGAAGAAGCCATCGGTGATCATGTCTTGCCTCCGTGTTGCATTGTTCTTACCTCTTTCATTCATGTGGGCTTCGCCCTCCACCCCTGCCGGAACGATCCGGCATCCCGACAGGGTGAACGGTTATGTACCGCGTCGCAAGAAATTCCGCTCACCCGGCCAACAGCCGCGCGCTTTCGTGAACCGCCAGCATATAGGCAGCCGCCGCAATTGCGGCGTCCTTGATCAGGAACTCTGCGCCTTCGCCAAGGAATGGAAACCCGTTCTGTTCCTGCCAGCGGTCGGTGAACAGAAGCATGGATAGCGTGATCGACAAAACAGCCACTGCCGCCCAGGCACCCAGAAACCCAAGGGTTGCCGAGAAAGTGCCCAGGAACAAGAGCGCGGCGACGGCAAGCTCGGCCAGTGCGACAGCGATGGAGAAAAGTCGCGCCCCGAGAAGACGTGGCCCCCATCGCAACACCGGGGGTTGCCGGACATAATCGGCGAACCCGGCGCCTTCGCTTTTCGGAAGTTTGGCAATGGCAAAACCGACAAAAACGACGATCAGCGTCCAGCGCAATGCGAGAACAGCGATCCATTCCGCCGTCAAGAACTGTAGAATTCCCATCCTTTCCTCGATATTTTGGCCAGTCAGCGCGGCTTAGAGAAGCGGGTCGATGATCGCTCGCCAGTTATCGAGTGCGGACGCACTGCCAAGATCGCCGCGCTCGCTGTCATTGATGAAGATCGTCGGTGTGCTCCAGACGCCGCGCAACGCCGCATAGCGTCCAGGCTGCTTCGCGGTCGCAATGACGGCATTGTCGGCCATAAGTTCGGCAATCCGTTCCCTTGATGTTCCGTCGAACTCGTGCCCGAAGTCTGCCACCAATGCCTTAAGATCGTTATGCGTCCTGTCGGCGAAGGCCCCGTTGAAGTAGCGTTCCTGTCGGGTATAGAAGAAATCGAGCAGGCTCATGAACCTTTCGTCATCGTCCCCCGCCAGGCTGAACAGACCGAGCGTCACGTCCCATGACTGACGATGATTGGACAGTACCATCATGTTGACCGCAAAGCAGATATTCGCAGCGCCATAGTGCTCGGCGACCTGACGGACTATCGGCCACGTTTTCGCCGAATAGGGGCACTGGGTATCGAGAAACAGGTCGACATAGACAGGGGCTGCTAGACTGCCGATGAACCGGCCGCTCCGGCGTCTTGCGAGGGGAATTGTCACGCTTGCTCCTTGGTAGCGGGTTTGGTGTTGATCGCAGTCACCGGGCGGCAACGCGTTCGCGCAAATACCGAACGATGTCTGCGGACTCCGGCATCCAGCGATCCTTCCCCTTGCTTGTGATCCTCAGCACTGGAACGGTGGCGCGCCCGCGCGCCTCCAACAGCTCTTCATAGTAGTCAGGATTATCCCAGACATGGCGCAATTCGACTTTCGCCCCAGTCTCCCTGATCGCATGCAGGACACGCTGGCAGAAAGGACATTGAGGATAGTAATAAAGTGCGAGACCAGTTTCGTTCAGGGGGTCAGGCAAGCTCAGCCGCTCGATGAAGTGGTCGGCGTACATCGGTGGCCAGGGATGGGTCTTGCCGAACCGTGCGAGACGCTCTTCCTCGACAGAGATGAGGCAGGTTACAATCTCGGCTCTGGACAGATTGCGGCCGAGGATCCCGCTCAGGGGTTGCTGAAGAAAGCCTGCATACCAAAGCGCCCAGTCAGGGTCTTCGCCGTCGACCTGGATGAAGGCCATTGCATGGGCTTCAGAGGCCTTTTCGAACGCTTCTATCAGCGCCTCACGCATATTCTTCAAGCTACCTCTCCTTCCGTTTGATACCGCAAAGATAGACCGTCAATGACACGCGCAGTCAATGCTGCAAACCTAAGCTAGGCGACCGGAAAGGGCTGGCAATTTCCCACCCGCGCTCCATATTAAAGGCATGTCACACACATCCTTTCTTGAACACCGCGAACTTGGCGAAATCCTCTGGCAGCGTGACTTCGATGTGGCTCACTCACTTGCCGCAAAGAAGGATCTTCCCGTCCTGCTCCTGTTTCAGGAGATACCGGGCTGTTCGACCTGCGTGAATTTCGGCCAGGATGTACTGAGCAATCCGCTCTTGGCCGAAGCGATCGAAGAGAACTTCGTCCCGCTGGCCATCCACAACAACAAACCCGGTCGGGATGCTGAAATCCTGGCCCGTTTCCGCGAGCCGTCCTGGAACAATCCGGTGATCCATTTCCTCAGGCCCGACGGGTCGCCGCTGATCCCCAAGCTGGCCAACCGCTATGATCCCTTGGCGGTTCACAGCAAGATCGTCGCGGCGCTTGAGGCAATGGGGCGGGGGGTTCCGGAATATCTGCGCCTGCTGCGCGACGATCTTCTGGCGGATTACGGTCTGGCGCGCAGCGCAAATATCGAGACGCCATGCTTTTGGTCGGGCGAAACCTCGCTGGCCCAGCATCCGGCGGTGCTGACGACCGAGGCTGGCTGGATCGGCGACGAAGAAGTGGTCCGCATTGATTATGATCCCGCAAAGGTAGACATTGTGGCCTTGGCCAAATTCGCTGAAACCGAGGGCTTTGAGGTAGGCGAACCCACGGGTTTCCTCACCGACAAGGCACCGCAATACTATATCAGCAAATCGCGCTTTGCGCATCTGCCGCTCAGCAGGGCGCAACGGACGCGGATCAATCTGGCCATCCCCTATCGGGACCGCCCCGAACGCTTCCTCAGCCCCCGCCAGGCCGCATGGCTGGCCAGGCCAGACCTGACCGCGCTGTCCCCGGCATCGACCTATCGCGGGAATTTCCGCGCCGAATGGACGCGGATGGGCGGTTTGGACAAGGCGGTGGCGGAATAAATCCGCCACCTGCCAGTTCACCTTTGCCGGCCACTGTCAGCCCTTGGTTGACAGGCTGGGGTGGCCGCCGAACTTGTTACGCAAGGCCGACAGAAAGCGGTTGCCCAGTTGATCGGCGTCGCGTGATGCAAAGCGTGCGAAAAGTGCTGCCGCCAGAACCTGCGCCGAGGTGCGCTGATCAATAGCGGCCTCGACGGTCCAGCGCCCCTCACCGCTTTCGGCAACTTCCGCCGAATATAGATCCAGCGACGGATTTGCTGCCAGCGCATCAGCCCCAAGGTCCAGAAGCCAGGAACTGACCACACTGCCACGCCGCCAGACCTCCGCAATCGCGGCAAGATCAAGGTCATAGCGATAATCTTCGGCAACCACCTCGTTCCTGGCCGAGGCGAACAGCGCAAAACCTTCGGCCATCGCCTGCATCATGCCGTATTCGATGCCGTTATGGATCATCTTGACATAATGGCCGGACCCCGACTTGCCGCAATGCAGCCAGCCCTGCTCGCCCGGAGCGATGGGGCCCCCTGCGCGCGCCGGAGTGCGTTCGGCAGCGTCGATCCCAGGCGCAAGCGTGTCCAGGGCGGGCTCGATCCGGGAAATGGCCTCATCCGTTCCGCCCAGCATGAGCGAATAGCCGCGGGTCAGCCCAAAGACCCCGCCACTGGTGCCACAGTCTGCCATCAGCATGCCGCGTTCAGCCAACATGCCAGCACGGGCCACACTTTCCTTGAAATGGCTATTGCCGCCGTCCACGATCACGTCGCCCGGGTCGCACAAGCCGGCCAGTTCCTCCAGAACCTGCCCGGTGGCCACACCGGCCGGGACCATTACCCAGATCACCCGTGGTCGGGGTAGAGCGGCAACCAGCGCAGGCAGGTCTGGCCATGGCGCTGCGCCGGTTTCGGCCGCAAGTGCCTCGCGAGTTTCAGCGGTATTGGCGAAGACATGACAATGGTGCCCGCCCCTGGACAAACGACGCACCATATTTCCGCCCATGCGGCCGAGTCCGACAAAACCCAGTTCCATTTCGCTCTCCTTTTATCATCGAACCGTCAAGGCAAGACAGGGCGAGCGGCGTTCAACCAACCTGCACGCCTCGCCAAAAGGCGACACGGCCCTTGATCTCGGCCGCGGCAGCCTTGGGGGATGGGTAGAACCAGGCGGCATCGGCATTCGTCTGGCCAGCCACGTTCAGCGTGTAGTAAGAGGCGGTACCCTTCCAGGGACACACGCTGCGGTGCTCGCTGGTCACCAGATATTCGGGTTTTACGCTTTCCAGCGGGAAGTAGTGATTTCCTTCGACCACGACCGTGTCATCGCTTTCAGCGATCACTTTTCCGTTCCAGACTGCCTTGACCATGATTTCCTCCGAAAGTCAGGGTGAATGATTCATTACGGCGCGCACCCGCGACCGCAGTTCGGGCAAAAGCTCTGCCTCGAACCAGGGGTTCCGGCGCAGGAAGGCATTGTTGCGCCAGGAAGGATGGGGTAGCGGAAAGATGGCGGGCGCGCTCCGACGCCAGTCCGCGACGGTCGCGGTAACGCCGGCCTTGCGCGCCGCCTCACCCAGGTGCCACCCCTGGGCATAGCCGCCGATGACGATCGTCAGGGCGACCCGGCTTAGGGTGGCAAGCGTCGCGGCGCGCCAGGCAGGTGCGCAGCGCGGCTGCGGCGGCAGGTCACTGCCCTTGGCGTCATAGCCGGGAAAGCAGAAGGCCATGGGGACCATTGCCACGCGGTCGCGGTCATAAAATTCATCGCGCGTCATGCCCAGCCAGTCACGCAGCCGGTCGCCGGACCGGTCATCGAAGGGCACGCCGGATTCATGAACCCTGAGGCCCGGCGCCTGCCCGACGATGAGGATCCGCGCGCCGGTGCGGAACCACACCACCGGGCGCGGCTCATGCCGCGTCGCGGTCAGGGCGAAATCCGCTGCGCAAAGGCGGCAGGCGCGGATCCGGCCGGCGATTTCGGGCTCGTGCGATGTCATCCCCGGTACCGCTGCTCCTTCCAGGGATCGCCGTAATTGTGGTAGCCAAGCTTTTCCCAATAGCCCTTGTAATCGAACTGGCTGAAGTGGAGCCCGCGAAGCCATTTCGCGCTTTTCCAGAAGTAAAGGCCGGGGACCACAAGCCGCGCGGGGCCGCCATGGTCCTCGGTCAAGGGCTTGCCGTCATACTCGGTAGCAATAAAAGCCTTGTCACCCAGAAGATCGGCGAGCCGCAGGTTCGAGGTGTAGTTCCCGTCCGCACGGGCCTGAACATAAGCCGCTTCCGGCGCCGGCCCGACCAGATTGACCAAGGTCTGGACCGATACGCCCCGCCAGCGAGTATCGAGCTTCGACCAGCGGGTCACGCAATGGATATCCACTGTGAACTCTTGCTGCGCCAGGGCCGTCAGACCCTGCCAATCCAGCGTAAGCGGTCGGGCAACTTCACCATCGAGCGTCAGCGACCAGCTGTCCTTGCCGGCCGTGACGGGGGTGCCTGCCGTCATCACCGGAAACTTGCGCGTCACCACCTGATTGGGTGGCAGACGCGGACGCCCGTCCTTGAGATATTCGGTCATTGTCGCGGCCCCGGCTCAAAGCACCTCGTCGATTCGCAGTTTTCGGCCGCGGAATTCGCAGGTCTCGCCCGCCCGCTTGCCCTCGAGCGCCGCATAGATCGGCGCGGCCTGTGAGATGCCGACAAACTGCTTGCCCTGGCAGCTGAATTCCGCGGTGGAAACGCCGATCACCAGATAACGATCACCTATGCGCACCGCGGCGCCGGGGGCGACTTCGTCCTTCGGGCCAAGATCCAACGCCTGCAGCGCGGCTATCTTGGCCTGGGCCTCGTGTTCGCGATCGTCGAAGGCCTCGGCCAGATCGGCGGCGGTTTCGGCCTGGGCCTGTTCGTCGTTTTCGATAGGCTCCGACCGATCCAGCCGCGCGGAGGCAAGGAAACGTTCATAGGTCTTGTGGGCCTGGGTCAGTTCAGCTCCGGTTAGGGCCAGCATCGTAGTGCGGAGGTGGGACTTGTCGATCATTTTCATTCCTTTAGTTTGGCTTTCAGTCTGGGATCGGTCTGGACTGCCGTCGCCACCGGAAAGTGCGGCGGGCATGGGGGAGTGACGAGATATGGGCGCTGCTTTGTCAATTGTGATCCTGTTCACGGTCACGACCACTATCGTGCGCATCGCGGGGCTCGCACTGGAACACAGCGGCATCCCGCGGCATGTGGTGAGGCTTCAGGCAGTATCCGCGCAGACGGGTGCGGGTTTCACCACAAGCGAATCCGAACTCCTGCTGCAAACCCTTGAACGACGCCATGTTCTGGTTACTCTTATGATTACCGGCAGCATCGGGCTTGGTTCCCTGATCGCAACGATGGTCGTAGGCGCCTTTGGTGTCAGCACTTCGATGACAGGGTTGCTCGGGCAGTTGGACGCGGTCGCCGTCGCCGCCGTCATCATCTATCTGCGTTATGTGCTGCTGACGCCTTGGGCAGAACGGCTGATCTGCAGCTTGGCCTCGCGCTGGCTGTCGCGTGCGGGCGCGGGCAAGTTGCCGTTCCTTGTACTTCATCGGTTGGGTGAGAATGCCATGATCGCCGAACATAAGTTGGTCCGGCAGCCCCCCGCCGACCCTTCGGACTGGGGTGCCGCCGCTGCGCTGATCCCGCTCGCGCGGCGCAATGCCGATGGTCTTGTCCGCCCCAGTTGGAGCGATTTGGCCGGTAAGGGGCACAACGCCATCCTCTGCGGCCCACTTGAGGCCCATGCCGCCTTTGCCTCGGCCTTTGGCGGCCCGATCGCAACCCGGGAGCACTGAACACATATGGATACCGCCCGCAAATCGCCCGGCTTTCTGCACCTCTTGCCATTGAAGGGTGGCGGCGAGTGGCTGCACATGTGCATCCGCCACAAAGAGACCTCGACCTATCTGATGGACGAGGTGGCGCTGGACGATCTGATCGTCGATGCGCTGATGGAAGAGGACACACGTTCGCGTCTCAGGGTGCGCGATGAGGGGATCATGGTGCTTCTGAAGGCCATGCATCTGCGCGGCGAAGAGATGGCGCGCCCCGAGGACATGATCTCGATGCGGCTCTGGCTGACGCCCGACCGTGTCATCAGCACGCGCGAGGCCGATGTCGACCCGATCCTTGAAATTGCCGCGCGTCTGGCAAAGGGCGAGGGGCCGGTGACGTCCGGCGATTTCCTGGGCGATCTGGTGGAAGAGCATCTCGACGAGGTCGAGGCCCAGGTCGAGATGATCGAGGACGACACCGCGCAGATTGCGCAACTGATCGGCAATCTCGAACTGGAATTTGCCTGCCGGAACATGGCCGACACCGAAACCCGCATCAGCGGTTTCCTGCGCCATCTGGGGCCGCAACGCCCGGTCCTTGAAACGCTGTCGACCCTGCGCCACCCGGTGCTGGACGATCGCGGCCGCGCGCGTCTGGACGATGGGTTGAACCGGCTTTTGCGCCTGCTTGAGACCTTGCAAAGCCTGCGCGATCAGATCGCGATCCTGAACGATCAGGTCAGCCGCATCCAGGACAGGCGGCTGAACCGCTCGTCCTATGTGTTCGCCGCCGCCGCAACGATCTTTCTGCCGCTTGGGTTCGTGACGGGCATGTTCGGGGTGAATCTGATGGGCCTGCCGCTGGAAGACAGTCCGCAGGGCTTCTGGATTCTGACCGCCATCTGCCTTGGCTTGAGCGTTGGTTTGCTGGCGCTGTTCAGGTGGCGCAAATGGCTGTGACCCCGCCCCGATGATCACGCAGCCACCTTGGGCGGCTTGCTGTGGTGTTCCACGACCTCGGCCACGATCACATCGTATTCGGTAAAGACATCGGCCTTGCCGCGTTCCTTGGCGTATTTGTGTTCGGGATGGACATCCCATTCCTCGATCGCCTCGAAGCTTTCAAAATAGCCGATCAGCACCCTTTCGCCATCTTCGGCGATGAACACCTTGTGGCTGATATAGCCTTTCAGCCCCCGGACAACGGTCACCATTCGCGCATAAAGATCATCGAACTCACCCTGGAAATCCGGATCGACGCGGTGCCGGAAAACCTCGACGTGCATTGCCATTCCTACTGTCCTTTCTGAATAGGTTGGTGGGTCCGCCCGATACGCCGGGCCAAGGGGTTTGCAGTGATGCCGTGCAGCAGGATCGAAAGCCCGACGGTCAGCGACACGCAGGCCAGAAGTTCCGGCTCATTGGGAAATTCAAAAGCATCCATCGTCAATAGGGTGAACAGGATCGAGGCCAGCCCGCGGGGGCCGAACCAGCCAAGAAACAGCTTCTCTGGCATCGGCAGCCCTGTCCCGACAAGCGAGACCACGATCGGAAGGATCCGCACGACCGTCAGGAACAACACCGCCAGAACAACCGTCGCAATGCCCGCATGCGCCAGCCCGTCCGGCAACAGGAAGGCCCCGAAGACCAAGAATGCCGCCATGGTCAGTAGCTGGCCGGCGCCTTCCATGAATTCGGAGACAAAGTGGATATCGTGGCGATAGACATTGCCGAAGGTCATTCCCGCCACGAAGGCTGCGATGAACCCGTTGCCTCCCATCAGCAATGCCGCGGCATAAGCCGCGAAGGCTGTCAACAGGAAGAACACCGCCCCGGCGGAGACCTGCATCAGATCGCGGGTCTGCGCCCAGTCCATCGCCCTTGCCGCAGCCCAGCCGGTGGCAACGCCGGCCAGCACGCCGAAGGCCACTTCGGCCAGAGCTTCAAGCGCGAGGTTTGTCCCGGACACCGGCTCGTGCCCGACCATCATCGAGGCAAGTGTGGCACCCAGCAACACGAAGGGCAGCGCCAAGCCGTCATTCAGGCCGCTTTCCACGTTGATCGTCCGGCCCAGATGTTCTGGAACATCCGGGTTTGTCACGACGGCCTGCACCAAGGCGGCATCGGTCGGCGTCAGGACAGCCGCCGTTAAGAGCGCCATCGCAAAGCTGGTCCCCGGGTTCAGCCCAAAGGCAACCGCCGTTCCCAATGCGATTGTCAGGGGCATGCCCACCATCAGCATCCGGGCTGGCAGGGCCCAATTCATCCGCAACCTGCGGACACGAACATGGCTGGCATCCGCAAAAAGCACCAGAATAAGGGTCACCTCTGCCAACAGGACCTTGCCTTCATGGACTGCTTCGGGTGGCAAGGCTGCATGCAGCGGGACGCTGAGCAAAAGCCCAAGTCCGGTGAAAAGCAACGGCAAGGTCAGCACTGTTCGCGAAAGGCGCTTCGAAAACAGCGAATAGACCGCACAGGCGGCAATAACAGCCAGCATTTCAAACAACGTTGCCTACCTCCCGGCGCAGCCCTGCAAAACGTTGCCGCAGCAAGGCCAGCTTCGGTTCGATATAGGCGTTGCAGAACGGGCCTTCCCGATTGCGGTCATAATAGTTCTGAAACCGTTTATCAGAGGCCTTGAAGGCGCGAAAGGGCAGCACGGCCGTCACAAAGGCACTGCCGGTCTCCCTGGCCAGTTCCGCGATGATGCGGCGCGCTTGTTCGGCGCTGGCGTCATCTTTCACATAGACCGCGCTGCGGTATTTTCCGCGCATTTTATGCTGCGACATGCTGGCGTGGGTCGCCAGATGCACCGCGATCAGGTCGTCGAAACCGATCAGATCGGGGTCCCAGGTGACGCTGACCGCTTCGGAATAGGCCTGATGCGGCGGATCGGCGGCAATGAAGCCCTGTGCGACCTCTGTCACCCCCCGCAGCGATCGGAACACCGCCTCGGTGCACCAGTGACAGCCACCGCCGAAACCTGCATTTTCCAGCATTCTCTACACCTCGACCGGAACGGCACCCTGGGCCAGTTTCAGCCGGGTCCAGACGTTCATGTTGATAACGACAGCGGCGATTTCGGCAATTGCTGTCTGGTCGAAATGCCCCGTCAGCGCCGCGTGCCGCGATGGGAAGGCGGCCAGATCATAGGCGGTCAGCGCCTCGGCATAGGCCAGTGCGCTGCGCTCGGCAGCGGTGAACATGGTGCTTTCGCGCCAGGCGGGAAGATGCGCGATCTTTTCCACGTCGATACCCCGGTCCTGCGCCGCCCTGGTGTGCAGGATCAGGCAATAGGAACAGGGGTTCAGTTGCGCGACCCGAAGCCGCAGGAGCTGGGCCAGGCCCGCGTCAATCGACATGTCGGCGGTATACCCCACCGAGGCCGCCATCTGCTGGGCGATACCGTGAAATTCGATCAAGTCAGGATCGAAACGGGTGTTTTCGAAGGTTACTGCCATTTCATGCTCCCAATCCAAACTTGCGCCGCCACTCGGGTCGGGTGGCAGCCACTTTCCGCAGGAAGGGACAGGTCAGCCGGATTTCATGCGGGCGGTCCTGCACCGCCTCGAAGACCTCGGTCGCAAAACGCGTTCCCGTTCCGGTGCCGCGCAGCGACGGGTCGGTTTCAATATGGCCCATGACCATGCGGTCACCCTGCCAGTGATAGCTGACAAAGGCATCGCTGGGCGCCATATGGCGCACAAAGCGCTGACCGCGTTCGTCATGCACCAGTCCCGGGTCATAAAGCCCGGCGCGCGCCAGTTCCTTGTCAAGTTCCGGCAAAGCCGGGTTACGCAACTTGCGGCCCCTGATCTGTAAGGTGGGAAACTTGTCAGCGCAGCCTGCCAGGCTGGCCAGACGCCTTGCGGCATCTGCGTCCTTGTCCACCTCTGCCAGTTCGTAGTCCAGCCCGCGCTCTTCCAGGGCCGCCTGATAGAAGCGCGTCTTGTGGCAGCGCACCTCGCCGAAAAGGGTGATGTCAGCCATCCACAGCCTCCAGCGGCTTCAATCCGGCCAGGATCGTCGGCAAGAATTCCGCCACCGTGGGATGAACCGGCAGGGCCTGCTGCATGATCCGATAGCTCGCGCCCGTGGCCATGTAGTTCGTCAGCGTAGAGATAATTTCATCACCCGCAAAACCGAAGACGGTGGCACCCAGGAACCGTTCGCTTTCGGCGTCGACGATCAGCCGGATCAGGCCGATCGTCTCTCCCTCTTCCTTGGCCCGGCTCACGCGTTCCATCGGCATGTCCGAAATCAAGATGCGTTGCCCCTTGGCCACCAGCGTCTGCGCCTCGGCCCGGGTCAACCCGACCCGGCCAAGCGGCGGATCGGTGAACATGGCATAGGTTGTGACGCGGGCATCCGCGCCTTGCCACTGGTGCAGGTCTGTCAGGCCATCGCGGTGCGCCAGCACGATTTCATGATCGTGATAGGAGGTATGGGTAAAGGCCCCGCGGCGGTTAATGTCGCCCAAGGCCCAGATACCCGGTACCTCGGTCTTCAGCTGCGCATCGGTAGCAATATAGCCGCGCTTGTCAACGCTTAGTCCGACCGAGGCGAGGTTCAACCCATCGGTATTCGGCACCCGGCCGGTGGCAAACAGGATATGGCTGCCGGAAACCTCGCTGCCATCCCCGAGCGTCACCAGAACACCGCGCATGGATTTGCCAACTGAAGCGAGGGTGGCATTCAAGCGCAGATCGATCCCCTCGTCGCGCATGATGTCGGCGATGATACCGGACACTTCGGCATCTTCGCGCTCTGCCAGACGGTCAGCGCGGTGCAGGATGGTGACCTGAGACCCCAGACGCCGGAAAATCTGCCCAAATTCCAGCCCGATATAGGAACCGCCCACCACGATCAGGTGGTCGGGGC
The DNA here is from genome assembly GCF_051132405.1 of Tabrizicola sp. M-4. Taxonomy (GTDB): domain Bacteria; phylum Pseudomonadota; class Alphaproteobacteria; order Rhodobacterales; family Rhodobacteraceae; genus Paragemmobacter. Next base: position 171,696 of record NZ_CP128607.1, read on the forward strand.
GCTCTGTAAGGGCGAGCAACCCCGCATTGTCCAAAGGATTGACGGTATCGATCCCCTCAACAGGGGGCAGGAAGGGCCTTGTGCCGGTGTTCAGATAGACCTGGCGCGCCAGCAAGACTTGATCACCGACCATCACTCGGAAGCGGCCATCGTCCTCACGCCCATCAAAGCGGCCCCAGCCGTGGACGAGCGAGATACCTTCGGTACCCTCAAGCCAACAGGTCAAGCCCTCTCGGGCGGCGTCCGAACGCGCCCGCATCCGCTCCATAGCGGCTGGAAAGTCAACCTCGATCTGCCCAGTTGTGACAGCAAAATCCGCAGCCCGTCGCGCCAGATGGGCGACGCGCGCCGATTTGCGGAGGGTCTTGGTCGGCGTGCAGCCGGTGTTCACGCAAGTTCCCCCAAGGCGGTCGCCTTCAATAAGGGCAACCCTATCTCCGCGTCGTGCAAGGCCCACTGCCAGGGAAGGCGCCGCCTGCCCCGAACCGATGATGATACTGTCAAATTCCTGCATTCACGTTCCGCTCCCGGTTATTCCTGCCGTAGCTCGAATTCGTGCTCATTCCGGATCGGAACCGCGGTAGGGAACGCGCTGCAGCCGGTCATCCTTGAGCACTTTGGTCACCAGCCAGACATATTGCTCGGCGGCTGTGTCGTAGCCCAGCATGGTAAACCCCTGGCCGAAGGGGCACGGGGGGAAATCCGGGTATCCAATCCGCAGGACATATCGGGTCGGATCGGCGTTGAATTCAGACTTGCGGACCTTGCGTACGCCATACCGCACATCATCCGCCTCTGAGCCTTCGGCTTTGGTGGCAACTTCGCCCGTACGCAACCTGTCGATCAGAGCCTGCGGCGCGCCCTCGCCCTCAAGGTCCAGCGCATCGACCAGAAACCCGCGCGACAGGCCGTTGTCGACATCAAGGGCATAGATGTTCGACGCATCACCCGACCCAACTTCGGTCTCGAACCGCAGCTTGGTCACGACCGTGACGGTCGCGGGATCGACCGGTAGTCCGGTGCTGACATCCACAAGCTTGCCGTCTTGTATGCGAAAATCATGGGTGAACCCCATTTCCGACAAATCGCTCAGTGCCGCGACGGCATCCTTGGCACCGATCTTCATCGTCTTTCTTCCTCTTTCTGGATTTCATGGGCCCACAGAGACGGACGGGCTTCAGGTGCCGCAATAGGTGGTGAACTTGCCAAAGCTTTCGGGTGCCGGAAGCGCATAGTCCTCGGCATCCGCCTGTTCGCTGAACGGCGCGGAGACAAGGGCGAGTAGCCGGTCGAAGGGCTCCATGTCGCCCGCTGCCGCCGCCGACAATGCCGCATCAACCAGATGGTTGCGCGGGATATAGATCGGGTTCACCCGGTCCATCGCCGCAGCCCGTGTCGTATCGGGGATGGTCTCGTCGCGCATCCGTCGCAGGTAGCGTTCCATCCAGCCATCAAAAATCCCGGGATCGGCAAACAGCGCCCGTACCGGCATCACGTTGCCGCGCACGAAGACGCCCAGCGCCCGGAACAGGCCCGTGTAATCGACGCCCTGCCCTTCGGCCGCCGCAAGAAGATCATTGGCCAGATCCAGATCGCCTGGCAATTCCTTGAAAAGGCCCAGCTTGGCCCGCATCCCCTTCAGCCAGAGCGCCTGGTAGTGGGACGGGAAGGCATTGATTTCATTGGTCAGTTGACGAACCGCGTCGTCGCTGTCGGCGGGGTTGACCAGATCGACCAGCGTCTCGGCAAAGCGCGAAAGGTTCCACAGCATGATCGGAGGCTGGTTGCCGAAGGAATATCGACCGTGCTGGTCGATCGAGCTGAACACAGCCTTGGGATCATAGCTGTCGATGAAGGCGCAAGGGCCGTAATCGATGGTTTCGCCGGAAATTGTCGTGTTGTCGGTGTTCATCACACCATGGACAAAGCCCACAAGCACCCATTGGGCAACGAGTGCGGCCTGTGAATCGCGCACCCGGCGGAACAATTCCAGATACTTGTCGTCGCGGTCAGCGACTTTGGGGAAGTGGCGATTGATTGCGTAATCAGCCAGCTGGCGAACCTTTTCGACATCGCCGCGGGCGGCGAAGAACTGGAATGTGCCAACCCGCAGGTGCGAGGCGGCGACCCGCGCCAGGACGGCACCCTGTTCGGGCCCGTCCTGGCGAACCACTTCTTCACCGGTCAGCGTTGCGGCAAGCGCGCGCGTGGTGGGAATGCCCAACGCATGCATCGCCTCGCCGAACAGATATTCGCGCAGCACCGGTCTTAGCACAGCCTTGCCGTCGCCCCCGCGCGAGAAAGGCGTGCGGCCCGAACCTTTCAGATGGATGTCGCGCCGCTTGCCCAGGCGGTCGATCACCTCGCCCAGAAGCAGCGCCCGCCCATCGCCCAGTTGCGGCGAGAAGCCGCCGAACTGGTGCCCGGCATAGGCCATGGACAGGGGCACGGCGCCTTCAGGTGCCGTGCCCCCGCTGAGCATGGCCGCCCCTGGCCCCGAGGCCAAGGACGGGCCATCCAGACCAAGCTCGGCCGCAAGGCCCGCGTTCAACCGAAGGACCTCGGGCGCCGGAGCCCTCGAGCCCGCCCATGGCACATAGAAGCCTTCCAGATCGCGGGCATAGCTGTTGTCAAAGGCAATGTTGGGCAGATCGCGCATGAAAACTCCAGCGGATTGGTCTGATTTGACAGGGGTCAGGCAACACTCAGGTCGGCGTCATCCGCACCAAGCGCGGCAAGGAAGCGCCGGGCATCAAGGCGGAAATCGGCAAAGACCACATTGCCTTCGGGATCGATGATGGTGAACCAGGGCGTGCCACCGGAACGGTAATCCTCCATGAAAGTCGGATAGCGTTCACCCGCGGGCGGCAGATCTTGGCCGAAGGGAATGGCCAGGCCGTAGCGCTCCTGATTGAGCCGCAGTTTGTCAAAGGTATTCACTTCAGAGCCCTCGAACACGGTCTGGATGACGGCGAAGCCGACGCCCTTGTCCTTCAGCGTCTCGTGAAGGAATTTGAGGGTCGGAAAGCCGCGAGAATGGCAGCCAGGGCACCAATCCTGGAAGCAGAAGATCACTTTGTAGCCCGACCCTAGATCGGACAAACGCACAGGCTTAGCCATTGGCTTGCCGTCCCCGTCGATCCAGTCGTTCACCCGCAGCTCGCGGGCCTTATCATGTAATCCACCGAAAACCATTGTTTTTCCTTTTCTGCCCCAAAGGGCCTTAGGTTGTTTCGATGGGACCACCTTCGGATGATCCCACAAGATCCTCGACGCGTTGCGCCGCCGCCCCGCCCCGTCGTCTTTTCAGAATGGATACCGCGTCCGATGCATAGCGAACCCCGTCGATCTCGGTTGCAAACCCCGCACCAACATCGATGCGATTTTCTGCGGCATTCAGCTTCAGCCAGCCTTTCGCAATCATCCCGCTGACCAGCAATTCCACCAAAAGCTGGTCTCCGGGCCCCGCGGTATTGATCGCCACGGGCACCGTTCTTTCCTGGCTCCTGCACTCTTTCCCGGTAATCCGCACCCGCACGTTTCCAGCAGCTTCGGCATAGACCCAAGTCGGGCGGCCTATTTCCTCCACGATCCGCCCTACCTCACGAAGACGGAGGTATTCCGGGTCGCTGTCAAGCTCGGGTGTCGCGCGATCACGCAAAACCCGCAGACGCAGTTCCTGGTTCGGCCAAGCCGAGCGGAGAAAGTGCATCACGTCCAGTACTTCGGTCGAGGCACCGAGGCAGGTCACCTCCCACCCCGGCTGCAGGACCCTCGCAATGGCCTCTTCATTGCCGTAAAGCGTCGTGAACGCCGTGGGCCCCGCATCCGCGCCAAAGCGCTGGTTTGCCGAGCCGCCGGTGGCCACGTCCACCCGGTCCGCCTCGATCACCTCACCACTGGCGAGCGTGATCCGGAAAAGATCACCCGCCCGCGACAGGTCGGTGGCCAGCCCCGTAATCAGCCGCACCTGCACTCCGCCCTCGACAAGCTTCGCCAACTTTTCACTGCTACGTCGGGCCAGATAGCGGCCATAGATCGCACGGGGCGCTGCGAAGTCGCCAAATGCCCCTTCAGACAGCGCCTCCGACCAGCGCCGGAGGTGAAGTGGTTGCGCGGCTGCGATCTCAGGAAGAAGGACGGGCCATTCTGCCGCCAGCCAGTCGGTAAAGCCGTCTGCCATCTCGCCGTTCGGACGGTCCAGCAAATAGGCCAGCCGCCAAGGCTGGCGGGAATCGTGGCCCGCATAGAACCGCCCGGCCCCAAACCGTCCAACGTTCGGCCCGATCAGGGTCAGCCGGTCTCCCTGCGCCAGTCGGGCGGCCTCCAGAAAGGCCGCGCCAATTGCACCGTCACCGACAATCGCATGGTGGCGCGGGGCGCCCATGTCCTATTCGGCGGCCGCGCGCTTGGGCAGGACCCAATTCGGACGCACGAAATGACAGGTGTAGCCATTCGGGAAACGCTCGAGATAGTCCTGATGCTCCGGCTCGGCTTCCCAGAAATCGCCTGCCGGCTGCAGCTCGGTTTTCACCCTGCCCGGCCACAGACCCGAAGCATCAACATCAAGGATCGTGTCTTCGGCCACCTTCTTTTGTTCGTCGGTCGTATAGTAGATGCCCGAGCGATAGGACGTCCCACGGTCATTGCCCTGGCGGTTCAGGGTGGTCGGGTCGTGAATCTGGAAGAAGAATTCCAGCAGCTTGCGATAGGAAATCTTCGCAGGGTCGAAGAGGATCTCGATCCCTTCGGCGTGAGTCCCATGGTTGCGATAGGTGGCAAATTTCACATCGCCCCCGGTGTAGCCGACGCGGGTGTCGATCACACCCGGCAGCTTGCGGATCAGGTCCTGCATTCCCCAGAAGCAGCCACCTGCAAGAACAGCACGTTCGGTCATCATTTGTCCTCCACCTGATTCAGATATTGCCCATAACCCTGAGCTTCCATTTCGGCCTTCGGCACAAAGCGCAGGCTGGCCGAATTGATGCAGTATCGCATACCGCCCTGGTCGCGCGGTCCATCGGGGAAGACGTGGCCCAGATGGCTGTCGCCATGCTTCGAGCGGACCTCAACGCGTCGCATACCGTGGCTGACGTCGACATGCTCGGTCACGTTGTCGATCGGCTTGGTAAAGGACGGCCAACCGCTGCCAGAGTTGAACTTCGCGGACGATGCGAAAAGCGGCTCGCCGGACACGACATCGACATAGATGCCCGGCTCGTAGTGCTTGTCGTACTCGCCGGTGAACGGGCGTTCGGTGCCGCTCTGCTGTGTTACCCGATATTGTTCGGGAGTCAGTTTGCTCACCGCGTCGGCATTCTTCTGATACGTCATTTCCCACCCCTCTCAAAACTTCATGAGCCGAATATGGGACAAGCCCGGCGCTGCTGCAAATACCCGTTGTGCATAGTTTCCATAGGCGGATCGCCTGGGGCGCAATCGAGGCACAACCGCTGCAACGGAACTGTTGCGTGCCGCCCGGAATTTGAGGATCCCGCCATCACCCTCGATCAGGCAAACTGGGCGGGCAGGTTAACGAGGAGACTCTCTCATGTCAGTGAACATCGAGCTGCTTCCAAGAGGAACCACCCAGGTAAGCGACACGCCAACCACCAAAAAGCACGACGCCCAGTGCCTGCGTGACACCGCGCTGACGGTCGAAACCTTTGCCTATTCTGCGGCGGGCAACCTGCCCGGCTCGCTCGTTGCACATTTAATGTGCATATCGGCAGAATTGGAGCGGCTTGCGAATCGAATTGAAAGAGACTCATCCCAGACGTGATTGACTTTAGCACCGGGATAGTCGAATCTCCTGAGTGTCCGGTTCGAAGTTCTGATACTGTAAAACTGACATTCATGCCCGCAGCCAGCCCCAATCTTGCCTTTGGCAAGAATCTTCGTCTCTTGACCGAGAGATACGGAACCATTACGGGCACCGCGCGCGAGCTGGACATCAGCCGTGTTCAATTCGGCAGGTACCTGTCGGGCGAGAGCTTTCCGAAGCCCAGTATGCTGAAGCGGATCTGCGATTTCTTCGGGGTCGATGCCAGGATCTACACGGACCACTTCTCGATCGATCAACTGGCGGATATCCGGTGGGAAACCAAGTTGGACAAATCGGCAAAGGCCTTCGGCCCGCTGATCGAAGCGCTCAGCTTCATGAATCCCGCGCCGTCCATCATCGCGCCCGACGCCTCCATTCCAGACGGGCTTTACGAATTCTACCGCTGGTCCCCGACGCTGGGCGGGCGGGTCAGTTACAAACCTCTTCTGTTCAAGACGCTTAACAACTGCAAGGTAATCCGGGGGTATGACCACCGCGTGCTGACAAGGCTGATCGGCCAGCGCGAATCTTCGGCCGAACGAGAGTTTCGCGGCGTGGTCCTGAACCAGAAAGGCGGCTTCGTCGGGCTGTTCATTCACAGCTCGCCGCTGGATCTTGTCACCCTCAGTTACTTTTCGCCCGACCTGAACGTGGGCGTTAACGCCTTTTCCGGCCTCACGGTCATGTGCCGCCCGGAAGAGCCCGACGCGCCGCGCCTAAGCCGCTCGTATATGCAACATTACGTTGTCGAAAACGCGGCGTCGCTGCTGAAGCTTGCTCGCAAGGATCCATTGCCGCTCCCGAAGGATGTGCCACCCTATATTGTTCAGCAAATCTCGCGGCCGGTGGCTTGATCCGTCAACCGTTCCAGCGATACTTCTCCGCCATGGTCAATATCTGCCGCACCTCGCGCGGATTGCCCGATCCTGAGACCGCCACAAGCGACACTTCGCGCGACAGGTCCAAACCCTCGATCGGCCGCACCACAATGCCTTCGACGATGACCGAACGTTCCGGCAACGCACAAACTCCGGCGCCACTGGCGACCAACTGCTGTACCCAATCCTCACGTTCGGACTGAAGCCTCGGCCGCATGACGATGTGGCGGTCCATGAAGTGCTTGATCAACAGCGACCGGAACTCGCAGTGCAAGCGGTCCAGGTAAGGTTCCCCCGAAATTTCGGCCGGGGCGACTACGGATTTCCGCGCCAGCGGATGCGTCGTTGCCAATGCCAGACGAAGGTACTCGCGATAAAGCGGAACTACCGCCAGTTTCACATTTGGCCCCGGTGGATCGGTCAGCAAGCACATGTCGTAGCGTCCAGACAGAACCTCGGCATCGGTTTCGCCGGCCAGCATCGGAAGGAGCTGCAGTTCGACCATGGGCAATTGTGCCAGGACGTGGCGCCAAAAGCTCGCCATGGCCGCAGGCGCGATCGTGGTTGCAATCCCGATAGCCAGTCGCCTTCGCTTTCCCACGACAGATGTGTCGACAATCTCCGAGATAGCATCCAGGCTGGCTTGAATGCGCATGAACTCCAACTGCACGTCGCGCCCCAGAGCCGTCAGCCGCGTATCCTTCCCATCCCGATACAACAGGGGTCCACCCAGCTCTTCCTCAAGCCGCTGGATCGCGCGTGTCAAACTCGGCTGTGAAACCCCGCTTTGTCGCGCGGCTTCGGTAAAATTCAACGCCTGAGCAAGGTTGAGGTAGTATCGGATCTGGTTTAGGTCCATGGAATAGCGCTCGTTTTTCTCGACTTTGCTTCTTATGCATAATGCAGGTCCTGTCTAGGCTTCCATAGGCAGAGGATGCCCAAACCCGAATTTGTTATGCTTGAGAGAAACAAGACCACCGTGCTCAGACCGGACGAGTGATGAGCCATCGACCGTCTCCTGTGACGGGTCGTCACATCGGGTATCGCCCTTGCTTGTCACCTAACGGGCTAGCCCACGCGCCCCCATCCAGGCGACGCTGCGCTTGACGTTGCCCCCTCGTCCTAATCCAGGGTCTCGCGAGCAGTGCCGAGGTCGACGAGCGCTACGTGCAGAAGCAGCTCGGCCATGCCTCGGCCGAGATGACCCGGCGCTACCAGCGCCGACGGGATCGGTTCCGGGTCAACCTGACCAAGGCGGCCGGGCTGTGACCGGTCAGCCGTCGTTCAGATAGGCCATCAGGTTCTGATGCGCGTGCAGGATGCGGATGATCTCGACCCCCTGCCCTTTCCACCGAAAGACGACCAGGTGCGCGCCGCTTGGGTGAATTCGCACCGGAGGTGTGAACTCCTCACGTTCTCGGGCCATTTCCGGAAACTCGGCCAGCAAGTCGAAGAGCGCGAACGGCCCGTCCGCATAGCGCTCCGCCTGGTCTACGCCCCAGGTCGTGGCGCCCTTGAGCCAGATGTCCACGAGATCGGCTTCCGCCGCGGGCCGGATGGTCCAGCCGCTATTTCCCGGCATGCCCGGCCCGCATTCGGGACTTGAAGGCCTCGCGATCGAGCGGACTTGCCGGTCCGCTGGCCAGGCCTACATCGACGGCGGACTGGATCTCGGCAACGGCCTCCAGGCGCGCCCGATCGCGGCGGATCAGGTCACGGACATAGTCGCTGGAATTCGCATATCTGCCGGATCTGGCTTGATCTTCGACCCAGCTCTTCATCGGATCCGGCAGCGAGATGTTCATGGTGCCCATGGCCGTCTCCTTTGTGGGCAGGATATGGCAATCTTTGCCATCAAGCAACCGTCTTCCTCCCCGCCCTGCTTGGCCAAACGGTCGTTTATTGATGGCATATGAAACTGCAAACGACCCGTTTTGATGCCCCTGATCGGCTACGCCCGCGTCTCGACCGAGGATCAGACCCCCCTGCCCCAGTCGCAGGCCCTGAAATCCGCAGGCTGCGTCGAGATCCATGAGGAGCAGGCCTCGGGCGGGAACCGTGCTCGGCCCGTGCTGGCGCGGGTGCTGGAGCGGATCGGCAAGGGCGACACGCTGGTGGTGGTGCGCATCGACCGGTTGGCACGGTCCCTCTCGCACCTGCTGGAGGTAATCGAGCGGCTTGAGGCCAAAGGCGCTTTCTTCCGCTCGCTGACCGATCCGATCGACACGTCCTCACCGCAGGGCAAGTTCACCCTGCAAGTCCTGGGCGCCGCGGCGGAGTTCGAGCGCGCTCTAATCCGCGAACGCACTAAGGCGGGGCTGGCCTCGGCGCGCAGCAAGGGGCGCGTCGGCGGCAACCCGGGTCTGCGCGCCCGCGATCCCGCCGCACTGCGCAAGGTGAGGCTGGCGCGACAGGACGGCTATATGGAACGGCTGAACGAGACGGCGCAGGACTGGGTGCCGCACGTGCGCCGCCTGCGGCCCGACATGGCTTGGGAAGACGTAGTACGCATCGTCAACGGCCCCTTGCCCCGCGAACGCCAATGGACGCAAAGTCGGCTTCTGCGCGCGGTCAACGCCTATGTTCGGGACGGCTTCCTACCGCCGACGGTACTGGACCGCGCCGGCCGCCGCGAAACCGACGACCGCCTGCCCGCCATCGTCGCCGCCATTAAGGGAGCGGACCCCGACATCACGCTTCAGGCGATCTGCACCCGACTGGAAGCAATGCGCGAGCGCACGCCTCGCGGGCGGACAAGCTGGCAGCCTTCTTCGGTGAAGATGCTGCTGGAACGGGCGGAGAAGCTGGGGCTGTTGCCTTGACGATTCGAAAGTGCGCTCATCCTTAGAAGGCAGTACTGGCGACAGCACTACAACATGTAGCAAGCGTGAACTCTGCCTGAGCTGGTAGAAGTTCATGTTTTTCAATGTCATGACGGTCAGTAAGGCTGACGACGTGCCCGCTCATCCGTCAGCATCAGCTACGAGCTGTAGAATTTTCTTGCACCACTGTCAGACATGACGCATTCATTGTCGTAGCGGAAAATCGCGAGAATTTCGGTTTTCTGCGCTACAAAGAAAACGTGGCTCCAAGGAGCACAGTGAGTGTGGGTAAACCGCACCACGATCTTGATGAGGGCAGTATGACCGAAGAGCGTGTTTTTGCAGAGCTCCAGAGCGACGCATCCACACTGCATGAGTCGATCCGGATGCATCTGGAGCGCAATTTTGCGCCTGACGCCCGGAAGTACTTGAGAAACTTTTCATCGACAGAAGCGGCGGAATTTCTCGGGCTCGCGCCTGGTCACCTGCGCAAACTCCACGCGGAGGACAAGATCCCCGACGTCCCGCTCGATGAGCGTGGAAGGAAACTGTACTCAGCCGACGACCTTGCGCAGATCCGTTTGGCTCTGGCGCGAACCACCCGCGACCCTTCGCTTTATCTGCGCGGGCGGGTCGGATCAGAGCCGCTGCAGATAATCTCTTGCGTGTCGTTCAAGGGCGGGTCAGCGAAGACGACGACCGCGGCATATCTCAGCCAATGGTATGCCCTGCACGGCTACCGGGTGCTGGTGATCGACATGGACCCGCAGGCCTCGCTTTCGTCGATGACCGGTTTGCGGCCTGAAATCGACTTCACGCATCAAGGCACGATCTATGATGCCATCCGGTATGAGAACCCTGTGCCGATGAGCGAGGTGGTGCGGAAAACCTACTTCCACGGCCTGGACATAGCCGCCGGTGGCCTGATCCTGTCGGAGTATGAGACCGAGACCCCCTACGCCCTTCGACGTGGCTCCGAACCACCCTTTTACCTGCGGCTTCGCGAAGCAATCCTCTCGGTTGAAGCCAACTATGATCTGGTGTTCATCGATTGCCCTCCACAGCTTGGGTTCTTGACGCTCTCGGCTCTTGTGGCCTCGTCTTCTATCATCATTCCAGTGGTGCCGAACTTTATCGACGTGGCATCCTTGGCCCAGTTTCTGACCATGACCTCATCCTTGCTCGATACGATCAGGGACGCAGGAATGACGTTGGAGTACGACTTTCTCCGCTACCTGGTCTCTCGCTTCGAACCTTCGGACGGGCCGCAAGCGCAGGTTGCCGGACTGCTACGCGCCAACTTTGGCAAACGCGTGATGACCGAGACGTTTCTGAAGTCCACAGCCGTCTCGGACGCAGGCCTTACACATCAGACGTTGTTCGAGGTCGGTCGCGGCAGCATGAACCGCAACACTTATGACCGCGCGATGGAATCGATCAACGCTGTCGCGCGGGAGCTGGAACAAGACATCCACAGAGCATGGGGGCGCGGCTGATATGGCCAGGAAGAACATGTTCGAAGGCATCACTCCTGCCTCTCGGTCGGAAGACGATGCCAAGGCACCCCTGCCCCGCCCGGCCACCAAGATGCCAGAAGTATTTCAAAGTGCTGGGCCGATCGCAGCCATCCGCAACGATCTGCGCAGTGTCGGGTCTCGATCAGTGCAGGACATCGATCCTGAGCTGATTGAAGACACCGGGTTAAAGGATCGCATCGGAGCGCTAGACGACGACATTGCCGACCTGCGCGAAAGCATTTCCAACCACGGCCAGCAGGTTCCGATCCTGTTGCGGCCGCACCCGAAACTGAGCGGTCGGTATCAGGTGGTATACGGGCGGCGCAGGCTTGCCGCAATCCGTGGCCTAGGAACGCCGGTCAAAGCCCTGATCCGCACCCTTTCCGACGAAGAGGCCGTCCTGGCGCAAGGCCAGGAAAACAACCTTCGCAAGGACCCGTCTTTCATCGAGAAGGCCTTGTTTGCAGGCGATCTGGAGGAGGCGGGCTACGATGCGCGCGTGGTTCAAGACGCGCTAAACGTGAACCGCAGCCATACGTCGCACATGCGCAAGGTGCGCGAGGCATTTCCGAGACAAGTGCTGGAACGCATCGGTGCGGCGCCCTCAATCGGATGGAAACGCTGGTACGAACTCGCCGTTTTGGTGCTTGAGAAGAAGATCGACGTTCTTTCCGTCCACCCTGCCCCCTTCCCTGAAGGTTGCAGCTCGGACGAGCGATTTGCGGCCTGGGTGAAAGCTCTTCCAAGGCCGGATACCCCTAAGGAGAAACGCCAACCGAGGGGCACAACGCCCTTCACGCTGATGGCGCAAGATGGGTCTGCTCTGGGAGAGGTCGCCCTTACCAAAGGGGCATTGGGCTTCCGGCCAACGGCGCAACACAGGGATTTCGTGGCGTGGCTGCATGCAAATGCGGATGACGTCTTCTCGCGCCTGCATGAAGAATTTCTCAGTCAGTCCAAGAAGAAGGACTGAGGGAATGCAACGACAACAACAGAGGAGCAGTGTCGGAAAAGGATAGGCCTCCCGAATGGAAACCACCCGGAAGGCCCGCGCAAAACACAGGGCGCCAACCCTGAGAATGCTCATCTTCTAGCACGAGCAGACTAGCGCAGGCCCGAATCGCACGCAACATCGCTTCGCGGTGATCCGATATCTTTTATCCTTTTTCTGGAGAAGAACGGACACCGACAGGCAGGGTTGCAAGGTCTTCACTCGGCTGACCCGAGCGTTCCGCCCGATTCAACATGGAACATGTCATGTCTTCGCCCGTGCAGCGGCACGTTCGGCGCACCAATTTCTCATATCTGACCGACCGCAGCACTGTGACGCCGGTTAAGACGGAAGACGCGCGCTGGTCGCTTCTGGATTTGGTACGCCGTTGCCGCAAACCTCTTGGTCTGAGAGACCGCGACATTGCGGTTCTGCGAGGTCTTCTGTCGTTCGTGCCTCAGTCGGCCGACCCAAACTCACTTGTTGTCTTTGCCTCCAACAGGGCATTGATCGAGCGCTGTGACGGGATCGACGAACGCACACTCAGGCGCCGCCTCACCAATCTGAAGGCAAACGGATTGCTGGCTCGAAAGTCGAGCCCGAACGGAAAGCGATATCGGGTACAAGATGAGTGCGCCGAAGCCAAACTAACCTACGGCATCGACCTCGCGCCGCTTTTCGGCATCCGCGATCACCTAATCGCACTTGCAGAAGAATGCTCCCGAGAAGAAATTCGGTGCAAAGCGCTCCGATCAGTGATCAGGGACATTCTTTACCACGGGGCTGCGACCATTCAGCCCGCACTTCACGACCTTGCGTGCCGCTCACTGCGTCGTTCATTGTCTTCAGAACAACTGGCCGGTCTCATTCAGGAACTGCAGGAAAACCTTCCCCAGACAAGCGCTGAGACATCGTCCGTTGCAGATGCAGTGACCGCCAACGACAGTCAAAATGACCGGCACATTCAGAAGTCAAAGAAAGAAAACTATGAATCTGAAGCTGCGCCTGAGAAAGTAAGCACGGCCAATCGATCCAGCGATCCAGAAAGCACTGATGTCGGACAAACCAACGATATCACGGTGTCTGAGTGCATGGCCCTGGCCAAGAATGCAGCATCCTTCGCTGCCGTAACTGCAAAGGATTGGGGCGATGTCGTTCGATTGTCCGACACCCTTGCTCCGGCGGTTGGACTAGCGAAAACCGACGTAGAGACTGCGCGAAAAGCGATGGGCGCTCTTGGGTCAGCACTCGCCATTCTTGGTATCATTGAGGCGTTCGACAGAATTCGGCAACCGAGGGCCTATCTACAAGCACTAGCCAATCGGGCGGCCAGTGAAGGCATCGACTTCGTCCGTATGTTCCGCTCCCTCACAAACGGCAGCGCTGCGTCAGCGCGTCGTATGACCAGTGCTTGATGTATACCCGGGTAAACATAGCCCCTCTGATCCATGTATACCCCGGTAAACATGGAGCCCACTTCGAAGAGGGAAAGGTTGGGAGTTTGAGGGGTGACGGGAGGTGAGATCGGGAGAGTGGCTTCCGGCGCCCGTCGTGGAGAAGATCTGATGGCGAAAGTTGCCCAGAACATCACCCTGTCCCCCTCACGGGACATCCCCTTCGACAAGCTCGTGCTGAGCCAGTCCAACGTGCGGCGCATCAAGGCCGGCGTCTCGGTCGAGGAGCTGGCCGAGGACATCGCCCGGCGCGGGCTTCTGCAGAGCCTGAATGTTCGGCCCGTCCTTGATGCCGATGGTGTCGAGACCGGCACGTTCGAGATCCCGGCCGGTGGTCGGCGCTTTCAGGCGCTGTCGCTCTTGGTGAAGCAGAAGCGGCTGGCCAAGGCCGCTCCGATCCCCTGCATCGTGCGGGATGCGGCGTCGGAGATCCTCGCCGAGGACGACTCGCTGGCCGAGAACATGCAGCGCGTTGCCCTGCATCCGCTCGACCAGTTCCGCGCGTTTCAGGCCTTGCGTGAAAAGGGTCAGGGCGAGGAAGCGATCGCGGCGGCCTTCTTCGTCACGCCCCAAATCGTGAAGCAGCGCCTGAAGCTCGCCTCCGTGGCCCCTGCCCTGCTCGATGTCTATGCAGAGGATGGCATGACGCTGGAACAGCTGATGGCGTTTACCGTGAACCCGGATCACGCGCGTCAGGAGCAGGTCTGGGAGGCGATCAGGAACTCCTGGAGCAAGGAGCCCTATGCCATCCGGCGCATGCTGACGGAGACCTCGGTTCGGGCCTCGGATCGTCGCGCAGTTTTTGTCGGTGTCGATGCCTATGATGCGGCAGGCGGTGTCGTCCTTCGCGATCTCTTCCAAGGTGATGACGGCGGCTGGCTCGAGGACCCTGCCCTGCTCGACCGGCTGGTCAAAGAGAAGTTCCAGGCCGAAGCCGAGGCACTGGCCTCCGAGGGCTGGAAGTGGATCGAGGTCGCGACCGACCTGCCCTGTGGCTACAGCCACGGTCTGCAGCGTCTCGCTGGTGATCCTGCTCCGATGACCGACGAGGAAAGCGCGGCCCACGCTTCGCTCCTCGCCGAGTATCGTGCGCTGGAAGAGGAATTCTCCGGCCAGGACGAATACCCCGAGGAGATCGACGCCCGGCTCGGGCAGCTCGAGGTGGCGATGGAAGCGCTCGAACGGCGGCCCTTGATCTACGACGCGGCCGAGGTCGTGCGCGCGGGCGTCTTCGTCAGGCTAGATCGGGATGGGAGTCTCGCGGTTTATCGCGGTTATGTCCGGCCCGAAGATGAGCCGCGCGAGGAAACCGCGGTCCAGTATGGTGATGACGCGGATGATATGGGGCAGGGGGGTGATGTCGGTGTTTCCACCTGGAAACCCTCGGGGACCTCTGTCGGCGGCACCGTCATCACTTCGGGTGGTCAGCCGATTGGCGCGGATGCGTCCGACGAGGAAGACGACGGTGCGATGAAACCGCTGCCCGAGCGGCTGGTCATGGAACTGACCGCCCACCGGACCCTCGCACTGCGCGAGGCCATCGGGCGCTCGCCGGACGTTGCGCTGACTCTCCTGCTCCTGAAGCTGGTGACGGACACCTTCCGCACCTCTTCCGCCACGGGCAGTTGTCTCGAGGCATCGGTGCGTAACGTCTACATGTCAGCGCAGGCGCCCGATCTGAAAGACAGCGTCGTCGCCAAGCTGGTCGACGAGCGTCATGCCGCCTGGGAGGCCGATCTGCCTCTCGGCGATGATGCCGCGCTCTGGGACTATCTGACGGTCCTCGACCAGGGCAGCCGCCTGGCTCTGCTGGCGCATTGCCTCAGCTTCGGGATCAACGCGCTCCATGAGAAGGTGAACCCCTATGGTGCGGGCATCTCCGCCAGCGGTCTGACCCGCCGAATGGCCCATGCCGATCTGGTTGCCCGCGCGGTCGATCTCGACATGGTCGAGGCGGGCTGGGAGCCGACGGTCGATGGCTATCTCAACCGCGTGCCCAAGGCCCGGATCCTCGAGGCCGTACGCGAGGCAAAGGGGGAGGGGACCGCACAGCTTCTCGATCACCTGAAGAAGGGCGAGATGGCCACGGAAGCCGAGCGGCTTCTCAAGGGCAGCGGGTGGTTGCCCGAGGTCCTGCGCCGGGCCGATCTGGCGGCAGGCGACGGCGAGCCGATCGCAGAAGGGCAGGGGGAGGACGCGGGCGAGCCCGAAGATGTCGATCTCCCGGCTTTCCTGACGGCCGATCTGCCGGACGGCGATGCGTCGATGATGGCCGCGGAGTGATCTGAGCCTTCCGGGGGCGGGGAAACCCGCCCCTCATTCCAACAAAACACAGCGATATCAATATGATGAATGCGAACGCTCGCATTCGGGATGAGGAATCATGTCTGCAACAACCATCATCGACACAGCCCCTCTGGGGGCGTTGATCCGCTACACCGACGGCAGTCCCAAGCCGCCGACACGGTTTACCAAGAAGCTCGCGGCCTGGGAGCGCTCGAACGGCGTGGGCCGTCTGGTGAAGAAGGAGCCGCCCAGGGCATATCCGACCTGGACGGCACCGGCCTCCTTCACGCTGCATGAAGGCAACTTCTCCTCCGACGGGGTCATTCTCGTCACCATCATGCGCAGTCATTCGGCGGACAGTCGTCTGATCTTCGAGGTGGCCGAGGAACCCAAAGTCGGGCAGGTCCGCGTGCTGCTGGACTTCGGCGGGAATACCGAACTGCTGCATCTGGCGGAGTCGATCACCGCGGCGGAGCTCTGGATCGCGCGGGAAGGTTATCGCAACGCGCGGCTTGAAATCGTCTGTGCCGAGGACGGCGATAGGGCAGGGGGCGCGGACCTGGCCGCCTGAGCCCTGACATGGCGTGGGGGGCCTGCCGACTGGCGGGCCTCTCACCGATCACACTATCGTCCCGCGATGTCGCGGGGCGTCGAAGGTTCCATCCCCCAAGATGACGGTCTTCAACCAAGAGCCTGCCCGGGAGGCTGGCAGCGTTCTGAGCATCAGCGGGACAACCGGCTCCTGACGTTGGGGGACCATCCCCCGCTCGCCATTCCCTTCCTTGCCCCGAATCCCGTCTTCGAGATCAACCCGCGAGGGGTCGGACTACGGGCAAGCCCGTGCCGCCGGGTGGATTCGGGCGAGCCGAACGCACCCGTTGATGTCAGCCAGTCTTCGGGCCTGCGGGGTCCTGTCGCGCGGGGGATGGTCCCCCGCCTCCCAGACAGGAGCCAAACAGATGTCCCGCAAAGATGCACACGCCTTCGCAGCCTCCCTCGCCGCCACGCTCATGGTCTCAATCGTCGTCTTCCAGGCAGGCGATGGTACCTTCGGCGCCGTCCCCGCCGATGAAATCGACGGCGACGAGGTTCAAGTGATCGCTGAGGTCGACCCGTGGGCATAAGGTCCACGGTTTGTCCCGAGAGCTCGGCATCGGGGCAGGGTCCCCGATCCGGTCCGTTCGGCTTTCAGACCTCTCGGTGGCCCGGAAATCTGAGCCGACGCGGAGGTCGGCACGACTGCCCAAGGAGCCGAACGCCCGGTGTCGAGTTTACGGTCCGCCCGAAACGTCGAGGAAGAGTTTCACCAGGGCGACGTTGATGAAGTAGTTGTGCTTTCCAGAGCGATGCTTTTCGACAAAGCCGTGCTCGGCCAAAGTATCGAGATACTTCGCGGCCGTCTGCCGACTGACATCCAGATCGTTCTGCAGATATTCGATCCGGGTGTAGGGATGGCGAAACAAGTTGTTCAGAAGTTCCTGGCTGTAAATCTTCGGCAAGTCTTCACGTAGCCGATGCTTCACGTCCGCCATTTGCTGTCGGATGCCGGTGACGATCTCGACTGTTGTGGCAGAAGTCTCTGCAACGGCCTCCAGCATGTAGATGACCCAGGGTTCCCAATCGCCCGTGTCGCGCACCGCCTGAAGGTGCCTGTAGTAGTCCGCTTTGTTACGGGTGATGAACCGCGACAGGTAGAGCACCGGGATGTCGAGCAACCCCGTTCTGGTCAGATAAAGTACATTGAGGATGCGCCCGATACGTCCGTTGCCATCCGGAAACGGGTGGATGCTTTCGAACTGATGATGGATCAAAGCCATCTTGATGAGCGGATCGAGATCGCTGAGTTCATCGTCGTTGATGAACCGTTCGAGCGCCGTCATGTGGCGGACAATTTCGTGCGCATCCTGGGGGGGGACGAAGACGATCTCCCCTGTTTGCTCGTTCTTGAGGGCAGTGCCCGGTGTCACTCGAAATCCATCGCTGCGGCCCTTCAGCAAGCGGAACATGTCGATGAGCGCCGAATTTGGGATCAGGCCGCCGGTTTCGCCCAAGCGTGCGTATCCGAGCCGCAGAGCGTCGCGATACAGCGCTACTTCTTTGGCCGCCGGGGACTGCGGATCGTCAGGGAAAACATCCGCCTGAAACAGTTCATCCTGCGTTGTGACGATGTTTTCGACTTCCGACGAAGCTTTGGCTTCCTGAAGAGCCAGCGTGTCGATCAGGATGCCTTGGTTCGGAATGGTCTTGGCCTGACCCTTCAGATCCGCAAGCGCGCGGCTGGCGCGAGCGAGCGCCTTCAGGACCGGAACGGTTTCGATCTCGGCCGGGGGTGGCAGGGCGGGAATGGCATAGGTCGGCTTTAACATGTGCTCCGCGTCGTGTTAAGAAATCGTCGTTTTTATAACATGATCGAACAGTCGTGTCAGCAAAAACCGGTTTCCTTAACTTGGGCCATGCTTCGCCCGGGCGGGGTCACCCAACTCCGTCAGACCGCCAGAGCGCTCGGGTCCTTGCCGGCGTTGATGTGGTCTGCGAACCACTGCGGTTTCCGGCCCCGGCCCGACCAGGTGAGGGCCGCGTTCTCAGGATGCCTGTACTTCGCGAGGGCCGGCGCACGGGTGGCTTTCACCTCAATACCGATCAGTTCGGCGAGGGAGTAGCCCATCTCCTTGGCGATGGCTTCCAGCTTGGTGCGGGCTTCGGCCTTATGACGGTCCTCATAGGTGGAAATCGCCTTGGCGAGGTCCTTCTGCAATTGCCGCAGTGCCTTGAGCGACATCGCCTCGAGATTGAAATCAGCCAACCATCGCGCCGAGCAAGTGAAGACCTTCGAGACGGAAGACGGCCGCACCGAACTGCGCGCGGTGACCGGACCCGACTATGGCCGCATCCATGACCATGAGCTGGTCGAGGCGGTGCAGCGCATTGCGGGCAATGGCACGGGCGACACGCGCTGGAAGGTGCCGGGCGTGCTCGACTGGTCGACCGGGGTCTACAACCCCGATGTCGAGATCAGCCGCGACACGACCACGCTCTATGCCTCGGACCGCGACGTCTTCCTGTTCCTGGTCGATGATCACAACCCGATCGAGGCGGGCCGGCTGCCGGACGGCTCCCCCGATCTCTATTTCCGGGGCTTCTACTGCTGGAACTCCGAAGTGGGCGCGAAGACCCTCGGTATGGCGAGCTTCTACCTGCGGGCCGTGTGCCAGAACCGCAACCTTTGGGGCGTGGAGGATTTCCAGGAGATCAAGATCCGCCACTCGAAGTATGCGGCGTCGCGCTTTGCTCATGAGGCGGCCCCGGCGCTGACGCGGTTCGCCAATTCCTCGCCGCAGGGGTTCGTGAATGGCATCAAGGCGGCGCGGCAGCAGATCGTGGCGCGGACGGACGAGGACCGGGATGATTTCCTCCGCAAGCGCGGCTTCTCGAAGGCGGAGTCGGGCAAGATCATCGAGAAGGTGCTGATGGAAGAGGGCCGCCCGCCCGAAAGCATCTTCGACTTCGTGCAGGGCATCACGCGGCTTGCGCGCGACAAGACCCAGCAGGATGCCCGCCTCGACATGGAGGGCCGCGCCAAGAAGCTTCTCGACCGGGTCGGCTGACACTGTGCCGGAGGCTCTGTTGCCTCCGGCCACTTTATTGCCAAACTGGATTGGTACGTTCCTACAGTGGTTCAAATTGGACGAAGCAGTATGGATGATATCGATTGGTCGGATCGCGCGTTCTACGATGATGGTGAATGGGTTACCTGGTCAGAAATTGACGAGCAGCTCCGGTACAAAGAGTGGGGAGCAAAATACCCCAACGCCATCCGATCAATGATCCCCTACTTTGAGGACCTTGTATCGCTTGCGGAAAGCTATCACCGGGCGACAGGCCTTCATCTCGCCGTTTATGGCGACATCGGTGAACTTTTCGGCGCGATCACCTACGGCATCAAGCTGAACAAAACTTACGCGCAGGGCGCTGACGGGAGACTTGGCAACGACCAGGTCGAAGTGAAAACCATTACTCCCTTCAAGACGAAGGATGTCGTGGTGGTCGATACCGCCGGGAACTTCAACAAGTTGCTCGTGGTCAAAATCAACGAGGAATTCCAGGTATCAGGTCGGATGATTGACCGAAAGGACTTGCCCAAGCGGCAAGGTCGATACCTGCGTGTCCGATGGAGTGATTTGCCGCCAGCAAGTTGAGCAGTTTCTGTCGCCCCTTCGAGGAAGAGGACGGCGGTTTGGTCTTTGACGGATGAGACGGGGAGAGAGGCTTCCCGTGCCGTCGGAGATCTACCCATGTTCGACCTGCCCCTGCCGATCCACCCGACCGCCTCCGCGCGGGGCTTCCCACCGCATTTTCTCTCGGGCAACACCGATCCCAGTCATCCCTTCGCCCTGACCCTGTCGCGCCGCGCTGCGGCCGACCTCATGTCGGGCCGGGCCGCCCCGCTTGTCTTCGCCTGTTTCGCGACGCTTGCCGATGCAATGCAGGGCGCGATCGACCATGCCGATGGGATGGCCACGGATGCCACGCCCCAGCTTCTGGCGATCCTCGATCGCGACGAGCGCCTTGTGCTGGCCGGGGCCGCCAGCGACCACGCTGTCGCATGGTGCCACCCGGTGACGAGCGCGGCTGAAGCGCGGGGCGTCGTGACCGAGGCGAGCCAGCTGCACGCGCAGGCCGGCCGCGCGACTGCCTGGGGTGAGCCCGATCTGGCGCAGCAGCTGCGCCACCGCGCCGATCTTCTGGATGCGCGTCTCGTCGATCCGCTCTGGCGCGCCTTCGCCGCCCGGGCGCTGCAGGTCGCTGCGTGAGGCCCGAGAGACGGAGAAGGGCAGGGGGGATTTGGAGCTTGTCCGGGGGAGAGAGATCGCCCGGCCCGGCTCCGATTCCTTCCTCTTGCCGGAGACACCCGATGACACTGAGTGAACCCACCGCCGACGACCGCGAAGTCCTCGCTCCAGTCGAACTGGAACGCTTCACCAGCACGAAAGGCCAGCGGAACGAACGTCCCTCGACCCGTCGTTTGCTGCTCACGCTGCCGATCTGCCCGCCATTCTCGCGCGAAGGCCGCCACCCGGTTGTAGGAGCCGGTGAAGCCAAGAGCGACAAGATCGGCATGCATCTTCGTCAGCGTCTGTCGCTCTTTGCGTGGCCTCCCGGCATTGGTCTTCAGCCAGCCCGCCAGCTTCTCGGCAAAGGGATCAAGCTTGCTCGGCCGCTCCGGCATCGCGAAATGCGGCTCGATGACATCAGCCTTCAGATACTTCTTGATGGTATTGCGCGACAGGCCAGTGCGCCGCGCGATCTCCCGGATCGGCAAGCCCTGACGAAGGCGCAGCTTCCGGATCACGTTCAGTAGTCCCATGTCGATCACTCCGTTGACCCCCTCGCGCTTCGCTCGGGGGAGGGTCACATGGGTCAAATCTCAATGGAAATCTTCGGCCGAACCGGGTCAGCTCTCAGTGGAAATCAACAGTTCACGGAAGCCGGGCGGCAGCTCGGGTGAGAGCGCGTGGGGTTCATTTGATCTTTACAAGAAGGTCATATGATCTATATTGATGTCAATGGAGAACGCCATGTACGTTGCTGAGAAAATCCGGGAACCCGCACAGGTCAACGCCGTCGCATTGAAGGCCTATGCGCGCGTGGCCGATGCCTGGGGCCTCAACCTGAACGAAGCTGCTAGCCTTGCCGACATGACGGTGAGCACCTGGAAGCGCGCCAAGAAGCCGGACTTTGCGGGAGAACTGACCAAGGACCAATTGTTGCGGCTCAGTGCAGTGATCGGCATCTACAAGTCGCTCGAACTCTACTTCTCCGAGCCGCTCGCGCGAAGCTGGTTCACCCGACCGAACACCGGCCCGCTGTTCGGGGGCAGCCGTCCGGTTGACACTGCCATCGACGGGGGCTTGCCGCAGATCCTGGCGGTGCGGACCTATCTCGATGCGCTGCGCGGTGGGGCATGAAGCAGACCGAGGTTTCTGATCGCGGTCTCGTTCGTCTTCTGCCCGCCACCTACCACAAACCACCGTCCTTGCGGGGTCTCGTCGATACCGACGACGAGATGGAGATCCTGGCCGAAATCGAGGGCCTGACCAGCGGCCGTCTTCTGGCCGAGCGCGGGCGTAACCCGCATCTGGACCCGCGCGAGCTGGCCTGGCAGCGCCGGAGCCGTGATTTGCGCATCTATGGCGACAGCCATGTCAACGCCGCGTTCACCTACACCCGCGTCGGCGGAAACCGCTTCAACACCGAGGAGCGCGGCGCGTGGTATTGCGCTTGGGATGTGATGGTGTCCGTCAGCGAAGTGGCCTGGCACCGAACACGCGAACTCGGCTTCACCGGCAGCTTCCATGACAGCGCTCGCTATGTGGAACTTCTGGCGGATTTCATCGGTGTCTTCGACGACATGACCGACGAGCTGGGCCATCCCGCGCTGCATCCGGATCCGGCTGTCGGATATCCCGAGGGCCAAAGCCTGGCCCAACATCTCCGCCGGGCTGGATCGCGTGGCCTGATCTATCCCTCGGTCCGGGCTCCTGCGCCGGGCGGGAATTGCCTCGTCTGCTTCGAGCCCCACGCCATCCAGAACGTCCGGCCGGGCGCATCCTGGGATCTTGTTTGGGATGGGACGCCGCACTACTCGGTTAGGGCTGTCGGCTGACGCGTTACAGCGAAAGCGCCCTTGGAGGTCCGAAGAAATGAAGCCTGCAAACGACAACAGCGCGGACGTCACAAGCTTGAAGCCATGCGACCATCAGGCATTCTTCGAGGTCTTGGACTCTCCGCCCTCACCGACGGAAGCGTTACGGGCAGCATTTCGCAGGCGGCAGAGTTCCTTCGTTGAGCAGGCCTCAGACACGCCAGCCAAAGACTGATACCCGCCAGCTGTTCTTGTCTATCCACTTCGACATCAGCCCGTCGTTGCGGATGCACTACTTCGGGACGGCGCAGCATGTCAGGGCAGCGCGGTGTCCGCGATAGACTTGCGCAACCAGAGTGTTCGGGGATCGGTCGAATTACGGCGGTGCCAGAAGACCGAGACGGGGAAGCGGCGGACCTCGATGGGCGGTGTGGCTGTCACCAGACCAAAGCCGGGGGCCAGTCGTTCTGCCAATCGCGCGGGGAGCGTCAGCAGGGCACCGGATGAGGCCACCGCCGCAAGCGCAGGCAGGAAGGCGGGCAGTCCCAGCGTGATGGTGCGGTGGCGCCCCATCGCGGCCAGCCGGTCATCGACCACACCGCGCAGATCGCCCGCGGGCGAGATCAGGACGTGATCCGCCGCGCAATAGGCATCGAGGTCGATGGATGGCGCATCGGGCAGCACCTGCGGCAGGCCCGTCACGAGGAAGCTTTCTTCGTAGAGTTGCTCGCCTAGAATCGTATCGGGCAAGTCCCAGATGAACCCGAGCGCGAGATCGGCACGCCCTTCGGTCAGGGCCTCGACGGCATCGGCGCGGCCCAAGGGCAGCACCGACAGGCGCAGCCCTGGCGCTTCATGTCGCAGGCGCGCGGCCAACGGCGGGACCAGCACGGCCTGTTCGGCATCCAGTGCGGCGATGCGCACCACGCCCTCGGCCTGCATCGGATCGAAGGTACGCGCCGCCCCGAGTGCGCCGCGCAACGCCTCGACCGCGCGGCGCACGGGCTCCTCCAGCGCGAGCGCAGTTGCGGTCGGCTCCATCCCGTGCGGGCGGCGCAGGAAGAGGTCGTCCTGAAAGATGTCACGCAAGCGTTTGACGGCCTGGCTGATGGCCGACTGGGTCAAGCCCAGTTCCAAAGCCACTTCCGCCGCCTTGCGGTGGCGCACCAGCCCCAGGAACACGAGGAGCAACGTCAGATCCAGCCGCCTGAGTTGCGATATGCTTAATTCAGACATGAACTCTATTCGTTATCATTTCTTCCTGCTTCCGCATATCCCCTTGCTCAAGACTGAAGCAAGGAGGAATTCATGCGGATTGCCATTATCGGGACTGGGAATGTCGGCGGGGCCATTGCCCGGGGGCTGGCGGGCAAGGGGCATGATCTGGTCCTCGGGGCGCGTGATCCTGCCAAGGTCGGGACGCTGGCGGCCGAGACCGGGGCACAGGTCGCCTCTTCCGTCGCAGCTGCCAGGGGCGCCGACATCGTGATCCTCGCCCTGCCCTGGGGCGCGGCCGAGGCTGCGGTGCGGGACCTCGGCGATATGGCGGGCCAGATCGTCGTGGATTGTATGAACCCCATCGGGCGCACGGCGGCTGGGATGGGGCTGACGGTCGGGCATACCACCTCGGGCGGCGAGATCGTGCAGGGCTGGCTGCCCCGCGCGCAAGTGGTCAAGACGCTCAATCAGGTCGGGGCCGAGATCATGGCCGACACTGCGCGCCTGGCGCACCCCCCGGTCATGTTCATGGCCGGGAATGACACAGACGCCAAGGCCAAGGTCGGGCTGATGCTGACCGACCTTGGGTTTGAGGCACTGGATGCGGGCGACATCACCAAAGCGCGGCTGCTCGAGCCCTTCGGCATGGTCTGGATCAACCAGGCGCTGATGCGCGGCAAGGGTCGCAATTGGGCCTTCGCGGCGGTGGGGGTTCAGGCATGACCGACACTCTGACCGCCACCTGCCACTGCGGCAAGGTTCACATCACGATGCCCGCCAGCGCGGCCGGGATTCTGGCCTGCCATTGCAGCGACTGCCAGAAGATGCACGGAAACTTCAATGCCTTTGTGGCCGCACCGCGGGCCGAATTGGCTGTGACCGGAGAGGAGGCTCTGGTATGGTATCAGTCCTCCGAAACGTCACGCCGGGCCTTCTGCGGTACCTGCGGTGCGCGGGTGGTGAAAGAGATCACTGCCGCCGGACGCTGGCTGGTCTCGGCTGGGCTGATCGACGGGCCGTCGGGCAAGCTGATAATCAAGAACCTGTGGGAGCAGTCAAAGCCTGATTGGTATGACCTGCCGCAGGTTGTGCCATGACCAGCCCTGTCACCATCACCGTGCGCCGCAAGGTGCGTCCGGGGCGCGAGGCCGCCTATGAGGCGTGGCTGAAGCGCCTGACCGAGGGCGCGGCCACCGACTTTTCCGGATATCTGGGGGCCGAGTTCCACCGCCCCGGGCCGGACGGCACCTATCGCAGCGTGTTCCGCTTCGACAGCCTGGCCAATCTGGAGGCGTTCGAGCGGTCCGACTTCCGCGCCGCGATGCTGGCCGAAGGCGCGGACCTGTTTGCCGCCGATGCGGCGTGGGAGCGGATGACGGGTCTCGAATTCTGGTTCGACCCTCCCCCGGGCACGAAGGTTCCGCAACCCAGCCCGCACCGCATGGCGCTGGTGCTGATCGCAGTGGTTTTCACACTGGTTCTGGCGCTGAACCTGACATTGGGGCCGCTGATGACCAGTTGGCCTTTGGCCCTGCGCGTGCTCGTCACCGTCTGCATCCAGGTCGGGCTGATGACCTACGTCATCATGCCCCGCCTGACCCCGCTGATCGCGCGTTTCATCTATCCGAAATCCAAAACCCTCTAGACAAGGAAACGACAATGTCCGCTGCCATCGATGTGCATTCCAAGAAGAAAGTGCTGATGATCGCCGCCAACCCCGGCACTTCGCCCACCACGGGCTGGCCCGTAGGCTTCTGGTGGGCCGAACTGACCCACCCCTACTGGACCTTCTCGGAAGCTGGCTACGAGATCGAGATCGTCTCGCCCAAGGGCGGCGACCTTGTGGCCGACGGGTTCTCCGACCCCGAGGATGCCTCTGGCTATTCGGCGCACGACCTGATCTCGCTCGGCTTCAAGAAGTCGGCCACCCATGCGGCGCTGGTGAAAGGCACGAAGTCCATCGCCGAGGTGGACCCGACCGCCTATGACGCGGTCTTCCTCGCAGGCGGGCAGTCACCCATGGTGACGATGATCGACGATACCGCGCTGCACGCCTTCGTTGCCCGGGCCTATGAGGCAGGCAAGATCGTGTCGATCGTCTGCCACGGCACCTGCATTCTGCTGAAAACCCGCCTTTCAAACGGCGATCTGCTGGTCAAGGGCAAGACCTGGACCGGTTTCGCCAACAGCGAAGAGGCCTACGCCGACGCCTGGGTCGGCCAGAAGATCCAGCCCTTCTGGATCGAGGAAGAGGCGCGGAAGATCGACGGCACCAACTTCGTGGTGAATTCGATGTTCAAGGCCTTTACCGTCCGCGACGGCAACCTGATCACCGGCCAGCAGCAATTCTCGGGCGGGGCGGCGGCCGATCTGGTCGTCCAGACACTGGGCCGATGAGGGGAACTTGGCCGGGCCCGCGCCGCCCGCGCAGGGCCCGGTCCCTTGCCGCATCTCCGGAGCAACCATGACAAACGCCTCTTCCCAGGTCCTGACCCATGAAGACGGCCGCAAGGCCACATGGTTCGAACTGTTCTTCGACCTCGTCTTCTTCGTCGCCGTGGCGGCGCTCGCCGGTGCGCTGTCACATCACTACGACTGGAAGGGATTTTCCGAATTCGCCTTCCTGTTCCTTATACTCTGGTGGCTGTGGCTGGGGCACACATTCCACGCCAGCCGCTTTGACAAGGACAGGCCCGACCAATGGGCAATGGGCTTTGCGCAGATCCTTGCCGTGGTGTTCATCGCCTATGGCGCAAGCGACGCATTCGGCGCCCGCGCCTGGGCCTTTGCCGGGGGTGTTGCCGCCTTCAAGGCGCTCCTGATGCTTGGCTATCTGCGCGAGATCAGGCGCCCGGGCCTGTCCCGCCTCTGCACGATCTATGGGCCGTCTATGCGGTCCAGGCCGCGCTTTGGGCAGGGTCGATCTGGGCTGAGCCATCCCTGCGGCTGGCCCTCTGGGCGCTGGCGCTGACGCTGGACATCGTGACGCCCTTTCTCGTGGCGCGCGAAACCCACCGCGCGCCGCCGCATCCCGAGCACCTGCCCGAGCGTTTTGGCCTGTTCACCATCATCCTTCTGGGCGAGACCGCAGCCGCGGCGGTCCACGCGCTCGACCATGGGTCCGAGCTTCATGGCGACACGCTCGCCGTGTCTATTCTGGGGGCCTGCCTCGGCTTTCTCTATTGGGTCGGCTACTTCCGCCGCGCCCGAGGCAATGCCGAACGGCATGTCAGCGACGCCGCCGCCGGGCGCAACCTGCGGCTCTGGGCCTATGGACATATTCCGCTCTACCTCGGGATCGCCAGCCTTGGGGCCGGGACGGTATATCTGGCGCACCACACGGCGCTTTCAGGATCAGCACCTTGGCTCTTTTCTATCAGTGCCGCCCTGTCGATGATTGGTGTTACACTGGTTTCGCTTTCAACGTTTCGGCGTCATTTGGCATCGGGTTGGCCATACTTCCTGATCGCCTCCGTCGCAGCGGTCATGCCTGTCATGGTCTCTTCGGCGCCTTGGCTCCTCGGTGCGCTTGTGACCTTTGCGGCCTTTCAGATTGGGCTCTCTTGGTACTTGAACCGTTCCTGAAATGCAGAATTCGCTACCTGAGCAGTCCAGTTCACTGTCCTGGTCAGGGTGGTGCGGGGCATGGGTCAGCCCAGAAGCTTCCGCAGGGCGTTGCTCTGCGCGGCATGCTTTGCAGGGTTGTCGCGCTTCAGCTTGTTCAGGTTGAAGAGTTTCCATTGCACGGCTGGCAGGTGTGCCGCCTGCGACCGGTCAATCGCCGCAAAGTCCGGCTCACCGTCTTGAAGGGTCAGAAGGAACTGCCTCGCCTGGTCGTCGAGCCGCGATTGCACATCGGCGATCAGCCTCAGGCGCGTCGCCAGAAGCGTATCGAGGGGGACAGGGGTTCTGGTCATGCCCTCGAATTCCCGCGCGTAGGGTTGCCCGAGGTCGATCAGGTTCGGATCGAGCAGCTCATGCGCAGGGCGCGGCGAACTGGCGACATAGATCAGGAAGGTCTGGAAGAGGTCCTGCGTCAGGCCCTCGTGTTCGTAAAGGAGCCTGACGTCGTAGAGGTCGCGAGGATGCTGCCGGTCCAGGGCAGCGTGCAGCTTGCCAGCGAACAGGTCTTCGAACGAGACGATCTGCATTTCGGCATAGCCATAGGCATTTTCCACGGCTGCAGAGACGGTCCGGATCTCCGGGTCGTGAACCACGCCTCGGGTCACAGGCGAGGTTTCGATCTTTATCTCGGCATTGCCGAGGCGGGCCAGCAACCGTGTGGCTCCGCCGCCACCGCCTTGGATGCGCTGAGATTTCGCGCCGCGGATACCGGTTTCGATGGCAGCCGCGATGCGATCCATCGCGGCATTGATTTCGTCCAGGCTTTCGGCGCGGTCCTTGATCGGAAGGTAGGTCAGGTCGATATCGACCGACAACCGCGGCAGGTCCCGGTAAAAGAGGTTGATCGCCGTCCCACCTTTGAGCGCGAAGACGTTTTCGCTCGCGACATGGGGCAGGACGCGCACCAGGAGCGCAACTTGTGCTTCATAGGTCTCACGCGCCACTGTCAGCCTCCGGTTTCACGAAATTTTCCGGCACCATGATCCGATAACGCGGGTGGATCTTGCCGCCCTGAACCAGGGCTCGGTCGCCGCTGCCGAGGTCGAATGCCTGCGGGTCGATCCGTTTGCGCCAGGGATGATCGTGGCGGTCAGCGAAAACGAAGAACAGGCGCTTGACCTTGATCTTGCGGCAGGCCTGCAGGAGGTCGGACAGCAATCTTGGGCGCAGGGTCGTCAGGCTCTCGAAGACCATGTCGAGCGTGTGGAAGCTTTCATGGTCAGGCAACTCGTCCATAGCCTCAAGGATCGCGCGCTCCGGCGTCGACATCGTCAGACCCCAGTCCCACGGCTGGCCGGTCGTTTTGCCCCCGATCAAGCCCAGTTTCGGGTCAGCGAACAGAGAACGGGGGCGGCTTCTGATCTGGGCATCCAGCGGCAGTTTCGTCAGCCAATTCGGGATACTGTCCCCATAGACCCAGACTGGAGCGCTCTCGCCGAGGCGCAGGTAATGGGCATGTCCCTGTTCGCCGAGCGCCGTGGTGCCGCCCACATGCAGGTCATGACCCATGATATGCTGCGTGGACAGGATGCAGGTCTTCCAGTCGATGCTGTTCGATGTCGGGGTGGCAGCGGTGCTGGGGAGCGGACGGCGGAAGACGCCTCGGGTGATGCGGTCGAGCCAGCCGCGCTTCACGTAGTCACGGAAGCTTTCATAGGCGATGCCTTGCGAGACGAACCACGCGGCATCGACCAGATACCCGGCGGGCACGGCATCGAGCAGCTTCTTCAGATTCTGTGACCTTGCGGCGTCCATGATGCCCAAAGTGACAGATTTTCAAAGAGACGGCTACTGGTTTCTTTGATGAGGATGCTTTCCCAGCGTTATGGGTGCTCCAAGGCGTTGTTGCGTAACGCCCGCCTGAGGCATGATAGCGCCTTTCCCCCACGGCATCAGCCGACGCGAACGATGTTGGCCGTTCCGAGGGCCGAGAAGCGGTTCATGAGTGCGATGCGGATCTGGATTTCTGCGGTCTGGCGGTCCGGGTCTCTTGCGGCGATGCGTTCGCCGAAGGCCTTCAGGCAGCGCATCTTTGCCTCGATCCTGCTTCTGACATGGTATCCGGTCCAGCGTTTCCAGAACGCCCGGCCGTAGTAGCGAGTGGCGCGCAGGGTTTCGTTTCTGGCGATCGCGGCCGGGCAGTTCTCTTTCCAGGGCCGGCCGTTCTTGCGGATCGGAATGATCGCCGTGGCCTCGCGGTTGATGATTGCGGTGTGGCAGCGGCGGGTGTCATAGGCCCCATCGGCGGTCACCGTGCCGATGTCTTCGCCCTCGGGGATCTGGTCCAGCAGGTCCGGCAAGACCGGACTGTCGCCGTCGCTGCTGGAGGTAAACTCCACCGCCCGAATGTCAGACGTGGCGGTATCCATAGCCAGATGTACCTTGCGCCATTGACGCCGCCCCTGAACGCCGTGCTTGCGGGCCTGCCATTCGCCATCACCGAGGAACTTGATCCCGGTGCTGTCCACCAGCAGGTTCAAGGGGCCATTGGCGCGCCGATACGGGATCTGGACAGCTAGCGTTTTCTGCCGTCGGCACAGCGTGGTGTAGTCGGGCACCGCCCAATCCAGGTCCGCCATCTTGAGCAGGCTGGCCACCATCCCGGTCGCTTGCCGAAGCGGCAACTTGAACAGGACCTTGATGGTCAGACAGAACTGGATCGCTGCATCCGAGAAGACCGCAGGGCGACCGGGGCTGCCATCATGCGGCGCGAGCCAGGCCATCTCCTTGTCCAGCCAGATCAGCAGCGATCCGCGCTTGCGCAGAGAAGCCGTGTAGCTGGACCAGTTCGTCGTGCGATAGCGGGCGGGTGATGGCTTGCTCATGCAACCCGTCTAACCGCATGGATTCGCGATGTGAATCCTCGACGGTCAGAGTTCTGCAACAACGCCATATTGGAGCATCGACGATTTACCGTGAGTTGAAGCGGAACGTCTTTGCCGACAGTGAGCTGCCACAGCTGAACGGATACTTTGCTGTAACGGCCCAGGAAGCATACGAACGACGGCGGGCCAATCATTGCAAGTTGGCACGTCATCAGTCTCTGAAGCTGTCTGTTCTGGATCGGCTGCAGGCTGGTTGGTCGCCTGAACAGATCGCTGGACGTATGCGGCTTGAGGCGCACCCTCTTCGTGTCAGCCACGAGACGATCTACCGTTTTGCCTATTCGAAGGCTGGCCGCGCAGAAGCTTTCTTCCAGCTTCTGCCCAAGCAGCGCAGGCGTCGACGTCCACGCGGTCATCGCCGTCAGAACCGCATGCAAGCCGTTGATTTTCCGTCTCTCCGACTTCGACCGGACCATGTTTCGCAACGTCTGACGTTTGGTCACTGGGAGTGCGATCTGGTGATGTTCCAGAAAGAACACGGCAAAGTGAATGTTACTTCGCTCGTCGAGCGCGTCAGCCGCTATGCTGTCATTTTCCGCAACGAAGACCGCAGATCGACGCCGATCATGGAAAGCTTGATCAATAGTCTTGCTTCTCTTCCTGCTGACGCTCGACAGTCCATCACTTTTGATCGGGGCACTGAATTTTCTGCCTGGCGCCGCCTCAAGGACGGGATCGGTGCCGAGAGCTGGTTCTGTGACCCGTAGTCGCCTTGGCAGAAAGGCACAGTCGAGAACACGAATAACCGCCTCCGTCGCTACCTGCCCCGTTCAACGGATCCGACGGCGCTGACAAATCGATATTTGAAGTCGATTTGCCAGCGCCTCAACACAACGCCTCGAAAGTGTCTGCACTGGCGCACGCCGACCGAGGTGTTCCAGCAATACTTGGCAGAAATTGAACGCAGGATACACTAAGGCGCGATGACTTTGCGCTTCGGCAGGAGTTCACAGCGCAAAGTAGAACTGTCGCACTCACCCTTCTCGCCACGGCGCACCTCGGTCATCCGCTGAAGGACTTCCTCGTTTCGCCTTCCGTCATCCAGTCCTGCCCACCGAAGGCAATGAGTGCGACAAAGACACAGTTCCTGTTTAGATCGGCGCGGAACACGACGGTAAGACGATGGCCGCGGCCGCCATGGCGGACCAGCCATCCGTCCAGCGGTGGCGCCAAGCGAACGCCTGACATCGGGTTGGCAGATATGTCGGCGATAAGGTCGTCGATCTCATCAAGGCGCCTGCCGGCGGCGTCGAAGTCGCCGCCGGTAACGTCGACGATGTGATCCACCAGAGCGGCAAGGTCTTGGTCGACCAAGGGATGTCGAACGATGCGCATCAGGCAGCGGTGCCACCGGCAGCCTTTGCAAGTCGAGCAAGATGCGCGCGCGCGCCTGACGTGATGCTTTCGCCCGTTCGAACGGGTTCCCAGGCATCAGGGGGAAGCGCGAGGCGCCGCTGGACTTCGGCTTCGAAGAGAAGACGCTCTCGCTCCCGCGCTGCCCGCGCGCGTGCCATTTCGCCAGAGACCGCAGCGCTTATGTTCGGATACTCGCCGCTCTCGACCAGCTCTCGGGCGAAGTTGAAAGCTGCATCCGTGAAGCTGACACTCTGTTTGTGTACGCCCATAATCGTCTCCGTCGGTAGTCCATTGGAGCACCATAGCCTTCCCGCTGAATGTTTTCAACGATTGGAAGCCGGCGAGGGTCTGGATTGCCTGAAGTATGAATGCGTCTACCTGCACGCCTCGGAAACAGGGTCGCCGGCCAAGGCTGGCATCGGGTGATCCGCTCCCCTTCGTAGGACCACACGAAGGCAGAGATTTCTGGTAATCAGATCAGCGCTCGCGATTAGCAAAACTGGGTCTTATGCAGTGCATGCAGTACTCAACAAAGCATCCTTTGCCGATACTGACGAAAGGCCTGCCTAGCAGCGGCATAGGCCTGAAAGTTGGATTCGTTTGGCGTTACGGCGTCTCGCAGGGGCGGCACAAGTGCAGCAGCCGCAGAAACATCGGGAAACTCACCTACTGCAACCCGCGCCAGTAGGGCCGCACCGCGTGCACCGAATTCTCGCCCTTCAAGGAGATCAACCGATTTGCCGGTAATATCGGCAATCATCTGGGGCCAAAGAGCGCTGCGTGCCCCCCGCCCACAAGCGTGATCCGCTCACCGGTGAAACCGGTTAAGTCCAACAGATCGACCAACGAGAACGCAACCCCTTCGTAGACCGCACGAATCATGTCATGTGGCCTATGGCGGGGTGCTAGGCCGGCAAATCCGGCTCTGGCTTCGGCATTTATGACCGGTGCGATAATTCCGCTATCGCTCAGATAGGGAAGGAAGCTTACCCCACGCGCCCCAACGGTTGATCTTGCCGCCAGCTGCTCAAGCTCGCCGAACGGCTCGGCAGAGGTGGCAAGATCGGGTGCCAATGTCGCCAGTGCCCAATCAAGGTTCATCGTCCCGGCCACATTGACCATCGCGCGGAACCAGCGCCGTCCCGGAAGAGTAAATAGAAGCCCCAGATCGGGCGGGTCGAAGACGGGTTCTTCAAAGGTTCGACCGACCATCGCTGTCGTTCCGAGGATCATGGTCGCACAACCGGTGTTCCAGCCGCCTGATCCGAGCACCGAACAAGGTACATCGCCCGCCCCTACTGCGACTGGCGTCCCCGTTCTGAGCCCCGTAATTGCGGCGGCTGCGGGTGTGACATAGCCCCCCACAGCCTCTGACTCTTCCGCCTGAGGAAGAAGATGTGCCAGCGCGTTAAGACCGAACAGTTCAATCATTTCCGGGCTGCGATCACGAAGAGCGGCATCACCGGGGGCGACGGCGGCTTCGGTCCGGTCCGCCCCGAGGCGTCCTGTAAGCCATGCTCTCAGATGATCCTTGAGTGACACGAAGGCATGCGCGCGCGCCACGACCTCAGGTTCGGTCCTGGCAAGGGCTGCCAGCACGGGCAGGGTACATCCCTGCTGCAAAACACATCCAGAGGAGCGGAAGATCCGTGATTGTGCGCCAGGGTCCTGGGCGAAGATTCCTTCAATCAGGCCCTGGGCGCGAGCATCTTCCCAGTTGATCCCGAAGCGCAGGGGTCGATTTTCAGCATCGACCAACACGCCTCCGACCATGGCTGCCGAAATGCCGATGGCTTTGATCGCGTTAGGCGTTACCCCTGCGCGGGCTGTCACATCACCGATCAGTCCTGCTATGGTCGCCTGCACGGCATGCACGTCATATTCGACATGTCCTAAGTTGCCACGTTCCTGGACCACTGGTCTCGATACTGCCGCAACTTCGGCCATCCCGGCATCGTAAAGCGCGGCCTTGGCCACCGAGGATCCGACATCCAGTCCAAGCGTCAGGCCCATGACACCCTCCGTCCCTTCGGCCTAGGCTATGCGCAATCCCGCGCCATCAAAGAGGAACGCCCGAGTGACATCCGGACTGAGGGCAACTTGCGCTCCCGTCGCGGTCGCGGCGAGAGAGTGATCGACTTGCGCGGTCACGGCCGTTCCGTCGCCCAGCCGACCGTAGAGGTAGCTGACTGCGCCAAGACGTTCTATTGTATCGCATGTTACCGTCAGCGGGGTGCCTCCGGCCACGGACATGTGTTCGGGCCGCAGTCCAAGCTGCACCGCAGCACCATCCGTCGGCATCGGACCGCTGCATCGAAAAGAAAGCTCCGCACCGGGTAGCAATACCCGCAACCTGTCGCCATCACGCCATGCAGTTGCAGGTATCAAATTCATCCGGGGTGAGCCGATGAAGCCGGCCACAAAAGCGTTGGATGGATTGTCGTAGAGCTCCAAAGGTGCACCGACCTGCTCGACTCGTCCACCGCGCAGCACGACAATCCGGTCGGCAAGAGTCATCGCCTCTACCTGATCGTGCGTTACGTAGATCATTGTTGCCTTCAATTCGCGATGCAGTCGCGCGATCTCTAGACGCATTTGAACGCGCAGTTCGGCATCCAAGTTTGACAGCGGCTCATCAAAGAGAAACGCCACAGGATTGCGCACAATGGCCCTCCCGATTGCGACTCGCTGCCGCTGACCACCGGAGAGCGCCTTTGGTTTGCGGTTCAGATGATCCTGCAATTGGAGGGTTTGCGCTGTCGCTCGCACACGCGCAGCAATATCTTCCTTGGCAAGGCCCTGCATTTCCAAAGGAAATCCCATATTTTCCGCAACCGTCATGTGCGGATAAAGTGCGTAGGACTGAAAGACCATCGCCAATCCTCGCTCGACCGGCTCTGCCAGTGTTACATCGCGACCGTCGATTTCGATCCTGCCCTCCGTCACGGGCTCTAGCCCGGCGATCATGCGCAGCAAAGTTGACTTTCCGCAGCCGGACGGGCCCACGAACACAACCATCTCTCCAGCCGTGATGTCGAGATCGACATCGTTGACTACTTGGGTTGCTCCGAACCGCTTGGTCACACCGCGCAGGGTCAGGTTTGTCATTACGGGCTCCGTTTCATTTCACAGCCCCATCGGTCAAGCCCGACACGAAGGCCCGCCCGATGAAGGAAAAGATCAGCACCACCGGAAGGATCGCAAGACTTGCCCCCGCCAGCAAAAGGCCCCAATCGATCTGATATTGCCCTATGATCCCGGCGAAACCGACCGGAACCGTCCGGTTGGCATCCGACAGAATCAAGACGGAGGCAAAAAGATACTCGGTCCACGACGAAATGAAGGCAAAGACCCCAACTGCCGCAACGCCCGGCAGGATCAGCGGAACAAGTATCCGCCGAAGTATCACGAAGGTTGGCGCGCCATCCATCCGCGCTGCTTCCTCCAGGTCGCGAGGGACAGTGGCAAGAAAGGACCGCATCATCCAGATCGAGAACGGCAAGGCAAAGGTTGTGTTGACGATGATCAGGGCAAGAAGATTGTCCACGAGGCCTAGTTGGGCGAACAGGCCATAAATCGGGATAAGAACGATCACCCCCGGAAAGGCATAGGCCAGAAGGATCGCTCGATACATGCCTTCGCGGAATGGAAGCTCCATCCGGAAAAATGCGTATGCGGCAGGCACGGCGAGCGTCACCGTTAGGACGGAGGAAGCTATCCCGACAATCAGACTGTTGGCCAGGTAGGTCGGATACGCGGATGCATCCAGAAGCTTGGCATAGTGCTGCAGTGTAAAGCTCCGCGGCACCAGCGTTGGTTCGCGTGCGATGATCTCCTGCGGAAGCTTGAATGATCCGCTGATCACCCACCAGAACGGCAAGCCGATCAGAAGCATGAAGAACAGAATCGTCACCGCAAGCAGCAGGCGCATGGGCAGCCTTTGCTTCATGCTCCCTCCTCTCGGGTCATAGAGCGGCTCGAAACTATGGCAAATCCCATGAGCACAAAGCCGGTAAGCACCGAAATCGCCGCCGCTCGGGAAAGCTCATAGCCCTTGAAGGCTGTTTCGTAGATCAATACCGGCAGGGTCTGTGTTCCCCCCGAGGGCCCGCCTGCCGTTATCAGCCAAATGATATCGAAGACATTGAATGACAAAAGGGTCCCGACAACCAGTAAGACCGAGAGCGTCGGCTGCAACAATGGCCATGTGATGCGCCTGAAACGCTGCCATGCGCCAGCTCCATCCATCCGGGCAGCCTCGTCGATATCGCTGGGAATGCGGGTGAGCGCGGCAAGGATCATGAGTGTAACAAAGGGGAACCAGCGCCAGGAGTTGATCAGGATCAGCGTTGTCATGGCGCTTTCCCTTGTTGAAAAGAACCCGACAGGCGCATCGAGCACCCCTGCCTGAATCAGAAGCGGATTGATCATCCCGCCCGAATTCGAAAGGAGCCAGCGCCAGATGATGACCACCACGACCGTGGGCACGATCCAGGTCAGCAGCACCCAAACGCGTGCGATACGGACGACGGGGAAGTTCTGATGCAGCACCAGCGCAGCGGCAAGCGCAAGGGCGGTTTGCACGAACGCATTTCCGGCAACCCATATCAGGCTACGGAGGCCCGACTCCCAGAAGCGATCCTCGGTCAGCACCTCGATGTAGTTTCGAAGGCCTACGAATTCACCTTGCTGCCCGATGAAGCGCACGTCGCGGAGGCTGAGGTCAATCGCAAGAAACAGGGGCCACAGAAGCGTAATGGTGAGGAGCCCAAGCGCAGGTGCCACGAAAAGCAGTGCCAGAAGTCGTTCGGACGGCCAACGGTTGCGCAGGCGTCTGCCGCCGACCCCAGGGTCGGCGGCACCTTGCGAAGGGGGCATAGAAAAGCCCCGATTTGTCACTTGGCGATTTCCTGCATGCGCGCCTGGCCCGCAGCAACCGCCGCTGCCGGGTCCGTACCGTCGATCACGACCGCTTGCAGCACCTCTGACAAGACGTTCTGACCAGAGATTGGCGCAATCGACGGGAAGGTTCGCCCATTGGTAAAGCCGAAGAGCATTCCATTCGCCGAGTTTGCGATCATGGTCTCGATCTGCGGTTTGTACTTCTGGACCAGCGGATCATTCCAAAAGCTTTCGGCATTGGCGCCATCCGCGGTTACCGGCAGGAACAGACCGGGCTCCATGTTCAGGAAACGGCCGTAGTTTTCAGGCTCAAGCAGCCAGGATATGAACGTCTCGAAGGCAGCCCGCTTGGCCGGATCGTCAGACAGCAGCATCACTGCATTGGCATAAGCAATCGTGTTGTGCTGAGCTTCGCCATCCGCGTGTGGAATGGGCGCAACCCCAAGATTTCCCGCATCGCCTCCACCTTGGGTATCGTAGGTCGTAATGGTGGTAAATTGAAGGATCGAGGCGCAGGTACCGGAGGCGAAACAGGCTTCAGCGTCGCCCCAGAACCAGCCGGCGCTATCGGGTGGCGAGAACTTCTGCAGGGCCGCCGCCATCGCGTAGGCTTCCGCCGTCTTGGGGCTGTCAAACGCAAAGCTGCCGTCTGCGTTGTAGATCTCGCTCGCAGAGTTGTTGACCATGAAGTTGTAAACAACCTGATCGGTGTAAAGCCCCTTCGACGCAGGCAATCCGATGCCGAACTTGCCATCCGCCGTCAGCTTTTCAACTGCCGCCTGCCACTCTGTCCAGGTCTTGGGGACCGCAACGCCCGCAGCTTCGAAGGCGTCCTTGTGATACCAAAGGCTCATGGCCATATTGTAGAGAGGCACCGCCCAGACGCCGTTGTCGTAGGAATAAGAACCGACGGCGCTGTCAAGGAGGTCGTGCTTGGCATCCAGCGTTTGCACAAAAGCGCCGACATCCTGAACCGCACCGATTTCCTTGAGGATGGGCGCAAAATCCGGAATGGCAAACAACAAGTCCGGACCATTTCCTGCAGCAAGGGCCGCGGGCGCCTTGGCATAGATTTCACCCCAGTTCTGAGGCTCCTGCTTCACGACGATGTCCGGATGTGCGGCGTTGAAGGCGTCCAGCAGTTCCTGAACCCGCTCCACACGGTGGGGCGGCTGCTCCATGTGCCACAATAGAAGTTCGGTTTGCGCAAGTGCCGATCCGCTGCCGAGCAGAAGGATGGCGAGGGTCAGGCTTGACGTTGACTTGAATTTCATTCGTTAGGGCCTCTCTGTTTTGGGATTGGTGTCTTCAAGTCTGTTTTCCGGGCTTCTTGCGGCCCTATTGATTAGAGATGCGGGTTGCGTGGTCGATAACGTCTGATCAGGTCTTCGTTCCGCGCGGCTGCGCCGGGCATGTTGGCCGACAGGTAGACTGGGGCCCGATCACCTGCTTCAATCAAGCGCCGCGCGGTTTCCGCGAGGGCTGCATTCAACAGAGCGGCTCCGATGACTGTTGATACTGGACCAACTCTCATCCCCTCGGCTCCGGCTTCCTGCGTCGCATCGCCGGGAGGTGCAGCGTTATCGAGGACAATGTCAGCCAGATCGGCGATGCGCGTGCGTCCGTTCGCTGCAGCCAGAGAATAGCTTTCCGAAGTTATGGCGATCACTGTCGCCCCACGCTCTTTGCCAAACATGGCCGCTTCTACGGGGGCTGCGTTTACGCCGGATGTGGACACAACGATCATAACATCGTTGGCCCCAACGGGATAGCGCGCCAGTAAGGTGGGTGCGAGTCCGGGCAGACGTTCAAGCTTCGTGCCAACGGCGGCACCCTCATGAAGCATAGTAGCCGCTGCCAGCATCGGAACTGTCGCAGCGAGGCCCCCTGCGCGGAAATGTGCTTCCTCGGCCAACATGTGCGAATGACCGGAGCCGAAGATGTAGATCAGCCCGTCGCGCCGGATGCATGCAGCCATCGCTTCAGCCGCGCGATCCAAAGGCTCGGCGGCTGTGTTGCGAAGGTCGGTCAGGCGCGCAACCAAGTCGGCAAGATAGGTGTCAGCAAGCGAAGCGTTCAACACAACCTCTCCCGGGCAAGAGCCGCTCATTTTTTTTGGGTCTGGCGACCCAGCCAAGACCGATCCGCACAGCTTGTATACCAAAATAATGCCAATTTGATCCATTCCGTCAACTGCCACCTCACGGCCGCACCTTCTGGCGAATGCCGCTGCCTCTTAAGACCCTTTAATAGCTGAAAAATTTCCTCTCTATCAGTGAAATTTTTCGCACCTCCTTCTTTGTTCGTGGAGAAAAATGGCATTTCTTTAAGATACCACTTCCGCTCATGGCGATGGCTCATTAGGGTCGCATCCATACAATTTGCCGAATCGCAACCGGCAAGAGGAAGGCGATGTCTGATCAACGCATGGTTTTTAGCAGGGTGACTTGGCCCGAGAACGATCCAGCCCCGCTTTATCTGCTACTGCAAAGGCACATCCGAGATGCTGT
Source organism: Tabrizicola sp. M-4 (assembly GCF_051132405.1). Lineage (GTDB taxonomy): Bacteria > Pseudomonadota > Alphaproteobacteria > Rhodobacterales > Rhodobacteraceae > Paragemmobacter. The sequence continues at coordinate 210,606 of NZ_CP128607.1, forward strand.
CCGCCGTGGCGAATTGCGCCCGCGCGATGTGCTGCCGAGCGAACGTGAGATCGCTGATCGTTTAGGGCTGTCGCGAGTGACCGTCCGAAAGGCGCTCCGCGGTTTGGCCGAGTCCGGTCTCGTCGTTCAGAAGCATGGTTCGGGAAACTACATCGCTGCCTCTCCGCCGCGCGTGGAACAGGGCTTGGCGCGGTTGACCTCATTCTCCGAGGACATGCAGAGACGCGGTCTTAAGGCAGGGTCACAGTGGCTGCTGCGCGAGGTTAGCCTGCCGTCTCCAATAGAAGCTCTCCGACTGAACCTGTCACCTGATGATCGTGTCATTCGCTTGCGTCGCCTGCGTCTTGCTGATGACGTGCCGATGGCCATCGAACTCGCTACTTTGGCCGAACGAGACCTTCCAGATTACGACGCAGGGAAGCAGTCCCTTTATGAAGCGCTGGAAGAGCGCAACCTTTCTCCGGTTCGTGCCTTGCAGCGCATCTCGGCCGTCAATCTATCGAGCGAAGATGCTGCGCTGCTTGGCGTATTCGAAGGGGCCGCAGCGCTAGGGATGGAGCGCGTTGCCTTCCTTCCCGACGGGCGCCCTGTCGAATTCACTCACTCAATCTATCGCGGCGACGCATACGATCTGATCACAGAGCTCAAGGCACCCCAGTGAGCGTCCAGCAAAGCGTCGCAGCGATACCGCAGACCAAGCAAAGTGTGGCGGTTTCGAGCGACAAGTCTGGTCCTATGAGCAGTTTCTTCCCGCAGTTCTCCCGGTGGGTTCAATACGTGAATAGCGACTTGGAGTTCGGATGCACTCAGATCGATGAACTTTTTAGCTCCTTGAGAACACTAAGTCCGGCAGGACCGTCTCCCACTGTTCATGTTTGATGTGGCGGTGATAGGCTTCGTCGTTATCTGCTTTGCGCCAGCGCACGATAGCGCCCACTCTTCCGATTGTCAGTCTTGTCCCGGCGGGCGGCGCCCAGGTCGACGACATACGGCCTAGGGTGCGGAAATTGGCGTCGAGAATCATCCATTTCCCGTCTCGGTGTTCCAGCGTGACAGGATCATCGACCTTTGCTGCGGTTATGGCAGCGTGGGTTGGGTTTTCGGGGGCAAGGCGACCAGCGAAGGAAAGGTCGACCGTGGTCATGTCGGGCAGTTGGTATTGGTCGGGTTCCGGCAGGTCGTGCCGGGCGGGGGTGCCGACCTTGCGCAGGAGTTCGGAGTCACTGTCGGCCCGAACGAAGGCATGGGCTCCGCTTGTCACCACGGCGAGGCTGCGGCGGGCGCGGGTCATGGCGACGTAGAAAAGGCGGCGGGGGGCTTCGACATCTTCTCCGGCGGAAAGCGCCTGCCAGCCGCCGTTGAGGATGATCACGTGATCGAATTCGAGGCCTTTGGACCGGTGTGCTGTCAGCAGAAGAAGCCCACGCTGTGTGGTGCGGACGTCCTGCGCCCATTCCGCAAGCCAGTCGATGACGTCTGGAACGGGCATGGCCTTTCGACCAAGGTCTCGGGCGAGGTCTGCGATTCCCTCGGCGATCAGGTCGATCCAGCGGTTGGCGGGTTGTTGGTTGAGGGTGTCGAGGATGCTCTGGATCGTGAGCATTTCGGGCGCGCGTTTGCGGAGCCCCGTGACGAGGCGCTGCATCTCGCGCAGACGCCAGATGCTGGGGAGTTTTTCGTTCGCCATTTCGACCGGGATGCCTTGCCGTTCGGCATAGGCGCGGACGGGGCCGAGGCGTTTCCAGTCGCGGGAGATGATCGCGGTGCGTGCCCAGCTGAAGTCGGGATCGAGGCGCGACAGGCGGATGAGTTCGTCCACGGCGGCCACCGCTTGGGCCATGTCGTCGCCTGAAACGTCCAGAAACTGCACGCGCCCCTGACCAACGGGGTCGTATTGCGCCATGGCACCCCCACCGGGGTCCAGGCTGCGCATCTTGTCCACCGTGATCGCGTGACCGGCCTTCATCCGGTCGCGGGCAGGTTCGATGACCTGATTGGCGGCATCAATGATGTGGCGTGTGGAGCGGTAGTTTTCGGTCAGAAATTTTGGCTTGGCGCGGTAGTCTTCCTCGAACCGGCGGATGAAAGAGACGGACGCCCCGGTGAAGGCGTAGATGTTCTGATCGTCGTCGCCGACGGCAAAGAGGCTGAGCCTCTGGTCTGGGTCTTCGAGTGATCGACCTGCAACGGCGGCAATCAGGGCGTATTCTTCGGGGCCGATGTCCTGATATTCATCGACGAGAATCCAGCGGTAGCCTTGGATCAGGGCTTCGCGCTGCGCCTCGGCTTCGGATTTGCTGAGGCCTTCGCCGTTGATGAGGCGAACGGCCTCGACCAGAATTTCGTCGAAGCTGAGATTATCCGATGGGCCGTTCGCGAAACTGGCACCGACGAGCCGCATGGCCAGCGCATGGCATGTCGAAACCGTCACGCGAGCGGCGTCTTCGCCGACGAGAATTCGCAATCTGGCGCGGATTTCTGCGGCGGCGTGGCGGTTATAGGTCAGGACCAAGATGCCGCGCGGGTCTTCACGTTTCACCCGCAGCAGGTAAGCAATTCGATGCACCAGAACGCGCGTCTTGCCTGATCCGGGGCCGGCGAGGACAAGCACATTGGTTTCCTCGCGATCATCGGCAACGATGTCCTGTTGAACCGGGTTGCCGAGGTCTTCGACGATCTGCTTCCAGGCACGGCCAGTGGTCTGGCGGCGGATTTCCACGTTCCGGCTCGGCATCCAGCGCAGGAGGAAGCGGTCCTGATCGAGGGCGAAGTAATCCTTCGCAAAGTCCTGTGCCTTGTTGATGTCTTTCAGGCCGATCTCGGCATAGGCGGCCATGACATGGGTCTGCACCGTCTGTTCGCGGTAATGATCTTCCAGCGGCAGGTAGTCTTTCTTGGTGAAGCCCGCACGTCCGGGGTTCAGGTGGACCGTCATCGCCTGCCGGAACACGGTCAGACCCTTGCCCAAAGTCACGACCTGCTGTTCGTGCAGCCAGAGGAGGGCGCGTTCCATCAGCTTGGTCATGTCCCTGACGCCGGATGTCTTGATAATGGCGTCCGAGGTCAGGGCGGAGAGGAGATCGCCGACGGTCGTATCGACCAGAATGTCCTTCCCGGTCGTGCGCGGCGCGATCTTGGAAATGAGGTGTCCGAGAAGGTTTTCGGCTGCCTGCCACCGCAGTTCCGCCGTCTGGCTGACAGTGCGCCACGGCCGTTGCAGAGCTACCTCAACGGTCTTGCTGGACAGTTTGCGCAGGCGGATATTGCCTTTGCCACCGTCGCTATCGCGCCCATCCCGCCCGATGCTTCGCAAGAGGCGTTCAAGGATGTGGGGGCTTGGGGCGTCATGCCCTTCGCTTCGGAGGATTTGGCTGGTGACGGTCAGGTCAAGCAGGCAGGGCACGCCGTCATCGGCTTCGGGGGCCAGTTCTCGCATGCGGGCAATCAGCGCCTTTTCAAGGCTGAGGGCTTTGGCAAGGCGATTGCGGGACGAATCCTCTACCCCGAAATGAACGGAGACCGTCACCGCCATGTCGTTGCGCGCGACGCCTAGGGTTTCGAGATCGGCCATCGCCTTGTTCAGTTCGCGATGCGAGAGGCCGCTGATGCCCGTGAGTTCGTCGGTCGTTATGCCCTTGTCGGGGGCAGTGTTCATCACATGGCGGACAATTGCCAAAAGCTGACGGCGTCGCTGATCGGTGATATCCGGAGCTGCCAGGCGTGTTTCAGCTTCTTCCATCGTTCGAACGAGAAGCGAGGAAGGGAAGACTTGCACCCGGTTTTCTGCGCGCGAGACGAGGGCGGATTCTTCGAGCCAGGCCACGGCAGTCTTGACGCGGGTGTCGTCGGTCGCGCTGTCGCGGATGAAATCGTGGTCCTTCTCTTCTCGGACGATCTCGCCTGCGGTGGCCACGACCGTGCCACGGTTGCGGCCGCGTTCGTCGATGCGGCGCAGGGCCTTGAGAATGGCCCCGATCTCGCGCCGTTCGAGTCGCGAGCGGGCGGTAAGGGAGAACTGCCTCTCGATGTCGTCAGTGTGGTAGAGCAGGACGCAGTCTGCGGGGGCGCGGTCGCGGCCGGCGCGGCCCGCCTCTTGCAGGTAGTTTTCCAGTGATCCTGGGATATCGGCATGGACGACGAGCCGGATGTCGGGCTTGTCGATCCCCATGCCGAAGGCGTTGGTTGCGGCGATCACACGCAGGTCGCCGACGCGGAAGCTTTCCTGCACCGAGTGCTTTTCATCAGGCGTCAATCCCGCGTGGAAGTGCGCGGCAGCAAAGCCTTGGCCTTTGAGGAAGGCTGCGACACGTTCGGTTTCGCTGCGTGTGGCGCAGTAGACGACCGCGCCGGATTTTCCAACTACAGGCAGACGTTCGGAGATCACGGTCAGGATGTCGTTGAGCTTGGTTCCCTTGTTCGTTTCCAGCACGGAGAAGGAGAGGTTCGTGCGGGTCGCGCCGCCGTCGAGGAGGCTGATCTCCACGCCGAGCCTTTGGCGGAAATGATCGGTGATCTCCTTTACAACCTCGGGCTTGGCGGTTGCGGTCAGGCATAGGACGGGTGCAGGTTTTTCGGTGCCTGAGAATTCGCGGATGAAGCGGCTGATGTAGCGGTAGTCTGGTCGGAAATCATGGCCCCATTTCGAGACGCAATGCGCCTCGTCCAGCACCCAAAGGCCAACCTCACGCTGCGCCAGAATGGAGCGGACGGAGACGCTGCGAAGCTGTTCTGGGGATATGAGGAGGATAGAGGCCTGCCCTAGCCTGACGCGATCAAGTGCGTCCTGCCGTTCAGGCATCGACAGCATGCCGTTGATCGTCACGGCAGAGGAAATGCCAGTGCGTTCCATCCCCTGCACCTGGTCGGCCATCAGTGCCACCAGCGGGGAAATCACGACGGTGAGGGCGCCGGTCTTGTCGTAGAGGCTAAGTGCCGGGACCTGATAGCAGACGGATTTCCCCGTGCCCGTGGGCAGGATGCCGAGGACATTCGCGTGTCGCATGGTTTCTGCGACGATGACCTGTTGCAGCGGGCGACCGGCGCTGTCGCTGGGGTGGGGTCGGAAGCTGTCGAAGCCGAACCACCTTTTCAGGGCGCCGACGGGATCGTTCATCGTGGCACACCAGGCGCAGGAGGGCTTGCCGCAGTTGGTGTCGCGCAAGGTGCGGACGAGAAGGGCTGCTTGTGGGAAGGCTGCGCGCACCCATGGCGGCATGACGGATTCGCCACCTGCTACGGATATCCATGCGAGGGCATATGCCATTGGCCAGCCCGCGCGAGGGTCGGAAAGCTGATCGAGGGTCGGGTTGATCTGTGCGCCGCAGGCTTTTCCGTCCAGCAGTTGCCGTATAGCCGCCAGTGCCGTGGCGCGGTCTGGTGTGGGGGATTTCCGGATTTCGTGAAAGATCGCGTCGAACCCGTCGGAGCGTTCAATGCGTGTGGCGAGGTAGTGGTAGGCCAAGAGCGTGTCGGACGACTGCGTGCCAATTTCGGTCAACGCTTTGATCTGGTTCTCGAGCACTTCAAAGACGAGGCGGGCATCCTTCTCGGGATCGTTGATATGCCCGGCCTGAAGGCGGCCGTCATGGTAGTGTTTGACGAGGTGGTGGTAGGGGTTTCGCGGAAAAGCGAGAGGGTTGAGCCAGAGCGTATCAATCGGCGCAGAGAGTTTTGCCGCCAACTTTGGGCGTGCGGCAAGGAGGTGTTCGATATCGTGCTTTAGGATGTTGTGGCCGATGATGTGTGGCAGCCTCGCCGCGGCCTTTTCCAGTTGGTCCAGCTTCTGCCTTATGTTTCCTCCTGCGCCCACGACAGCGGGGGCGCTGCCATGCATCACGGCAGCGAGGTCGAAGATTTCGGCGGTCTTCGGATTGACTTCGAGATCAACAGACAAACAGCGTTCGAGAAGAGGTCTTCCATCCTCGGTCCGTCGTCTTATGAAGCCCAGAAGTGCCATCAAATCCAAGGCGTTGTTAAACTTGTGTTCAGCTTAGTGATGCCTGGACAGCGCGGCAACAGATCAAGTTCGGGACGCTTCTTGCATAACTTGACCGGAGCGATGGGGAACGAACACTACCAATGGCAAACGAACCACCTTTCTCTCTTCTTCACAGATGCTGTCCGTTGGCTTTGACATCGATCACGTTACCTTTCTCTCCGATAAGGGAAATTTCGATTCCCGCTCGTGCACAGCGTTCTGCCATCCGCTCAGCGAGCGCCCGGCTTTGCGGGGTCAGGGGTACGACCGCCACTTGTCTTCCCTGGCTCTCAGAAGCCATCAGAAGGCCCACGGTTTCACATAGACCCTGCCTGATACGAGAAACTTGTCCCGCATGCCGAGTGTTGACTATGCCCCCTTTACACTCGGCCGAGAGCGTTAGGCTCCCAATTTGCGCAACGACGTCACCTTTGCCGGAACTCGGATTGATCGTCACCCGCCAACCGCAACTGTGCTGGTAATCGCCTCCAAATCTTGTCGTGCCAAGATCGCTAACCTTCTCAAACCCGCGTTTTGCTAGCCAGCCTACAAAGTCGAAGCGCTTGCCGTGTTCCCCGTCGGGATGGATATAGACGTGCCGAGCTTCGGTCATGCGCAGCAGATGCAGCGCGTAGGCAACCATTACCGCCCCTTCATGCATCTTATGCTCGATGCCTTTCGGGACTTTGGCTGCTCGCTTCTCAGGGGCCGGAACGCGGTCAACAAGATCGTCAAAGTCCATGCGGCTGGGTCCGGGTTTTGTTCGCCAAAGCAGCTGTTGTCTAGCTGAACACACGGGCGCGTCTCGCACAATCTCGGAGCAGCTTGGATCACGCTACGCAATCTGCGTTCTAATTTGTTGGATTTTGGCCTCAAAGCACAAACCGCCTAAGTTCCAATTCTTCCAAGACACGGTATCAAACCACCCTGCTCTTGCCTGATTGTTGCCTTTTTCGGACAGCAAGTTCTCTCAAGGTGGGAGATCGAAGTCGCTCCTACTGAAAGAACGATTTGATCCAACCACCACATTTTGCAAACGACGACACAGACATGATCATCCGTTTCCTCAAGGCCTTTGGCCAAATCATCTTCCTCATGATCTCTGGCATGATTGTTGGCGCCATCTTCCCAACAGTGGGCCTGATCATTGGCTTACCCGTCTTGGTTGTCAGCTTCATCGCAATCTTCAAACCGCTGCCGGACCTGCATCTGGGACATCGCGGATACAATGCTGCGATGATGATCTTCGTCGGCATGTTGACTTCCCTGATTTCCTATGGCGCGCACATACAGGCGAAGGAACTTGCAGAGCTGCGGGAGGCGGACCCACAGGCATACCTTGCCCAGCTTGAGAAGTCCGATCAAGATAAGTGGCTGAAGGAACTCAAGGAACTCGATCCTTCGCGCTACGAGGGTGAGAAAACTAAAATCGCCGAGGAAAAAGCGGCACGTCAAGCCGCCGAAGAGGCGAAAAAGCAGGCGGAAAAAGATGCAGAGCGAGATAGAAGGGTTCAGGAACAGCAGGCAAAGAATGCCATAACTATCGCGGCTAGGCAGCGCGAACTGGAAGCAGAGGCCGTCTCCTATGAACAGCAACTCGACCGCGAGCTAGTATCCATCCCAAACGTCGAGATATCGAAATACACTCAAGATGTTACCAGCATCAACACAGGCCTCGTTCTGCTAGGGGCGTGGGCTCTTCTGTACGAAGAGGGCGCGAGCCTGCCGCTTTCGGAGGACGGAGTGCTCTGACCCCCTTTACTCATCCACCTGAAACCAGAGCCGATGGTTGAAATTGGCGCGGTTGCGCGTTGTGAGCAATGGGCGAGCGGCGGAGCGTTTCCGTTTCGAGAAGCCGGTCGCCCATTGCGGTGAGTTTGGCAGCATAGGCTGCGGGTGTGAGATAGCCGAGCGCGGAGTGCGGCCTGGTTGCGTTGTAATCAGCGACCCAGCGCGCGACGGCAGATCGTGCGTGGTCGAGGCCAAAAAACAGCGTCTCATTCAAGAGTTCGTCCCTCATCTTGGAATTGAAGGCTTCGCAGATTCCGTTCTGCATGGGCTTTCCCGGTGCGATGAAGTGCCAAGGCACCCCTGCGTCTTCGCTCCAGGCCAGCATCGCATTGGAAGTGAACTCCGTGCCGTGGTCGCTGACGATGAGTCCAGGCTTGCCGCGCCGCTCAATCAACGTTGTGAGTTCCCTTGCAACGCGGCGACCTGAGATGGAGGTATCGACGACCGCAGCCAGGCACTCCTTCGTTACATCGTCGATGACGTTGAAGATGCGGAAGCGCCTACCATGCGCGAACTGGTCATGGACGAAATCGACAGACCAGCGTGCATTCGGCATGACCATGCTCAGCAAGGGTGCGCGTGTGCCACTGGCCTTCTTGCGGCCCTTCCGCTTTCGCACGGACAGGCCTTCCTCACGGTAGATCCGTTGCGTCTTCTTGTGGTTCACCGAATGGCCTTCTCGCCGCAGCAAGACATGCAGCCGCCGATAGCCGAAGCGGCGCCGTTCGCCCGCCAGCGTCCGCAGGCGCTCGCGCAGATCTGTATCGTCTGGTCGGCAACTGCGATATCGGATGGAGGTCCGGTCCGCTCCGACCACGGAACACGCCCGCCGCTCGCTCATCTCGTGATGCTCCACAAGGATCGCGACGGCTTCGCGCCTAGCGGCGGGCGTTACCACTTTCGCGACAGCAAATCCTTCAAGGCAGCCTGATCCAAAAGCGACTCTGCCAACAACCGCTTCAGACGGGCGTTCTCGTCCTCAAGCTGCTTCAGGCGCTTCGCGTCCGAAACATCCATGCCGCCAAACTTGGCCTTCCACGCGTAAAAGGTCGCTTCCGACATCCCGTGCTTGCGGCACAGTTCCGTCGTCTTCGCCCCAGCCTCCTGCTCTCGCAAAATCCCAATGATCTGCTCTTCCGTGAACTTCGATCTCTTCATGTCCGATCCTCTCAGTGGGCCGGACTCTAGCATCAGATGGAGGAGTTATCGGGGGTCAGAGCAGGAGAGGCAAAACGCCAGAGATTCCGGAAAATGGTAGTCGATAAGCAAGTTCAGATGCTCCCTGCCCTACGGGATGCCTACGGACCTGCTATGCGGAAAGAGCTCTGGATAGCTGACGGCAGTGCTCGTACCATTGGTCAGGGCTACAGAACTGTCGAGTTCGTCTCAGTGGCCTTCGCGCGCAACGCACACATCCAGCAGATCCACGACGAAATGCGGGAGATCCTGCTTATGCTCCGCTTCACGCGTGCCCAGTATCGATGGTTCGAACAGGCTTCTGAGTACAGCTACTACAGCATGGAGCCGCCCAATGACTCGGACCTCGTCGCATGGACGAGTGGGGGGCGGTTCAGGGTCCTGAAATGAGGTGCAAATGCCACGCGGTAGTCTGGTTTTCATAGTCTAGAAGGCTCATTTGGGCTGCAGTGGGGGTTGTTTGGTGCGAAAGTTAAAACTCTCGACGATCATTCCATTGATCCTTTGCCTCTACTCGCGGCCGTTGTTACCGCCCGCGCCCGTGAGGTGACAGATAAAACGCGGGCCGATGTCATGTCCCGTATCGGGCTGTACCGTCTGGACACGTGAGGAGCCTCATCCGATCACGGCGCAGAGCGGGCGGGTCAGATCCGGCAATCCTGTCCCGCCCTGACGGCGATCTGCGTGGCGTGCCGTTGCGGAAGCCCCCTCGCCAGAAGCCACCTATCCTCGGCGATCCGCGCAAGACGCCGCCCCTCTGGTGTCAGACCCGGCACTGCCAAGAGAACCTTCATCGCGAGGGCAAAGTCTCCCTCGCAGTCGCTATGGACAAGGATGATCGCGGCAGCCTCGGCAGTGGCGGGATCGCCGATGCTGTGCGTGCGCAGGAGTTCACGCAACATCCGGCGCCGTGCCTCGTCGCGTGATGTGTCGAGCAGAAAAGCCCCTGACCGCCGATCCGCCTGATCGGCAACGGAGGCAAGAGCGATGCGGTCCTTGTCTGATGCGCCGACGGCATCGTGTCCGTGGGTCAGGAGAGGTGGAAGACCGAAGCCGAGCAATATCACGGCACCAGACCAGGCAACATGTCCGGCTCGGGTTATGACCTTCCTTGCCCAGCCAGACCGAACCCCCACCGAAAGCAGAAATCCGACAGCCGTCAGGACCAGGCCGATGACCCAGGCCGCGGCTCCGACAAGACCGGGCGCATCAAGCGCGAGTCCGGCTGCCAGCGTGGCGACAACGATCCCGAGGATCTGCGACAAAACCGGAAGGCTTGCACGCAGAATGAACGATCCGCCGAGGATTGCCGTCGCGACGACGGCGATGAGGATCAGGTGATTAGTCATTCAGCATCCCCATCAGCGCCGCCATTTGTGTTTCGGCGTGTAATTTTGACCCCCTAAGGCGGGGTATCGGCGTCCAATTTTGACCCCTCTGATGTTGTGTTGGAGCGTCCGTTGCGGGGCAGCGGACGGAGGGGGAGTTGAAGCGAGTGGATACGATCGCGCGGGTCCGGCGGGCCTTCTACGTTCAGGGCTGGTCGGTGAAGAAGATCGTGCGGGAACTGCACGTGTCGCGGAATACCGTCCGGAAGATCCTGCGGACGGACGAGACGGATTTCAGCTACGGGCGCGAACGACAGCCAATGCCGCGGATTGGGCCGTGGCAAGGTCAGCTCGAACAGTTCCTGTCGTCCAACGCGAACAAGCCGGCGCGGGAACGCCTCACGCTGATCCGCATCTTTGAGGAGTTGCGCGGGCTCGGATACGAGGGCGGCTATGATGCCGTGCGCCGGTTCGCCAAGAGTTGGTCGCAGAACCGGGGTGCGGTGACGGCGGAAGCCTATGTGCCGCTCTACGATGCGCCGGGTGAGGCTTATCAGTTCGACTGGAGCCACGAGGTCGTGGTGATCTTGGGCGTCACGGTGACGGTCAAGGTGGCGCATGTCCGGCTTTGCCACAGCCGGATGATGTTCGCCCGCGCCTACATGCGCGAGAGCCAGGAGATGGTGTTCGACGCACATGACCGTGCCTTCGCCTTCTTCAAAGGCACCTGCACACGGGGCATCTACGACAACATGAAGACAGCTGTGGAGGCGGTCTTCACCGGCAAGGAGCGGCACTATAACCGCCGCTTTCTTCAGATGTGCAGTCACTACCTTGTCCAACCCGTCGCCTGCACACCCGCATCGGGCTGGGAGAAGGGGCAGGTCGAGAACCAAGTTGGGCTAGTGCGGGAACGGTTCTTCACGCCGCGGCTGCGAGTAAAAAGCCTCGACGAGTTGAACGCCTGGCTGCTGGACAAATGCGTGGCCTACGCCAAGGCACATCGCCATGTGGAAGAGGTCGACAAGACGATCTGGGAGATGTTCGAGGCCGAGCGACCCCACCTCGTCCCTTACGTAGGACGCTTCGACGGCTTCCACAGCGTGCCAGCCTCGGTGTCAAAGACCTGCACGGTGCGGTTCGACAACAACAAGTATTCCGTCCTGGTCACGGCGGTCGGACGCCCCGTCGAGGTGCATGCCTATGCCGAGCGGATTGTCATTCGGCAGGATGGCGTGGTGGTGGGCGAGCACGCCCGCGCCTTCGGGCGGGGCCAGACGGTCTATGATCCATGGCACTATGTGCCTGTTCTGGCACGCAAACCGGGGGCGCTGCGCAATGGTGCGCCGTTCAAGGACTGGGTGCTCCCGCCTGCCATGGCGACGATCCGGCGCAAGCTAAATGGCAGCGATGACGGCGACCGCCAGATGGTCCAGATCCTGAGCTGCGTGCCCGATGATGGGCTGCAGGCTGTCGAAGCCGCCTGCCGCGAAGCCGTGGAACAGGGCGTCCATTCCGCCCCTGTCGTCATCAACATCCTCGCCCGACGGCGCGACCCGACCCCGCCACCGCTTTTACTCACCCCCACTGCGCTGCGCCTGACCCACGAACCCGTGGCCGATTGCGCCCGCTACGACAGCCTCAGGAGGACCAGCCGACATGGAACGCACCCAAATCTTAGACCTGATGGGCAGCCTCAAGCTCTACGGGATGCGCAGCGCCTATGACGAGGTCATGGCCGCGGGCATCAAGCGCCAGCACGAACCGCCCCGCATCGTTGGAGACCTGCTGCAGTCAGAGATCGCCGAGAAACAGGCGCGGTCGATCCGCTACCAGATGACCGTCGCCAAACTGCCGCTGGCCAAGGACATCGAAGAGTTCGACTTCACCGGCACACCGATCAACGAGGGGCTGGTTCGGGAACTGGCCACTGGCAGCTTCGTCGCCGACCAGCGCAACGTCGTCCTCATCGGCGGCACCGGAACCGGCAAGACCCATCTCGCCATCGCCATTGCCCGTGCGCTCATCCGCAATGGCACCCGGGGCCGCTTCTACAACGTCGTGGATCTGGTGAACCGGCTGGAGACCGAGACCCGCGGCGGCAAGCAGGGGCGGCTGGCCGATTACATGACCCGCCTCGACTTCGTCATCCTCGATGAACTCGGCTATCTGCCCTTCGCGCAATCCGGCGGACAGTTGCTCTTCCACCTCATCAGCCGCCTCTACGAACGCACATCGATCATAGTCACTACAAACCTCGCCTTCGGCGAATGGCCCACCGTCTTCGGCGACGCCAAGATGACCACGGCGCTCCTCGACCGCCTGACACATCACTGCGAAATCATCGAAACCGGCAACGAGTCCTGGCGCTTCAAAAACCGCGCCTGACCCCGATCAGGGCCTGACCCGCCTCCACTCTGTGATCAGTTCCGTCGGCTCAGGCCCTGATCTCGACGCAGCATAGGGGGGTCAAAATTGGGCGCCGATAAGGGGTCAGTTTTGCACGCCGATTGACAGCCCACTTCGCAGCGGTTGTGGGCTTGCCTCCGGCGACGGTGGTGCTGGCCTTGATCGCCGATCTGATCGACGACCGGCTGGCGCGGCGCTTCGTCAAGCAGGCGTTCAGGGGTCTGCCGGTTGCCGATTGGGCACATCTGCGGCTTTGGGATCAGTCTCCGTCCCGAGCGCTCTTCGCACGTTGGGGTGCCTGACAGATCAGGGCAGCGCGGGGAAATCCCTGCGCTGGAAGCCTGCAACCATCGAACGCAAGCGGTCGGGGGCCAGAACCTCGACCGCGTCGCCCCAGAGGTAGAGATGCCAGGCCATTTCTAGATGCCCCGAGGCGTGGAAGCGGACGGTCAGGCTTCCGTCCGGCTCCTCCGTTACCTCTTGCAGCGGGTGGAAGATGAACTCGCGGGCGACGGCCGCAGCCTTCGGGGCGAAGCGCCAGATCACCTCGGCGAATTCCTCGTCCGCGTGGAAGCTGCCGAAGGCGCGGGCGGCGTGGGCTTCAAGGTTGAAGTCGGGATCGCGGTTGAAGGACGCGGCCTCCAGCCGCGCGGCGGTGATCCGGTCAAGGCGGAAGTGCTGCAAGCGCCCGTTGCCGCCCTTGACCTTGGCCACGAGGTAGCGGCGGGTCCCAAGGAGCATTCCGTAGGGTTCGACGGTGCGTTCGGTCCCGTCAGGCTTGCTGCCGCCTGCATAGGTGATGGTCAGAAGGTTCGGCCCCTTCAGCGCCTCGGCCACCGTTTCGAGGACGACGGTGGCGGTCCGAACCCGCGGCCCGGGGCGCGAGGCGAAGCCATAGGCCTCCAGCACCGCCTCGGCATCGCTTTCGGCGCGGCGGGCGTGGGGGCGGGCCATGCTGGCAAGCAGACGGTCTCGCAGGGATTTCAGGGCTTTCACCTCGATCGTCGCGCCATCCCTTTCGGCGCGGCGAAGGGCGATTTCGAGGGCGGCGAGTTCGCTGTCGCGGATGCCTTGGGCGAGCATCAGGCGGGCGGCGTTGCCGTCGAGCCGCCAGTATTTGCGGCGTTCGTCGTCGATGCGCGTGGTGCAGGTGTCGAACACCTCTTCCAGCACCCGCGTCATGCGCTGCGCGGTTCGGCGGTCGACGCCGAATTCCTCTTCGATGTCACCGAGGCCAACGCCTGAATGGCGCGACGTTGCCATTTCGGCGAGGCGGAGCAGGTCGACGGCTTTGGTGAATGACATGGTTAATGCCCGTGACAGGTTTTGCCACCCATAGCACGTAAAGTCAGATTTGGGACGAGAGCTTTTCCATTTGCCGATGAAAGGAAGGTTCGATGCAGATCCAGCACAGCCATTTTGCGACCAACGCTTCCCTCCGGACTGCCCTGAAACGCGGTCTCGCGCGTCAGGCAATGTCGCATGCGGCGCAGGCCGAAGCAGATGTTGCCGCTCTCGTCCGCCTCTCGACGAACATGCGGCCGAATGCGAAGGCCATGCATCGGCTCGCGCAACAACTGGCTTCACGGAAGGGCGTGGTGAAAGTTGCCAAGGGCGACGAAGGGCTTGTCGTCTTCGTGCGCAATGTCTGCCAGATCCGCAACCAGATTGATCAGCAGGAGCTCTTCACCGAAACGGCGGTGGTCTATACACGGTTTGCGATCCGGTGCCTACGGACCGGTGTCGGGTATCATGTGTCTCGGGCCAGCTTCTGCCTGCATGCTCTCGAAAGGTTGGTGGAGCGTAGCGCGGTTGCGCTGGACCGCCCGCTTTTGCCAGTTGCCGATCAGGAAGGCATGCGTGTCCTGCGGGGCTTGGCGCAGGGCAGGGATTTCACCGAGAGTGGCGATCATTTCATTCCAGCAGTCGCGAATGGGGTCTGGGCAGGCGGCTTGGACCAGGCTGCCCTGGACGAAGATTGGGGATTGGTCTGCAATGATGCTGCCGGAGTTCCTCTATTCTCTGTGCGAACCTTTCTGAGTGAGGACGAGATGCGTCCCACGGTCTGGTATTCGTGGAAGCAGGAAGCATCGGACCGATAGAGCAAGCCACGACTTCTGGCCCCGACAGTTATTCAACCATCATCGCACATTCCTCATAGTACCGCTCCAACCTCGCGGTCGCTGCGCGCGTCCGCTTGCGCATGCTCTTTTCGATCCCCGGATCCGTCTCGGGCCGATAGGTCAAGCCAATGCCGCTCTGATGCGGCTTGGTCATCAGGCGGTCGACCACGGCTTTGGCTTTCAGGTGCCCATCGCCCGGATTGGCATGGGAGAGCAGTTCGTGATGCGGGAAGTCATCGTCGACATAGCTTTCGAGAGCTGAGGCTGCGGTCCGGCGCAGGTCGTAGCGCGTCCAGTTCGCGGTGCCGGTTGCCTCCTGAATGGCCTTCGTTGCGGCATCCCAGTCGCAGAACGGCCCGCCCTTGCTGTTCGGGAAAAGATATGCGTCAAGGTTTCTCCGGTCGTAGCTCGGCAAAGAAGTCACCCAGGCAATGATCGACTGAGACAAACCGATGGTCTTGGTTTCGCCTCCCTTCGCGACGAAGGTCCAAGTGCCGTTGATAGGGTTGATATCACCGCAACGGATCTTGGCGACGGGCCCGCGTCGGGAGGCTGTGCACATGATGAAGCGGTGGGCGGAGTGGCCAACCCCGGCATCAGGCTTGGTCACTTCCCGCCAGACCAATCCGGCTTCCCTGAAGTTCAAGGTGCGTTCGCGGCGGCGAGGTTCGGCGGGTTTGGTGATTTTCTCCACTTCGGGGAGTTCGATGGGCACTTTCCGGCCGCTTCCGGTTTTTGCGAATTTCCCACGCTGCGCCGCCCAGTCGTAAAGGGTGCGAAGGTAGGAAAGGCCGCGAGATGCCGATCCGGGGGCCGCGGCATTGTGCCCTTGCGTGACGACCTCATCGATCGTGTCAGGGTCAATTTCGCGCACAGGCTCGTCCAGAAGAGTCTGGAAGACCTTTTCAAGCGTTCCGACGGCGTCGGGGGTTTTGCGGTGCTCCCGCAGCGACCAGATCTTCCCTCCGTTCTTGCGCTTGGCGAGAATGGGGGTGGCCTCGAGGATCAATTGGCGCAGGGTCACGCGGCATGCGGAACGGGGGCCATATTTGAGGGTGTTTTTCTTGACAGCCTGGATCTTGTCACGCGCCTGAATCCGGACCATTTCGAGGTCGACCTTGTCGGGCGAGCCGAGCGCGATCGCCGGGGTCTTCTTGCCCATGCTGATCTTGCAGACATACCGGCGCAGCCCTGTCGGCGAGACGCGCAGGACGAGGCCCGATACCACGCTGTCGCGCAGTTCGATACGTTTCCCGGCATCGGTCGTCGCCTTTTCGACGATTGCCTTGGTGAGTCGGAGCGTCTGGGATTCAGAGAAGAGATGAGTGGTCATGTTCGCCGCCGTTGTTGATGCGGCGGGGACATGAGTCCGTCGAAAAAATTTCAGAGGCGGGTTTGATGCGTGTCGCATGCCTGCGAAAGCGGCGGCCCTGCGGGCTGATGTGACGTCCTCCGGAAGTGGTCGCTGAGACGGAACAACCTACAATATGGCCTCTCGCGCAGCTTTTTATTTACCTTTATGCGACAAGGTACAATATACTTCATGAGTTCCCAGCCTTATTGAAGGTTTCCCATGCGCTACAGCGATCTCTCTGCTGTCGTCCGTGCCACGCTAATCCCCTATCCTGCACCCCATTCCAATCACCGGGGCGTGGTGCCGATGGCCCCCTCGCGGGGATCGATCCCAATCGGCGGAGCCGAGGTGGGCGCGCTTCTCCACGAGGCGAATGCCGCCCTTGTACGCATGACCGAATATGTCCGGCCCGGCCTTTCCGCTTTCGCCCTCACGCGGATACTCGAGCGGCAGGAGGCGCTGACCAGTTCGTCGATTGAAGGCACCCACGGAACGCTCGACGCGCTTTTGGCCGGAGAGGCGGATGGGGAGACCGAGGGAGATATCCGCGAGATCGGTGGGGTGACGCAGGCCATATCCCAAGGTCTCGACGTGATATCGAAAATGGGGCGCGACGGCTTCACGCTGGATCTTGTCTGCGATCTGCATCGCATCCTCGCCTCGAACATGGAGCGATACCGCGACACGCCGGGCGTGCTGCGAAACAGGGTCGTCTGGATCGGACCAATCGGCCCGACCCCCGACAACTCCAGCTGGAACCCGCCGCCGCCTGATCGCGTCGCTGCCTGTCTTGAGGATACACTCGCCTACATGCGCGCGGATGTGGAGGACCCTTCGCAGGTTTCCCCGATCGTCCGCGCGGCAGTTGCACATGCGCATTTCGAAGCGGTCCACCCATTCTCTGACGGCAATGGCCGGATCGGGCGCATCCTGATCCCGCTGATGTTCGCGGCAGAGGGTCATGCGCCCGTCTATATCTCCCCGTGGATCGAGGCAGCGGACCACAAGCAGGCCTATTTTGCCGCCCTCAAGGCAGCGCAGCAGCGGCTCGACCACGGACCGCTGGTGCGACTGATCTCGGAGGCAATTCTGGGGATCGAAGCGGAGTTCAAGGTGACGATGAAGGCAATCGCCACGATTGAGGCAGGCTGGCGTGAAAGAATTACCCTGAGGCGGAGTTCCGCGGCTGACCGGACACTCCGTTTGCTCCCGGCGTATCCGGTGCTCACGGCGAAAACACTCGCACAGCTTCTGGATGTCAGCTTCAAGAGCGCCAACGACGGGATCGGTCAATTGGAGAAGGCGGGCGTTCTGACTTTGAGGAAAGCGCAGTCGCGAAACCGCGTTTTCCAGTCGCGGGAGATCCTGAAGGTCCTGACG
Organism: Tabrizicola sp. M-4; assembly: GCF_051132405.1. Taxonomy (GTDB): domain Bacteria; phylum Pseudomonadota; class Alphaproteobacteria; order Rhodobacterales; family Rhodobacteraceae; genus Paragemmobacter. Next base: position 228,165 of record NZ_CP128607.1, read on the forward strand.
CGCCCCTTCGGGTCCGATCCGTTCGACCAAGACACAGTTTGAGCCGGGGCAGTTTCCTTGGCCCGCAGATCCGCATAGCCAAGTATCTTCGAAAAGTTGGTAGGAGTAGCGCAAGAGATGCCCGCAATAGGCGGACATCTTTCGCCGCGGTTACAGAATGGATTGCCCGGTAGCTTTCCAGTCGGCCAGGAAGGTGGCGAGGCCTTTGTCCGTCAAGGGATGCTCGGCGAGCTTCAGGATCACCGAAGTCGGCATGGTCGCCACATCTGCCCCGGCAAGGGCAGCTTCAGTCACATGGTTTGCCGACCGAACAGATGCCGCGAGTATCCGGGTGTCGAAGCTGTAATTGTCGAAGATCGTCCGGATGTTGCGGATCAATTCCATGCCGTCCAAGTTGATGTCATCCAGTCTGCCGATGAAAGGTGACACGTAGGTCGCGCCTGCTTTCGCGGCCAGAAGAGCCTGGTTGGCAGTGAAGCAGAGGGTCAGGTTTGTCTTGATGCCTTTATCTGCGAAGTAGCGGCAGGCACGCAAACCATCCACCGTGATCGGCAGCTTCACGACCACGTTGTGTGCAAGAGCGGCCAACACTTCGCCCTCGGCAACCATGCCTTCATAAGCAGGCGAAGCGACCTCGGCAGATACGGGCCCCCTGATCATGGAGCAGATGTCCTTGATGACCTCTTTGAAGTCGGCACCCGATTTCGCGATCAGGGTCGGGTTCGTGGTCACCCCGTCGACCAGACCGATCTTGTTGAGCTGATCGATCTCGGTGAGCACGGCGGTGTCGGCAAAGAACTGCATTTGGGCTCCTGTAAAGTCATGACAACAGGCTCGCCAAAGCGATTGAGCCTGTTTTGGTTGGCTGGGTTAAGGTGGGCGTGCGCTTGCGGGCTGAAGCGTAGAGATGTTCCGGGGTCAGGCGCTGAGGCGCTTTGCTGCTCCATCTGCGAGAGCCGTGAGGATGAGGCAGCAAGACGTAGCCCCTGCATCAAGGACGCCTCGCGAGCGTTCACCGAGACGTGCCGACCGACCGATCTTTGCGACCAGATCGATGGTGCTGTCGCGCCCCTTGGCGGCGGCGACCTTCATGGCCTCCAGAGCAGCGACATATCCCTGACCGGAGGCAATTGCCCCTTCGTAAGCTTCGACGGCGGGGACCAGCGTGTCCATCAGGGTCTTGTCGCCCACTTTCGCGGAGCCGATGCTTTGAACAGCCTCAAGTCCTGCACGCACCATTTTGCCGAAGGCCTTCTCATCGACATCTTCTGCGGCTTCGACACTTTCGGACATATCCTGGAACATCATGCCGTAGAGCGGTCCCATCGACCCGCCGATTTCGGACATCAGCACATCGGATAGTTCCGAAAGCGCATTTCCGAACGACATGTCCTTTACCGAGATCCGTTCCGCAGCCCGACCGAAGCCCTTGGCCATGTTGACGCCGTGGTCGCCGTCACCGATGAGGCCATCGATCTCGGAGAGGTATGCGCGGTTGGCCACGATCACTTCGGCAAGTTCGGTCACGATGCCAGCTGAAGCGGAATTCTTGAACGAAGGCATTTCGGACCTCAGAAGCCAGGGCAGGCTGTTTCCACAGCCAGCAGAGATTTCAGTTCCTCGTCGAGCGCCATAACGGTGAGCGTTGCGCCAACCATCTCCAGCGATGTGAAGTAGTTACCCACATAGGCTTTATGCACGACCAGCCCGCGCGCTTCGATCTGCTGTTCGATGCGATCATGCAGAACATAAAGCTCATTGATAGGGGTGGCACCAAGACCGGACACCAGAACGGCGACTTCGGTTCCCGCAGGCAGGTTATGGTCGTCCAAGACGACCTTCACCATTTCATCGGCAACATCGTTTGCGGGACGCAAATCCGCAACGAATGCCCCGGGTTCGCCGTGGTGGCCAATGCCGAACTCCATCTTTCCGGGTTCGATCTGGAAATTGGGATGGCCGACCGCAGGCAGGGTGCATGGGCCGAGGCCGACGCCAATGGAACGGCAGTTGTCGATTGCCCGCTGCGCGGTATCGCGGACCTCCTGCAGCGATGCACCGGAGGCAGCCTTGGCACCGCCGATCTTCCACATGAAGATTTCTCCGGCAACGCCGCGACGCTTTTCCATTTCGCTGGCAGGGGCGGAGCAGACATCGTCGTTGGCAACGACGGTCAGGACTTCGATCCCTTCCTTGGCGACCATCTTTTGTGCCATTTTGACGTTCATGTTGTCGCCCGCGTAGTTCCCGTAGAGAACAACGACCCCAGCGCCGCCATTGGAGGCACGGATGGCGTCTGCAAAGCTTTTGGCGGTGGGTGAGGAGAAGAGTTCGCCGACGGCTACGGCATCCACCATGTTGCGGCCAGTATAGCCGATGAAAGCAGGTTCATGACCGGACCCACCGCCCGTCACGACGCCAACGCGGCCCTGCTTGGGGGCGAACTGTGAAACAACGACCCGGTTGTTATTGGGGTCAATGCGAACAAGATCGCGATGGGCGCGCACGAAGCCGCGCACCGTTTCGTCGACGATGTCGTCGGGGTTGTTCACAAATCTCTGCATTTCCGTTCCCTGTGTCTTTGACGTCTGTTGCTGCCCGAGGCGCAGCGATCATTTCACGGTGTAGCCGCCATCCACGAGCAGATCGGCACCATTGATCATGTCAGCCCCGTTGGACGCGAGGAAAACGGCAGCCGCAGCAATCTCTTGCGGTTCGGCAAAGCGCCCTGAGGGGATGAGGGCCTTCATCGCTTCGCCCTTGGGGCCTTCCCAGGCTTTCCGACCCAGATCCGTCAGGACGACCGTCGGGGAGATGGAATTCACCGTGATACCGTGACGGCCCCATTCGAGCGCCAGTGTCTTGGTCATGCCGATGACGGCAAATTTCGAGGCGCAGTATGCAACGTGGCCATCGATGGCGACCGATCCTGCCTGCGAGGCCAGATTGATGATCTTGCCGTGTTTCTGGGCGATCATGTGGCGACCGACTTCCTGCGCCATCAGGAAGCTTCCGGTCAGGTTGATATCCAGCGTGCGCTGCCAAGCATTGAGGGAGATGTTTTCGGCGGGCGCGAGGTCCACGATACCGGCGGAATTGACGAGAATGTCGATACGGCCGAACTGCGCGACGACATCCCAGACGGCTTTGGAGACGGAACTCTGGTCTGCGACGTTTGCAGAGAAGGCCGCCGCATTCGACAAGCCCGCAGCCTTCTTTTCCGCTGCCTCCTTGTTCAGGTCAACGACGGCGACCTTGGCACCCTTGCTCGCAAAAGCGTCGGCGATCGCCGCGCCGATTCCCGAGGCTGCTCCGGTGACGAGGGCGACTTTGCCATCCAGTCCGAAATTGAAATCCACGGCAGGTGCCATTCCCGTTTCCTTTTGCATCGAAGGCCGGACCCGCGAGTAGCGGATCCGGCACGAGATGTTGGTTTTAGTGCTTACTGGCGCTGAGCAAGCAGAGCGTCGACGTTCTCTGCCGAAACCGGGGTCCACGGCACGTTGTACTGGGCGTCAGCACCGCCGTTCCACGGCATGTCGGTGTAGGTTGCCCAGATGTCCGACATCGGCTCGTAGTTGCCGTCCATCGCCTTGTGGATCGCGAGGTCAAGAGCGCCCTGTGCCTGAGCTCGGGCATCCTGCAGGATCGAAGCCATGTCGCCCGCTTTGACAGCGTTCAGCGCATCGGTGATGCCGTCGATGCCGGCGATGGCGAAGTCGCTGACGTTCATGCCAGCGCCCTTGATCGCTTCGATCGCGCCGAGCGCCATTTCGTCGTTCTGACCGATCACGCCGTCAATGGAGTCGCCGTGGGTCGTGAGCCAGTTTTCCATCAGGGTCTGCGCCTCAGCGCGGCTCCAGTTGGCGGTCTGCTGCTCCAGAACCTTGACGTCGGGGCATTCCGCCAGAGCCTTCTGGTTGCCTTCGAGACGCTGGATCTGGGCCGACTGGCCAATCGGACCTTCGAGGATCACGACGTTGCCTTTGCAGCCGATCTTGTCGAGGATGTACTTGGCTTCCATGTAGCCCGACTGCACGTCGTCGGAGCCAACGTAAGCGGCCAGCTTGTCGCTGTTCACGCGGGTGTTGGAGCCGATCACCGGGATGCCAGCGGCTGCAGCAGCTTCGACGGCAGCAGCGCCAGCTTCGATGTCGATCGGAACGAAGATGATCGCGTCATATTCTTCGGTGATCATCGTTTCGAACTGCTCTTGCTGGACCAGAGCGTCGTAGCGGCCGTCGAAGATGGTCAGGTCAACCATGCCGCCCGTAACAGCGGGATGCTCTTCGAGAGCTGCCGACCAGATCTGCATGAATTCGGCGTTCAGGCCATAGACGGCAGCGCCGATTTTCGGCTTGTCCTGCGCGTGGGCCGCACCTGCCACAAGGGCCATGGCCGTCGTCAGGCAAAGCAAGGACTTTTTCATTGCGCGTTTCCTCCCATTGGTTGCGCTGAAAGTTTGGAGTCGTCTCGGGGAGGGCGGCTCGCAGCCGCCCAGCAAGCGGCTATTCCCGCTTGTTCCGTGACTGATCGAGCATGACTGCTGCCACGATCAGAATTCCTTTGATGACCTGCTGGTAGTAGGACTCGACCCCCATCAGATCGAGGCCGTTGTTCATCACACCGATGAGCAGCGCGCCGATCAGGGTACCGGTGATCCTGCCCACGCCGCCTGCAAGGCTCGTCCCGCCGATGACCACCGCGGCAATTGCATCAAGTTCGTACGCGATCCCTGCCTGCGTCAGGGCCGACCCCGTACGGGCTGCCAGCACCATTCCTGCAAGGCCGGCCAGAACGCCGGAGATTACGAACACCCACATGCGGATGCGGCTGACGGAAATGCCGGACACGATGGCAGCGTGAGGGTTGCCACCAGCGGCGTAGACATGGCGTCCGAAGCGCGAGTGGTTCAGCACCCACCAGGCGATCACGAAGACCAGCCCGAAGATGATGACCGGGACCGGAATGCCTCCGATGTTCCCGGCACCGATGAAGCGGAATTCGGGTGTCAGTGCAGGCACAGGCTTGCCGTCGGCATAGAGCAGCGTCAGGCCACGGGCAGCAGACAGCATGCCGAGGGTTGCAACGAACGAAGGCACGTTGAAGCGGGCGACGACGATCCCGGACACGAAGCCGCACAGAGCGCCGACGCCGAGCCCGACGGCAATAGCCAGCAGGGCAGGGTAGGGGCCGCCTGCCACCATGGCTGTGGAAGATGTCGTCGCCAAGGATGCGGCCACGATCCCTGCCAGCGCGACGACGGAGCCGACGGAAAGGTCGATCCCGCGTGCGAGAATGACGAAGGTCATGCCAATCGCAAGGATGCCGTTGATGGCCGTCTGGCGAAGCACGTTTAGGATGTTGCGGGAGGAGAGGAAGTTCTCGTTGACGATCGCGAGAACGAGGCAGACCGCGATAAAGGCGAGCAGGATACCATAGCGCTGCATGATGTCTGCGGCGCTCAGTTGCTTCCTTGCCTTGGCTGCTTGTGTGGCGGTCATTTCAGTCTGCCTTTCAATCCGTCATGCGGCCAGATGGACGAGCTGTTCAGCCGTCGCTTCGTGACCGTTGAGTTCGCCTACGATCCGGCCATTCCGAACGACGAGAATTCGGTCGGCCATGCCGAGGACTTCTTCGATTTCAGAGGACACCATCAAAACCGACCCGCCTTCACGGGCGAAGTCAGAGGTGATGCGGTAAATTTCGCGCTTTGCGCCTACGTCCACTCCGCGCGTCGGCTCATCGAGGAGCAAGATCGACGGCTTGGTGAGGAACCATTTCCCCAGCACCACTTTCTGCTGATTGCCGCCGGAGAGGCCCGAAACGGGTAATTCATCTGATGCGGTCTTGATCGAGAACATTTCGATCATCTGTGCCGCCGCCGTGCTTTCCTTGCGGCGGCTCATCACAGGCCCGAAGCCGAAGGATGCGAGATCGGCCAAGCACAGATTGTCCCGAACGGATTGTCCGAGAACCAGACCGCTGCCTTTGCGATCTTCGGTGACCAGTGCCAAACCGTGGGCGATGGCGTCGGATGGACTGCGCAGCTTTACGGATTTCGATCCGATCGAAATGGTCCCAGAGGTTACATCATTGGCCAGCCCAAACAGGCTTTCGAGGATTTCCGTGCGCCCCGATCCCATCAGGCCGTAGAAGGCCAGTATCTCGCCCTTGCGAAGCGAGAAAGACACGTCCCGCACCGATGCTTTCCGGGACAGACCCGCAACCTGCAGTGCCATCTGATCGGTCGGCACGTTTTCCTTGACGTATTCTTCGTTCAGAGAACGCCCGACAATCATCCGGATCAGGTCCTCGCGGGTGATGTCTTCGAGGCGTCCCGAGCCGACGTGCGACCCGTCACGGAACACGGTGTAGCTGTCGGCTATGCGGAATATCTCTGAGAGGCGATGGGACACGTAGATGATCCCTTTGCCTTCTGATTTCAGGCGCTGGATGGCTTCAAAGAGTTGGTCAGCTTCATGCTCGCCAAGAGCCGACGTCGGCTCATCCATGATGATGACTTTGGACTCGTAGCTGAGGGCTTTGGCGATCTCGACAAGCTGTGTCTGAGATACGGTCAGGTCCATCATCAGAGCCGTCGGTTCGATGGCGAACCCAAGCCGGGCAAGAAGGTCGGCGGCCATCACGTTCATTTTGGGAAAGTCGATCCGACCGAAGGATCGTGTCGGCTCGCGGCCAAGAAAGATGTTTTCTGCGACCGTCATGGCAGGAACAGGAGAAAGCTCCTGCTCGATGATCGAGATTCCGGCATTCAATGCTTCCGATGGGCTGTCGAAATCCACTTCGCGTCCAAGGAGCCGGACAATCCCCGCATCACGTTTCTGGATGCCCATGACGATGGTGAGGAAAGTTGATTTGCCTGCGCCATTCCCCCCGCAGAGCGCGTGTACGGATCCCGGCTGGAGCGTGAAGCGACCATCCTTGAGGGCGGCAACGCCCCCAAATGCCTTGGCCAACCCTTCAATCTCCAGCAGCGCGGTCACCAGTACCTCCCGTTCATTTGATCAGTACCGTGGCATCTCCTCATACCCGATCTGATCATTTGAACAGACTATGTGCCTCCTGATACGCCAGTCAAGGGCGCAAATTGGAAAGTTCGTGTCGCTGCGGTGCAGAATTGCTCGCTTTCTGACGCGGACAGAAGCGGGTTTCTAAAAAATCTTGCTGACACTCCGCCCGCTGACGTTGACATATGAACATCACCGTATCAAATGATAAGACAAGTTTCTGCGGGAGGACCCAACCGTGCGTGTCGCGATCGGCTGTGATGAAGCGGGCTATGACCTGAAGGAAAAGCTCAAGGCTCAGCTTGCGCAGCTTGGCGCGAGTGTCTCTGACTATGGTGTCCAGGAGAACGAGACCGCCCTTTACCCCGATATTGCCTTCGCAGTTGCCGAGGCCGTAGCGGATGGGAAGCATGACCGCGCAGTGCTCATCTGCGGAACGGGCATCGGGATGTGCATCAGTGCGAACAAGGTAAAGGGTATTCGCGCGGCACAGGCGCACGACACATATTCAGCCGAACGCGCTCAGAAGAGCAACGACGCCCAGGTTCTCTGCATCGGCGCGCGTGTCGTCGGGCCAGAGCTGGCGAAGTCGATTGTCGAAGCGTGGTACCGCTCATCCTTCGAGCAAGGACGCTCGACCGCGAAGGTGGAGAGAATAGCGAGCTTTGAATCCAAGGGTGGCTGAGGTAAGGCACGCTTGCGGGCTTAGGGAGAGGAACGTCAGTGGCGAGCGACGAGTCTGAGAGCGTTGGGCTGCTGGCTGAAATCGCGCGGCGCTACTTCATCGAGCACGAGACTCAGGATACCATCGGTCGTGCCTTGGGCGTGAACCGCATGAAGGTGAACCGGCTGCTGCGCGAGGCTCAGGACCGGGGTCTCGTCGAAATACGGGTCAGGTTTCACTCATCGCAAACCCGGGAAATCGAACAGGAATTCTGTGACCGTTTCGGGTTGAAGAACTTGCTGGTCGCGCCCGATGCTCAGTCGGCCGAACTTCGTCGTTCGAATGTGGCGATGCTGGTCAGCACATACCTTGAGTCCAACCTCAAGGAGAACTCTGTCGTCGCTGTCGGTATGGGCCGGAATGTGGCCGCGGTTGCAGCGGTGCAAACGAATCGCACCTTCCAATCGATCAATTTCGTCTGCGGCAGCGGCGGCGCATCGGAAGCTGGCGAGGAGGGTAACGCGGACCATATCTGCCGTGCCCTCGCGCGTCGATACGGTGGCACGGCAACCACGCTTTACTCGCCAGCCTTTGTTCCGGACGCCGATCTTCGTGAAGCCCTGATGCAGCACGAGACGATCCGGCGTACAATGAACCTTGCCCGAAGCGCGGATTTCGCATTGATCGGGATCGGGGATCTTGGGCCTGACAGCCACATGGCGAGAATGGGCTGGTTCACGGAAGACGAATTCAAGCGGGCACAGGCTTCGGGCGTGGTCGGAGACCTGATGGGCTACGATTTCTTTGATCGCGCTGGCGCTCCATGCAATGCCGAAATCGGCGGTCGGGTTATCGGCCTGAGCCGCGATGATCTGCGCCTCATCAGCACGACCATCGCTTTGGCATCCGAGCCCAGCAAGGTGACCGCAATGCTGGGGGCTTTGCGCACAGGCTCGATCAATATCCTTGCAACGACGCTTTCGAATTGTCTGTCCGTGCTTGAACTTGCCAAGAAGGACAAGTGATTGACACGCGGGCTTCGCGTGCATTGGGCCGACGGATGAGCTTGCGCTGTCATGGCAGACGCGCGCGGTCCTTCATCCGGGCCTCCATCATCGCGATGAGACGGTCATAGGTCGCGGCGAGCCGGTCGAGGGCGTCTTTCACTGGATCCACTTCGTTGGTCCACATCCGCGCTACGACCATATAATGTTCTGACGCTCCGCCCCCGCCCGCCGACTTGATCGGGGAGGCGTGGTTCAGGATCGTCTCGATGATATGCACCGGAATGCCCGCCTGGAGCATGACGGTTGCCGCGGTCCGGCGCAGGTCGTGGCGCGTCCATCCCGAGGTTCCGGTGGCGGCCTGGATGACCTTTCCCGCGCGGTCCCAGTTCATTTGCAGTCCTCCGTTTGCGTTCGGGAAGACGAGTTCGGACGGCAAAGCCTTCATTGCGCGCGGCAGGCTTGCGAGAAGGTCCAGCGCTTTGTCCGACAGGGGAAGGGACTGCTTCCGTGGGGCCGTGCCGAACCCTTTCGTATCCGGCTTCATCCAGACACCATTGAGCCAGTCCACATCGCCCCACTTCATCGTCGTGACCTCGGACAGGCGTGCCGCTGTCAGCAGGACGAAGCGGAGTGCCACATAGGCGTAGTCTTCCTCTGGCGGCACCTGTGTCCTTTCGAGCGACGCGGGGCGCGGATAGGTGAGCAGAGGGTAGATTGCGGTGAATTCGGGGATCGTGAGCACCCGTGTCCGAAGGCCGGTGATGGTCGGATCATCCAGCTTCGGGTCGAAGACCTCGCGGATGTCAGGCGCGTTGAGTTTCGGCTGGCGGCCAGCGCCGATGGGGCGGAACCGTTTGCGGTGGGCCGCCCAGTTCAGGACGGTGGCAAGATAGGACATCGTGCCGGACACATGGCCCGACCCCGTCTGCCCAGTCTGGCGTCCCTGGGGGCGGTAGTTGGCCACGACTTCGGCAAGGTCGTGGGCGGTCAGGCTTTCGACCGGTTTGTCGAGAACGGGCTTGAAGACGGACTCGATGGAACGCCGTGCGGAAGATCTCCGGTTCGTCTCGCTGATCAATCGCCAGGATTTCAGGGTGCGGCTGAATTTGGCTTCGGCTTCAATCAGGAGTTCTTGCAGCGTGGTGGGGTCGATCTTTGGTGCTTCTTCGATCGCGATGGATACAGGGGTCTTGCCGCCCCCTCTGAGCTCGGATCGGATACGGGCGGCAGCGTCGCGCGCTTCCTTGACGGAGATGTCCGGGTAAAGCCCGATGGCGACCGTCCGCATCTTTCCTTCGCGGTCGCGACAGGCCACCACGAATGTCTTGGTCCGCTTTCCGATGCGGACCGCGAAGTCCGTCACCTTCGTGTCGCGGATCATGAGGCGCGGCCCCTTGCAGGTGGTACCGGCGACGAGTTTCTCGGTCAGTTCCTTCTTCATCTTCTGCCCTTCGGTTGGGGCAGGAGAAGACGCGATCAGGCCATGTCGAGTGGCCTTGAAGGCCACGGAGAGCACTCTGCCTGGACTTGCTTAGGACTTGAAATCGCGGTGGCCCGGCCGTTGATTCGGAGCCGGTCGGCGACTGTGGCGAGTTGCCCTGATGTGAATTTTAATCATCTTTTACAATGGCTTGATGCCAGTTTTCTGCGCGGCTTTCCCTAGATGGGTCAGGTCTTCTGCCCCGCTTGAAAATCCGCGTGTCGCTGGTTCGATTCCGGCTCTGGTTATATTTTATCGGCGAAGAAAAGCTGACACCTTTGCGTTGCACCTTCCAGGTGTGTCTTGTCTTGTTGGCAACTCACTTGGCGGTTCCAATCCGCCAAGTCCGCATGCCGCCTTACCAATCGAATAGGAAGCGCTCTTCCTCCTGCCACAAGCTCTTTTCAGCAAGTCTAGGGTCGACAGACACCGCGAAAAATTCGAACCCCACATGGCCCGTTCTTTTCCGGCATCGTTATCGGCAGAGTCCGACGCAGGTGCTCGGGCGGCGCGGTCCCTGCACGCATACTCTTCATCCAGCGGATATCATGCCGGATCCTTCCGGCTCTGATGATGTCACCGACCCCCGACGGCATCAATGTGCCAAGGTAGGTCTGCGAAGATCCACAGAGGGGAGCGGTGACATCATCAGAGACACGAAAATCCGTCGTTCAGCGCAACTGCTCAAGAGGAAAGATATCACCACCAATCTCAAGCCTAACCTCGCTACGACTTTGGCACGACCTTAGGCTCAAAGTTGATTCCCAAACTGACGATGCGACTTCCGTCTTTATGCCGTGTCGAACAGACCAGTCCCGGATACCCTGCCGCTGCGTTCGATGAACAGGACGCTCATCCCGACGTCCCGCGCAATCTCCAGCCCGCGGTCCACGCCACGCACCATCAGCGCCGTCGCCATCGCATCGGCCAGCATGCAGGACCGGCCCAGCACCGTGACCGAAGCCGGGGAGCTGGTCAGGGGCGCGCCGGCTTCAGGGTGCATCGTATGGGCAAGGCGCTGCCCTTTCACGGTGACGAAATGGCGATAGTCGCCCGAGGTGGCGACCGCCAAATCAGCAAGGGTCAGACGGGAATGCGCCCCCCGCACCGCGCCGTCGGGCGCGTCGATACCGACCTGCCACGCCTGCCCGTCAGCCCGCGTGCCGATGGCTCGCAACTCGCCGTCGATGGAGCAGAGCGCATGGGCCACGCCATGCGCCTGCGCCACCTCTGCCAGTCGGTCGACGCCATAACCCTTTGCAATGCCTGATAGATCAAGCGCAAGCGGCGCGGTCTTGCGCGCCATCCCCGCCGCAGGATCAAGTTCCAGCGCCTGCGCCGCGCGGATGCGCCTGGCGGCGCGAGCGGCCTGTATCGCGGACAGGTCGATCGGTGCAGGGCCGAACCCCCAGGCGCGGACCGCGTCGCCGACATTCATCTCGAAGGCTCCTTCGCTGGCCTGGCTGACGGCCAGCCCTGCTTCCAGCACCGTCAGAAGGGCCGCGGGCAAGGGAAGCCACGGGCCGACCGGGGCCGCGTTGAAGCGCATGAGCGCGCTGTCGGGGGACCAAGTGGACATCTGGCTGTCGACCTCGTCCACCGCGGCCTGAAAATCGGCCTGCAACGCGTCACTGTCGGCGGCGGAGAGCATAGAATCCGCGAGGATGCGCCATTCGGTGCCCATCGTGCGCCCGGAAAAGACTTGCAAGGAACCATCAGTAGCTGTCTTCGGCATAGCGTCCCCCGGCCTTCAGGCTGTTGGGTGACTGACCCAGCGGGGCCAAGATTTCCACAAGCGCCTCGCGCACCCCTTGCGCCATGTCGCGCCCCCCGCAGACCATGACGCCTGCCCCTTTCGACACGAGGTCGCGGAGGCAGTCGGCATCGGCGCGCAGGCGGTCTTGCACATGCTGGCGGGCGGCGGTGCGGGAAAAGGCGGTGGCGACGGTGGTGACGCGCCCCTCGGCCGCCCATCGGTCCAGCGCGTCGGCGTATAGGAAATCGGCATCCGGGTGGCGCGCGCCGAACCACAGGTGGATCGGCCGTCCGCGATCATTCGCGCGGATGAACCCGGCCAGCGGCCCAATGCCCGTCCCCGCCCCGACAAGGATCAGCGGGGCCTCGCCGCGATCCGGCTGAAAGCCGGGATTGCGCCGGATGAAGCCCCGGACCACGTCACCCGGCTGCAGTTCGATCAGCTGCCCAGAACACAGCCCACCGGGATGCTTTCGCACCACAATCTCGGCAAAGCCGTCCCAATGGCCAGAGGCCAGCGAGTAGTAGCGCGGCACGCTGCTGCCTTCCGGCAGGATGCCCAACAGATCGCCGGGGCGGAAATTCAGCCGTCCCGTCACGCGGTCGAGGATCGACCCGCGCGGCAGGGCAAAGCGCAGGATGGCGGTCGGGGCCTGCACGGCCTCGCCATGATCCTTGCGCGCGGTCAGGGTCAGCGGCAGGCCGCGCGGCGGTTCCGGCTGGTGCAGGATGTCGAGCGGCTGCCCGATTGCCGCGCCGAAAGCGCGCGACCAGCGGGCGAAGCCCTGCGCAGATTGGCGGTCGATCCGGTCTAGCGGCAGCAGCATCTGCCAGCCGGCGGCGGTTGCCGTTGTCTCGATGGCCTCGGCAAAGGCGCAGAAGGCGGGGAAGCTGCGGTCGCCGAAGCCGAGGATGGCAAGATGGGCGTCAGGATGCGGCGTTGCTGCGGCGATCCGGGCAAGCGCGCCCTGCGCGGCGGCGGGGGGCGCGCCGTCGCCCCAGGTCGCGGCCATGATCACGATCCGGCGCGCCTTGGCATAGGTGGCGGGGGCGAGGTCCGCCAGCGCGGCTAGGTGGACGGTCCCGCCGCCCGCCTGCAGCGCCGATCCCAGCGCCTTGGCAAAGCCCCAGGTGCTGCCCCCTTCGCTGGCGACAAGGATCACCGTCTCGGCCCGGTCGGCGCGCACCATGCCCGGCAGGCTGGGCCGATTCCTGCGCCGCCGCAGCCAGATCATCCCCCCCGTCACGGCAAGCACGGGCGCGGCCAGCGTCAGCAGACCCAGGATCGCCCCCCAGACCGCCGCGCCCTCGCCCGTATGCAGCAGATAGATCCATTCCCCGATCCGCGCCCAAGGCCCGGGCGTTTCCCAGACCAGCAGTTCGCCTGTGCCCTGATCGACGAAACCCGACCCCTGCGCCGTGGTCACGGCAAAGGCATCGGTCGCATCGCCCGCATAGGGAAAGGTCAGGTCGCGCAGCGCCGTCACCGGGATGGCGGCCAAAGCGGGCATGTCGGCGGGGGAAAGCCCCGTCGCGCCACTGACCTGCGCTGGAAGGATCGGGTTCGCCTCATCCGAGGGCAGAAGGTCGAAGGTGGAGGCCGTCATCCATAGCCCGGTCAGCGACGACAGCATCAGCGTCAGAACCGCGATCCGCGCGATCTCGCCATGCCAGCGCCCCGCCGCCGGGCCGCGCATGGGCGTGAACCAGCGCGCCCATCCGCCCTGCCTGCGCGCGACCAGCGCCATGCCCGAGACGGCCAGCACCAGCATCACCAGCGCACCGACGGCGGTGGTCCACCTGCCCGTATCCTCCATCAGCAGGGCGCGGTGGAAATCGGTCAACCACGCCCGCAGCGCCGACCCATCCGCGCTGGCGGCATCGCCTCCGGTGGCCGGGTCGATGACCGCCGCCCCCGGCTGATTGCCGTCGAACCAATAGGCCGTGATCCGCCCCGAGGGTCCGCGGCGGATCTGCTCCACCGTCGGATGCGCCACCTGAACCTTGGCGGCAAGTTCCGCCACGCTTTGCCCCTCGACCGAGGCGGGTGCCGTCAGCCCCTCCACCGCCGGAAAGACCGACAGCGCCGCGCCGCTGATCGACAGGGCAAGCAACAGGATGGCGGCCAGCAGACCCGGCCAGCGGTGAAGGGAGCGGAGCATGGTTCGGCCCTCAGAAGGCGTAGGTGAAATCGGCGACGTAGCGGCGGCCCGGCACGGCCTGTCCGGCCCCTGCTGCGGTCAGCGGAACGGCGATCTCGTTCGGGCTGTCGCGCATGTCTTCCACCGCGGCGTCGATGTGCAGCACATAACCCGCATCGAACAGCGCATCGGCAAGGTCCATCGTCAGCTCAAGCTGGCCGCCCGCGCCGACGCTGGCCCCAGTGATCCCGTCCACCTGCGCGACATCCCCGCCGGTGAAGGCGGTCCAATCCGACAGGTGGCGGTAGTATTTCGACTTGCCCCCCGCCATCCACAGGCTGCCCGCATAGGCCCCTGCGGGATCGGTGACATAGATGGCCAGATAGGCCCCCCGCCCGCCGTAATCGGACAGGTTGGTGGTCAGCGTGACGGGACGGGCCAGCGCCAGCCCGGGGGCGATCAGCGCGGTGGTCAGGGCCATTGCGGCAAGAAGCGGTTTCATCCTGTCTCTCCGTTCAGTTCGAGATGACCTTCGGCGCGGTGCCGTCGGTGAAAAGTCCATTCCTGGGCGGCGTGACGGTGCCAGCCCGCGCCGGATTGCCGGCACCGCCGGGCAGGCAGCCGCCCGCGTCATCGTCCTCCTCGCCGCAATCGTCATCGTCATCCTCGTCATCGTCGGAGGAGAACCAGCCGCCGTCGTCGTCATCCTCGCCCTCTTCGTCATCGTCGACGAGGATGGGCCGCGCGGCATCCGCCTGCGCGCTCGTCGCCTCTTCGAAGACGAAGGCATGGGCGGTGACGGGCGCGCCACCGGCGAAGGCACCGCCCGCAAGGCAGATCGCGCTGCTGGCAAGAAGAAGTGCAAAACCGTGTTTCATGGGGTCTCTCCGTGGTTCGGGATTGTGGGGTCAGTCGTCGTCGCCGTCTTCGCCGGCGTCGTGGTCGTCGTGATCCTCGAATTCCATTGCGAGGATGGTCAGGCTGGCCGGGTCCAGCTTAACCTCGATCCGGCGACCTTGGGCATCCTCGCCGATGACCTCATAGCAGCCGTCATCCAGCCGGATGCGCGCCACGCGCCAGCCGTTGCGTTCTGCCAGCGCCGCCACCGCATCGCGCGGCTGCCATTCCGACATGGGCACGTTGCAATCTTCTTCGGCGCGGGCCGGAACCGCCAGCACGAGGCAAGCGAGGAGAAGGCTTGTTGACATTCGGATCATACGAGACACTCCGCAGGGCACATCCATGCGGTCCTTCTGCGCCGCGAAACTGACGCCTGCCTGAACGGAAAGGTTTTTCTGCTTAAGGTTCGCGTCAGCTTCGCGGATTAGGCAGGGCGGGACCGATGCAAGGGAACCCGACGGCAATGCGCATCCTGCTGGTGGAAGATGATCGCGTGATTGCCGGCGCGGTGCGCGAACAGGCGGAAAGCGAAGGCCATTCCGTCGATTTGGCCGCGAGGCTGGATGCTGCCGGGGATGCGATGGCCACGGCGCATTTCGACCTGATCCTGCTCGACCTGATGCTGCCCGATGGGCGCGGCTTGCCCTTCCTGCGCGCCCTGCGCGCCAAAGGGGACAGGACGCCCGTCATCATAATGACCGCGCTGGATCAGGTGTCGGACCGGATCGAGGGGCTGAACGCCGGGGCCGACGACTATCTGGTGAAACCCTTCGATCTGAGCGAGCTTTCCGCACGCATCGGCGCCGTCTCGCGGCGCTATGCGGGCAATCCGAACCCGCAGATCCTGCTTGGCGATATGGCCGTCGACATCGCCGCCCGCAACCTGACGAGGGCCGGGCGGCCCATTGCGCTGACCGCGCGGGAATGGGTGCTGCTGGAGGCCTTCCTTGCAAAACCCGGTCAGCTTCTGTCGAAGCCCATGCTGGAAGAGCGGCTCTATTCCTTTGACGCCGAAGTCGAAAGCAACACGATCGAAGTCCACATCAGCCGCCTGCGCAAGAAGCTGGGGGCGGACCTGATCCAGACGGAACGCGGCCTCGGCTACAGGCTTGGCCTGTCATGAAGGCCGCCTCCATCCGCCTGCGCTCTGCCGTCGCGCTGTCGCTGATCGTGACGGCGATCTGGCTTGCCACGGCAGTAATCACCGGGCGACTTCTGTCTGACGAGTTGGACGAAGTTTTCGATTCCGCCCTGCAGGAGACTGGGCAGCGCATCCTGCAGCTTGCCGTGGTCGATGTCCTGAACCGCGAGGAAGAAGGTGTCACGCGCCGCATCACCGGCCTTGCCGACCATGCGGAGCATTTCACCTATGTCGTGCGCGACGCGGCGGGGCGCGTTCTGCTGACCTCGCATCGCGCGGACCCTTCGGATTTCCCGGTCTTTGCCACGTCCGGTTTCCACAGCGATCAGGGCTTCCGCTATTATCAGGAGGCGGCGGTGCGCGGCACCGTCGTTCTGACCATCGCCGAACCACTGTCGCACCGGCACGAGGTCGGGGTGGAAATGGCCTTCGCCCTTGCCCTTCCGCTGCTGGTCATGGTGCCGCTGAGCGTCGTGGCGATCTTCTATGGTCTTGGCTTTGGCCTGCGTCCGCTGGAGCAGTTGCGCGATCAATTGGCGCGGCGCGGCGCAGGCGCGCTATCCCCGCTGCAGGCCGAAGGGCTTCCCTCTGAGCTTCGGCCGGTGGCAGATACGGTGAATGATCTTCTGGCCCGGCTGGAAACCGCCTTTCAGGCGGAGCGCGGCTTTGCCTCCAACGCTGCGCATGAATTGCGAACACCGCTTGCAGGCGCATTGGCGCAGGTGCAGCGACTGGCGCAGCAGTCCCCGGATGCCGAAACGCGCCGCCGCGCGGGCGAGGTGGAGGCGACGCTGAAACGGCTGACCCGTCTGTCGGAGCGGCTGATGCAACTTGCCCGTGCCGAAGGGGCGCGCCTGTTGGTGGATCGGCCCTCGGATCTGCGCGACGTGCTGTCGCTCGTGGTGCGGGATTTCGGCTACGGGGCCGATGCGGGGCGGGTCCTTCTGCGGCTGCCGGACGCGCCTGTGCAATCGCGGCTGGACCCCGACGCGCTGGCCATCCTCGCGCGGAACCTGATCGAGAACGCCCTGCGCCACGGCGATGGCGGCGCGGTGTCCGTTCAGCTTCAGGAGAACGGCCTTCTCTCGGTGGAAAACGATGGCCCGGCCATCGCGGCGGAGGATCTTGCCGGGCTGGACCGCCGCTTTGTCCGGGGGAGCACCGCCGCCGAAGGCAGCGGCCTCGGCCTTGCCATCGTGCAGACCATTGCAGGGCGCATCGGTTCGCGACTGCAGCTTCATTCCCCCATTCCGGGGAGGCAGGACGGCTTTCGCGCCGCACTTGCCCTGCCGACCCATGACCTTCAGCAGATGGAAGAGAGATCATGACGCTCCCCTATGAATCCGCCCATAAGGAACTGCACTATCTCGACCGCGCGGGATGGCTGCGGGCCGCCGTCCTTGGCGCCAATGACGGGATCGTCTCCGTCTCCTCATTGATCGTCGGCGTCGCTGCTGCCGACCCCAGCCGCGCCGCTATCCTGATCGCCGGGGCGGCCGGGCTTGCCGCAGGCGCCATGTCGATGGCCGCCGGGGAATATGTCTCGGTTAGCTCGCAATCCGATGTGGAACGGGCTGACATCGCCCGCGAAAAACAGGCGCTTGTCGATACACCCTCGGCGGAGGAACGCGAACTTGCCTCCATCTACGAATCGCGCGGCCTCTCGCCCCAGACGGCGGCGCTCGTTGCCCGTGAACTGACCGAAAAGGACGCCCTCGCCGCGCATGTGCGCGATGAGCTGGGCCTGTCGGAGGTGCATGCGGCCAATCCGCTGCAGGCGGCCTTCGCCTCAGGCCTGACCTTCACCGTCGCGGCGGCGGTGCCGGTTCTTGCGGCGGCGCTGGCGCCAGAGCAGCAGATCATCCCCGCCGTGGTCGTAGCGACACTGGTCAGCCTTGCCGGCCTCGGCGCACTTGGCGCCCATGCTGGCGGCGCGCCGAAACTGCGCGCGACGGCGCGGGTCCTGTTCTGGGGCGCAGCGGCGATGGCAATCACGGCGGGGGTGGGGCGCATCTTCGGAGTTTCTGTTTAGGAGGAACCACCTGCCAGGATGACGCTGAAGCGCTCTGGATGAAGACAACGGTTTGACCATTCAAGCTGTGACAGTGATGGGATCTGTCGCAAGTTTTCGCGCGAGTATCCGAACAGTCGTTTCGACACCGGGTTCACGCTGCCAAGGCAGCAAATTGGGCGAACGGACAGATTCCGGGCGTCAGCTGCCCTTTGCGGATCATGTTCGCCACCTCGATCCCTTCGAGGGTCGCTGAAGCCGAAGCGAAGGACTTGAACCCGAGCGTCTGTCGGATCCGTTTCTTGATCGTCCGGTGATCCTGCTCAACAATGTTGTTCAGGTATTTGATCCGTGTGATCTCAATTGGGACCGGACAGCCAAAACGTTTCAAAAGTTGGTTTATCGCCTTCAGGCCGGCTGTGTTGGCGCCACTCTTGTCGATGACAATCTTGCGCGGCAGGCCGTTGATCTCGAGCGCACGCGCGAAGAACTTCGTTGCCGCGCCTTTGTTGCGGCGCTCAGAGAGCATGAAATCCAGAGTTTTCCCAAACTTGTCCACGGCCCGATACAGATAAACCCAGTTACCTTTGACCTTGATGTAAGTCTCGTCCATTCGCCAGGACCGATCACATGGCGCCTTTCGACGACGTGCAGTCTCGGCAATCAGCGGTGAATATTTTCCGACCCATCGGTTGAGGGTCGCGTGATCGACCACCACGCCGCGCTCAGCCATAATCTCCTCCAGGTCTCGGTAAGACACGGTGTAGCGAACATAGAAGAACACCGCGAAAAGGATCACATCCTTCGGGAAATGAGCGCCTTTGAACGAAAGCATTCGCGAGTTTCCTCTCTCAGCAGGTCGCGATGAAAGGTCCCGCGCCACGGCCTGCGGCGTCAACTGCCAAAATTTGCGACAGATCCCTGACCGAATGGCCCCTTGTCTCCGCCCCAATGGCCGAGGCAATCACCGGCGCCAGTCGCGCGGCCGTTCAGCGGAACATGGCCTGGATGCAGGCGCGAGGTTTGATCCGAGAAGTGACCGGGCAGGGAAGATTTCGCATGTGGTGTGCACGCGCAGCCTAGGTTGCCTTCTCTCACCCCGGCTCCGTCAAACCGTCAGCATCGGCCTTCGCGCCTGCTTCTGGCAAAAGCCGCAAGAGTGCGATGGCCAGCACCAGCCAACCGATCAGGTTCACGCTTAGCACGCGCGCCGCATAGAGCGCCGCAAGGTCGGGCGGCACTGCCGGGGCAGAAACGGGTGGCAAGGGCGCTCCGAAAAGGTGGGGTGCCAGGATCAGGGCAAGGCCCGCGAGCCGCCCGGGCCAGGACCGCAACCCCGCAGCAAAGAAAATGCCGGCAGCCGTCATCGCGACAGTCGCAACCCACCAGAGTTGCCGGTCCGCCAGTTCCGCTGCCTCCATTCCGGGCAGTTCGGGCGGAAGGTCGATTGCAGGCGCAAGGGACAGGACGGCAAAGCCGATAAGGCCGAGGGCTGTGGCCGGGATCCTCCCGCCGCCGGGCAGAGCCCGGAACGCGGTCAGGCCGGCTCCGGCCAGCAGGCCAAAGCCCGCCCAGGTGAGGATCAGGGTCAGGACCGTCAAGCCATTGCGCACAAGCAAGTTGTCCGTATTTTCCGCGCCCTGCGCATCATGGCCGGGCGTTTCTAGCGGGTTAGGTGCAGGGTCGGGCTTGTTGCTCTCGATCCCGATCAGAACGAGTTCGCCCGTCTCATACCGTTCAGCCTCGACGATCAGGGGTTGGATGAGAAAGAACTGAAAAACGGCAGCCACGAGGCCCGCGATGGCACCCGCGATTACCCCGCCGGACAGCAAGGTCTTTGTCATGTCGATTATCCAGAAACGTCAGTGGCAGGGAAAACCGGTCGCATGACGTGTGTCATGCGTTGCAGCGTGCAATGCGTCAGGCGAAGCAAAACCAGCGGCAAAGATCAGCACTGCGCCAATAAGCGCGCTGGTCAGGATTGGTCCGAACTGGCTCTTCGATTGCTCCGCTGTGGCGGACAGGATTCTGGTGGACATGAAGGTTCTCCGCCCGTCACACCCGACGGGATTAGGGTTGCGCCATCGCTTGGCCGGTCTCCTGGCTCGCGGATTAACACAGTCCTTCGCCTTCCCGGGCATTGGCCCAGTGGCACGATGAAGGACCGCTACCGCATACAGTCGCGGGGGCGGCTGAGGCCTTGGGCGCCGCAATTGGGTCCGCCCTTCCTCATTCCCGATTGAGTTCCAGGACTCTGCGCCCCTTGAACACCAAACAATGAGAGCTTTGCGCCGAACCCCCGCGAAGTCAACTGACTACCGGGAGTGAAAATGCTGCACCGGTACTGCTTTGCCGCTCTGCTGTGTCGTGCAATCAGATCCATGCTCCACCCCGTGCCCGAGGTCAGCCAGGATTGGGCAGTCGGGCCGGTGATCGCCGCAGCATGCGTCGGCTAGGTGGCGCAGTGTGTCGATCATGGCCTGCATCTCGCGCACCTTCCGTTCGAGGCCGTCGATCTGGTCCGTCGCAAGGCGTTTCACATCCGCGCTTTGACGGGTCCGGTCGCGCCAGAGTGCCAGAAGCTCTTCGATCTTCTCGACCGAAAAGCCAAGGTCGCGGGACCGACGAATGAACCGCAGCATCTGCACTTCAGTCGGAGAGTAGACGCGGTAGCCTGATCCGGTCCGCCCTGCGGTGGGAATAAGGCGAATAGATTCGTAGTAGCGGATCATTTTGGCCGACACGCCCGAGGCCTTTGCCGCTTCACCAATGTTCATGATCATGCCTCCTTCAATGCACAACTGCGGCCTGGAACCGCCGCAGCCGGAGGGCGTTTCCAAGAACAAAGACCGACGACAAGGCCATCGCGGCGGCAGCGAAGATCGGTGACAGAAGAACGCCGAAGCTCGGCCACAGCACGCCCGCGGCAACAGGGATCAAGGCAGCGTTATAGGCAAAGGCCCAGAAGAGGTTCTGCCGGATGTTGCGCATCACGGCCTTGGACAGCGCGATGGCGTCCGATACCGCCGTCAGGCGACCGGTCATGAGCACGACGTCCGCCGCCTCGATTGCTACGTCGGTCCCCGTTCCGACAGCAAGGCCAACGTCAGCCTCGGCCAGGGCCGGGGCATCATTGATGCCGTCGCCGACATAGGCGAGCTGTCCCAACGCCTTCAGTCGCTTGACTGCGGCGACCTTGCCGTCCGGCAGCACTTCGGCCACGATCTCGTCGATGCCGAGTTGGCGGGCGATGGCGCCTGCGGTGCGGGCGTTGTCGCCAGTGATCATCGCAACTTTCAGCCCCATAGTGTGCAGGGCGCGGATTGCCGTTGGCGTGGTCTCCTTGATCGGGTCCGCGACAGCAAGGATGGCAGCGAGTTTGCCGTCGATGGCGGCATAGAGCGGCGACTTGCCTTCGTCTCCCAATCGAGCGGCAGTATTCCCAAAGGGCGATACGTCAATCCCCAGTCGGGCCATGTAGCGATCAGCGCCGATCTCGATCCGCTGCCCGCCCGCCTGTGCAGTGACGCCGAAGCCGGTAACGGAGTCGAAGGCTGTGACGGCGGGCAGGGACAAACCTTCGTCTTCTGCGGCCTTTACGATGGCGCGGGCGATCGGGTGCTCGGACTTCGCTTCGACGGCTGCCAAGAGTGACAGAACGGCGGCGCGATCGAAACCTGGTGCAAGATCGAGGTCGGTGAGGCTCGGCCTGCCCTCGGTTAGCGTGCCGGTCTTGTCGAGTGCCACGACCTTCACTCCCTGAAGAGACTGGAGCGCCTCGCCCTTGCGGAACAGCACCCCCATTTCGGCCCCGCGCCCGGTGCCCACCATGATCGAGGTCGGCGTGGCGAGGCCCATGGCGCAGGGGCAAGCGATGATCAGCACGGCTACGGCATTGACAAGACCGAAGGTCAACGCGGGGTCGGGGCCGAAGATCAGCCAAACGGCAAAGGTCAGTGCTGCAAGCGCCATCACTACCGGGACGAACCACATCGTGACCTTGTCGACGAGTGCCTGGATCGGCAGCTTGCCGCCCTGTGCCGCCTCGACCATGCGAATGATTTGAGCGAGCATCGTCGCCTCGCCCACCGCGGTGGCGCGGAACGTGAAGGCACCTGTCTGGTTTACAGTCCCGCCGGTTACCCCATTCCCAGCGGTCTTCTCCACCGGCAGCGGCTCGCCCGAAATCATGCTCTCGTCGATCCAGCTTGCGCCAGTCATTACCTCGCCATCGACTGGCACCCGCTCACCGGGACGGACCTCGACGACATCTCCCGGGCGCACCTCGGAAACAGGCACCTCGACCACCCCGCCGCTGCGGATCACCCGGCCTGTCTTGGCCTGTAGGCCGACCAGCCGCTTGATCGCCTCGGACGTGCGTCCTTTGGCGCGCGCTTCGAGGTAGCGACCGAGCAGGATCAGCGTGACGATCACCGCCGCCGCCTCGTAGTAGACATATGTTGTCCCGGCAGGCAGGAGCCCTGGAGCGAAGGTGGCGACCAGCGAATAGCCGTAGGCGGCCGAGGTGCCGACGGCGACCAGGCTGTTCATGTCGGGGGTGAGGCGGGCAAGCGCAGGCAGGCCCTTGCGGAAAAAGCGCAAGCCGGGGCCGAAGAGGACTGCCGAGGTCAGGGCGAACTGCAAATACCAACTGTTCTGCATCCCGATCGTGTTCATTACGGCCATGTGGACCGACATGAACAGGTGCGACCCCATTTCCAGAACGAAGACCGGTAACGAAAGGGCGGCAGCGATTACAACATCTCGCTTCAGCAACGCTTCTTCTGCGGCCTTTTTCGCTGTCGCGCCATCATGCGCAGCCATAGCTGGGGCTGCGGGGCGGGCGTCATATCCCGCGTCTGCTACCGCTCGGGTCAGCGCCGCCACATCGGCCGATCCTCGCACTGTTGCCCGCTCGGTAGCCAGATTGACGGTGGCAGACGCTACCCCCGGCACTGATGCCAACGCCCGTTCGACCCTCGCCACGCAAGAGGCACAGGTCATGCCTTCGATAGCGAGATCGATGGGCTTTGCTGGCACATCGTAGCCCGCATCTTCGACGGCCCTCACCAACGCACCGCGATCGAGCGCCACGCCCGTAACCTCGGCTCGCTCGGTGGCAAGGTTAACTGATGCCGTCGTCACCCCGGCACAGCTTTCAAAGCCCGTTCGACATGTGCGACGCAGGACGCGCAAGTCATCCCGTCGACGTCGATCGTCATAAGATCGGTATCAATTCGAGACGATTGCTTTGCGAGCATGTTCATCACGGAATTCCTTTCAGGGATGCCTCCGCCGTATGAGATACGGCTTCCCATTATGGTAAGGTCAAGGGGCAACCTGAGATTCGTCATCACGGCTTTGTGGGCTTGACCTTACAACCGTGGGAAGCCCTATCTGATGACGCATGAGGCAAAACCCTGAAGGAGGCACTCATGCAGTTCCATATCGAGAACATGACCTGTGGCGGTTGCGCCAACAGTGTGACGAGGGCGATCCAGTCGGTGGATCCGGCCGCCGACGTCAAGGCGGACCCCAGCACGCAGAAGGTCGAAGTCACGTCCGCAGTTGCGCGTGATCGGCTGGTCGCGGCCCTGACCAAGGTTGGCTACGCCCCTGCCTGAAGCATCCAAAACAATACAGGACATCCGAAAATGAAAAAACGCACAGTAGTGCTCTCCGCAGCAGCCATTGCCGTTGTTGGCGGCCTTGCCATCGCCCAGACCATGGAAGGGATGGACCATTCTAACATGGGCGGAATGGGAGACATGGGCATGATGAGCCACACGTCGCTGATCCCGCCGGAACTCGCCGACAATCCGGCCGCACAGGCCTATGCCGCCGCCATGGATAAGATGATGGCCGACATGATGGTCCCATATACAGGCGATGCGGACGTCGACTTTGTGCGAGGCATGATCCCGCACCACGAAGCCGCAGTCGCCATGGCGCAGATCCAGCTGGAACATGGAACCGACCCTGAAATCCGCAAGCTCGCGGAAGAGGTGATCGCGGCTCAGGAAGCCGAGATTGCCGAGATGAAGGCCTGGCTCGCCGCACGCGGCCTGTAAGGCTCTTCAGTGGCGTGCGGGGTGGCTTGCTCCCGGCCATCCCGCCGCCCGACTGGCAGGGGCTCTTGATCCACCCTGGCAACGTGAAAGGAGCGCAGCTATGTCGGATGCACACCGGAACAAGCATCATCAGCATGGACATGGGATCGCAGCGGGCTCTGGGCCCGCCGACGTTCAGTCGGGCGCTTCGGCAGCCACTGATGAGAGACCTGCAACTGCACATGCAGGACACCATGCCGGGCATGGCGACATGGTCGCCGACTATCAGCGCAGGTTCTGGGTCTCGCTGGTACTCACGATCCCTGTTCTGATCCTTTCGCCCATGGTGCGCGACTTTGCGGGGCAGGGGATGACGCCGCTGTTTACCGCCGAGGAGTGGGTCGCACTTGCCCTGTCCTCCATCATCTACTTCTGGGGCGGTTGGCCTTTCCTGACTGGCGCGCTTCCGGAGATCCGGACGGGCCGTCCTGGGATGATGACGCTGGTCGCACTGGCGATCTCGACCGCGTATTTCTATTCCGCCGCCGTCACGCTGGGCCTGCCTGGTGGTGAGCCGTTCTATTGGGAACTGGCCACGCTGGTGACCATCATGCTGCTGGGTCACTGGCTGGAAATGCGGTCGGTTCTCGGTGCATCGCGGGCGCTGGAGGAACTGGTGCGCCTCTTGCCCGACACTGCGCTGCGGGTGACGGCCGATGGCGGCACCGAGGAGGTGGCGGTGGCGGCGCTGATCGCCGGCGACCGGGTGGTGATCCGCCCGGGCGCGAAGGTGCCAGTGGACGGCGTGATCACCGACGGCGTCTCGTCGTTCAATGAGGCGATGCTGACGGGCGAGTCGAAGCCCGTGACGCGCACGGCCGGCGAGACCGTTATCGGCGGGGCGGTCAACGGCGAGGGCGCGGTCACCATCGAGGTCAAGGCAACTGGGGAGGCGACCTACCTTTCGCAGGTCATCGCCATGGTAAAGGCCGCGCAGAACAGCCGGTCGCGCACCCAGGACCTTGCCACCCGCGCGGCCACAGTTCTGACCTGGGTCGCCATCACCGTCGGCCTGGGTTCGTTCGTCTGGTGGATCTGGGCGGGCGAAAGCGTCACCTTCGCACTGGAGCGGATGGTGACGGTGATGGTCATTGCCTGCCCCCACGCGCTTGGCCTTGCCGTGCCGCTGGTGGTGGCAGTCTCGACGTCGCTGGCGGCCAAAAACGGCCTCCTGATCCGCGACCGCGCAGCCTTTGAGCGGGCGCGCGACCTGAACGCTGTGGTGTTCGACAAGACAGGTACACTGACCGAGGGGCGGTTCGGGGTCAGCGATATCGTCATGCTCGACGGTGGCGATGCAGCAGTGGCGCTGCGCATGGCAGCTTCGGTCGAAAGCCAGTCGCAGCACCCGATCGCGCAAGGCATCGTGGCCGATGCCAAGGCCAGGGGGATCGACTTTCCCGCCCCGGAGGGGCTGCACAGCATTACTGGCGCCGGCGTCACCGCTCGGGTGGACGGAGAGGACGTGGCCATCGTCAGCCCCGGCCACCTGCGTCGGCAGAACACCCCTGTGACAGATCCGCGCCTTGCGGCACTGGAGGAGGCGGGCAAGACAGTTGTTGTCCTTGTGAGGGGCGGCAAGCCGCAAGCACTCTTCGCGTTGGCCGACATCGTGCGGTCGGAATCTCGCGATGTTGTGGCGCGCCTCAAAGCCAGGGGTGTGCAGTCGATCATGATGACGGGTGATGCGGAAGGCGTAGCCCGGTCGGTCGCAACCGAGCTGGGGCTGGACGAATACTTCGCTCAGGTCCTGCCCGATCAGAAGGCGGCCCGGGTCAAGGAATTGCGTGCCCGGGGACTGAAGGTTGCTATGGTCGGTGACGGTGTCAACGACGCCCCGGCGTTGGTCGAGGCCGATCTTGGCATCGCCATCGGCGCGGGCACGGATGTGGCGGTAGAATCAGCCGATGTCGTACTCGTCCGCTCCGACCCGCGTGATGTCGAGGCCATTCTCGGCCTGTCGCGGGCCACCTACAACAAGATGGTGCAGAACCTGATCTGGGCCACAGGATACAATGCGTTTGCAATTCCGATGGCCGCGGGGATCACATTCGGCACAGGATTCCTGATGACGCCGGCCGTCGGGGCCGTGTTCATGTCGGCGTCCACCATAATCGTCGCCATCAACGCCCAGCTTTTGCGGCGCTATCGGGGCTGACGCTCCGGTCACATGCCATGCAGCCCGTGCAGGCTGCCGGTCATCAGAACTGGAAACAGGACCGGCGCGGCGACGACAAGGACCAGCAGACGCTCCCGCCATCGCGCCAGCCGCCAACACAGGAAGGCGGCCAGTGTCACGACCAAGGCGACCTCGAACAACCCGAAAAAATTGCCATAGAACCGCGCGTCCCAATAACTGACCGGACTGCGGAACACCCAGTCCGAGACGGGCCAGAATTGGCGGCGGGCGTCATCGTGATGGGTCAGGAAATCCGCAAGGGCATGCAGGAGACCGGCACCCGCAAAGGCGCGCAGGATGATCTGTCTGCGCCAGACAGCCAACCCGAGCAGCCCTCCCCAGATAAAGAAGCTGTGGTCAATCGCAAAGACCGACTGCCAGGTCTCCGAGAAGAAAAGCGTGCTGAAGACCTCATGTTCTGGCACGCCAACAACCCGGGTCGCCCAGAGCACCATCGCAAACATCGGCAGGTCCGGGGCCAATCCTCCTGCGAGCGCTGCGACCAGTATTGACGGAACCAGAGGCCGCGCGAAGACAGCAGCCCCGATCAGCATGTGCGACGGCGTGTTCATTGCCTCAGCAGACCGGATCCGGCATGGATGCTTCGTCCTCTGCAATCCGGCGCAGCAGCGCATAGGGGATCGCGCCGTTCAGGACGGTCCGTCCCACCACCAAGCCCGGTGTGCCGACAAACCCGAATATGTCGGCAAGTGCCCGCGTCCGGTCGAGGTCTGCCTGCACGTCAGGCGAGGCCATGTCGCGGGCCAGCCGGTCGGCGTCGAGACCGACGTCGGCCGCCACGCGCAGGACTGAGGCCTCCTCGGCCACGAGCGGTGTTCGCATGAAGCGTCGGCGAAGCTCCTGCTGCTTGCCTTGCCGTGCAGCCGCGACCGAAGCGCGCGCGGCAAGCTCGGAGGGAGGTCCGAAGATGGGGAGTTCATGTTGGACAAGGCGGAAGGAGGCTGGAAATTCGGCCAGCAATGTGTCGAGGTCCTGCTCCAGCGCCCGGCAGTAGGGGCAGCGGAACTCGCTGAAATAGGCAATCGGCACGACTCCCGGTGTCCCGTCGGTGCCAAAGAGGGCAGGGCAGGGGTCGACACGCACAACGTCAGCACGCGCGCGGCGCTGGTCTGCATCTTCTGACGGCGGATCGAGGCCTACGAATGCCGGCGTTGCTCCGGACGTTTGGCCACCCCCTTCAAGTCGACGAAACGGCGGCAGATCCGCAATGTCGACATAGCGCGGCCCGCGTCCCGGGAGCCGGTCCCAGGGAAGCGCACGCAAACCATAGATCAGGGCAACGATCCCGCCGAAGACGAGAAGGTCGCGGCGTCTCACGGTCACACCACGGTTACGGGTGTGCCGAGGGGCACCTGTTCGTATAGCTGGATCACGTGCTCGTTCAGCATCCGGATACAACCGTTCGAGACGGACTGACCAATTGACCACGGCTCGGTCGTGCCATGGATACGGTAGTACGTGTCGCGCCCTTCCCGGTAGAGGTAGAGCGCCCGTGCGCCAAGGGGGTTGTTAGGCCCGCCGGGGACGCCGTCGGCGAACTGGGCATAGCGGTCAGGATTGCGGCGGATCATGTCGTTCGTCGGTCGCCAGGACGGCCATTCGGCCTTGCGCTCGATGATCGCGGACCCCCTGAAGGCAAGCCCGGCCTTGCCGACACCGACTCCGTAACGGATCGCACGTTCGGTATCGAAGACATGATAGAGAAAGAAGCTTCGCGGGAACACGAGGATCTGTCCGGGCGCGTGCTGCTCGCGGACGCGCACCTCGCGCGGCTGGAATTCGTCGGCCAGCACGAACGGCTCTGTGGTATGGGCCCGCAGGATGGTGGGCGAGGTCAGCGCCGCAAATGCGGCCCCGCCAATGAGGAAGCGTCGGGAAATCATGCTGTCTCCTGAGAGGAACGAGAAGGACCGGTTTCGTTCAGGGGACGCGTCGCGGCGGAGGGGTGCGGGGAGCCAAACTGCGGCTGGAGCCCATGACCGGCGTGATCTTGAAATGCGACGATCCGGCCACCGACATCAGAGTGACGAGCACTGGCTCGCCGGGGAAAATAAGCTGACATGTTCCGTGTCCTGACCCCTCACCGCAGAAAGCGTCCGGTATCAGAGGTTGGGCGTGAAGTGCGTCAGCATGTACTCCGTGCGGTGATCGTTCTGAATGCGCCAGTCCAAAAAGGGTGGCGAGCAGGAGGAAACTGCACAGGAGGGCCATCATCAACCGCATGGCTGGAGCATAGCCCCTCTCACCTAAGCGCCGACTGATCACATCGGAGTGAGGTGCCAAATTCCTTGCAGGATTGGCGAAAACGCAACGCATTCACCTGTTTGTGACCCGGCCGCGATGCAAGGCCGTTTGACCTTCCCACGTTGGAAGGAAGCAAGTCTTCTGCAAAAAGGAGCAGAACATGCGATTCACTCGACGGCTTTTTGTTGCCGGAGCACTTGCCGCGCCTTTCGTGACCGGTCGCGCCGCCAGCGCGTCGGAAGACACGCCTGGCCCGGTCCGTAACAACATCTCGGCTTTTCGCACCCACGAGTGGCAGGATCACTTCGATGCTCTGGGCGTCGGGATCATCATCTCCGACACGACGGCCAAGGTCCTCCAGCACTGGACGCCAGATGGCCAGATGTATCTCTATCCGACCTCCGTCCCGCTTTCGGACGAGCTGACCCGCCGTGGTTATACCGAGGTCGTCGAGAAACGGGTGAACCCGAGTTGGGCCCCGACACCGTCGATGCGGGAAAGGAACCCGGAATGGCCGGCCTTCGTGCCTGGCGGCGACCCGACCAACCCGCTCGGCACCCGCGCCCTTTACCTGTCGTGGCAATACTACCGCATCCATGGTACGCACGACACGCGCAAGATCGGTCGCCGCTCGTCGAACGGCTGCATCGGGCTCTACAACGAACATATCGAGGAAGTTTTCGACCGGACGCCGGTCGGGACGCAAGTGAAGCTGATCTAGCAAGATGAAACCTTCGTCGACCTCACCGAACCCACTCAAGAACCTGTTTTCGCGCGGGACGTTTCGGTTCGTGTCGATTTGGCTTCTGTCCGTGGTGCTGACGCTTGGCTTGGTCCTCGGACAGACCGCAGAGGCGGGCCCGGTCGAGGATCATCATCCCGGCACGTCGGTCGAGGTCGCGGGCAACGCCGGGCAAGAGACCGCGCCGGCACCTGCTTGCCACCCGGGCCTCGCCTGTTCTGTTTTCGTGCTGCCCGATGGGCCGGTCACAGCACTGTCGTTGTCAATCGTGATCACTCTGCGACCGGACCTGACACAGTTGCAACGCCGCTTTGGCGGCCCGTCCGTCACCCTGCCTCCCCCCCGAACCCGGATCTGACAGTCAGGCCGGACGTGCGTCTGACGGTTCGATAGGCTCTCCGCAGCTCTGTCGACAGTTCAATCTCTGTCAGCCTGACACCAGACAGTTGTGCAAGCCGCACGATCCGCCGGAAGGGCGGGTCGCGGGATCGGTCAACAACAAGAAACCAAGGGCAGTCAGGCAGATGAAACCACAATGGACAGGCGCTTTGGCGCTTGCCGCTTCTGCAGTTGCGGCAGTGGCGCTGGCACATAACGGGGCGACGGGTGTCGTCCTGGAACGGATGAACGGGATGACGGCGATGCGGGACACGGTGGCGGAGCTGGCGCCGATGATGCAGGGCACGGCTCCCTACGACACATTCATCGTGTCAGAGGGTGCGAGTGTCATCGCTGGTCACGCGGGCGAGACGATGCTGTCGCTGTTCCCGGAAGGCAGCCTCGAAGGGGTGACCTATGCCAGGCCGGAGATCTGGTCCGACTGGCAGGACTTCGCAGCGCTTGCAGGAGAATTGAAGACCTACGCCGACGCTCTCGCCGTGGCGGCTCCGAACGGGCTGGAAAAGGCGCTTCCGCCCGCCGACGATATGGCCGGGATGGATCATTCGGCAATGACGATGACCCCGGCTCCGGAAGTCAAGGAGGGTTTCACAGTAGCGGAGCTGATGGGCTACGGCGAAAGGACCCAAGAGGTCCAGGTTGCGCGTGGCACATCGGACCCGGCGACGCTGGCGTTCGATCTGACGACGCTGGCCGCTGACGACCTCTTCACCCGGATCAGCGCCACCTGTTCGTCCTGCCATTCGCAGTACCGCGCGGGCCGGAACTGACCATGCGGGGTCTGATCCGCGCTTCCGTCATTTTCCCGGCCGTGGCGGCGAGCCTCGGGGCCGGTGTTCTGGCGCTATGGCCCATAGGCGCGCCGGAGCCGGCCGCGTTCCCGCCCGGGGATGCAGAACGCGGCGCCTATCTGGCCCGTGCCAGCGGCTGTGTGTCCTGTCACACCAACGCGGCTGCCAAGGGACTGGCGCTCGCCGGAGGTGCGCCTCTCGACACGCCCTTTGGCACTTTCGTGCCCCCGAACATCACCCCGCACACCACCGCCGGGATCGGTGCATGGACCATTCAGGATTTCGCCAAGGCTGTTCGCCAGGGAGTCTCTCCGGAGGGTGACCCCTACTATCCGGTCTTCACCTATTCGTTCTACGCAGGCTTCACCGATCAAGAGATCGCCGACCTGTGGGAAGCATTCCGCACCGTTCCGCCGGTTGCGGATGCTGCCCCGACGCATGATGTCGGGTTTCCGTTCAGCTTTCGCTCGGGGCTGAAGCTCTGGCGCGCTGCCTACCTCGACGCGCCGGAGACGGATGCGCTGATGGGCACATCATCGCCCTGGAACCGCGGGCGTTTGCTCGTCGAAGGGGCGGCGCATTGTGCAGCCTGTCATACCGGCCGAACGCTTGCGGGCGGCCTGAACGCTTCTGCCCGGTTCGCCGGAAACGACAGCCTTCCCGGCGGCAGCAAGGCACCGTCGATCCTGACAGCCGACCTTCTGGAAGGCGGCTGGACGGTCGCGAACCTCGCCTATGCGCTCCAGTCGGGGCTGCTGCCCAATGGGGATGCTTTCGGCGGCAGCATGGCCGAGGTCGTGGCTGAGGGCACCTCGTACCTCACCGACGCCGACCGCGAGGCAATCGCGACCTACCTGCTCGACCCCGACGGCAGCGGGGACATCCCGGAACCCGCGCCTCCTGCCACGGAGACCCCGATGGCGGGGATGGACCACTCGCAAATGGAGATGGGCAATGAGAACTAGAGTGCTCGCAGTGGCGCTTGCTCTGTGCGTCTTTGCCCTTGTTGCCGCGTTCATCTGGGCAACGGTGCGCACACTCGATCCGCGAGACACCGTTGCGGATCAGAGCGTGCCGACAGCCGAAGTGTCGGAAGTCCTTCCGGATGGTCGGATCGACGTCCAGGTCTATGCGCTCGGAAACCGGGATGTCCGCCTCGAGATCCAGTTCACACCGGATGCCGATGCCATCGAATCTGCTGCCATGAGGCCGGACGTGAACTTCGCGATGTTGGAGATGCATATGGACGGCTTTGATCCGCCGCTTCAGTTAGTCGAGGCCGGGGTCTGGCGAGCAAATCTCAAGTTGCCAATG
Organism: Tabrizicola sp. M-4; assembly: GCF_051132405.1. GTDB lineage: Bacteria > Pseudomonadota > Alphaproteobacteria > Rhodobacterales > Rhodobacteraceae > Paragemmobacter. The sequence continues at coordinate 260,095 of NZ_CP128607.1, forward strand.
GCTGGACGTTGGGTGGTCAGTGTTGGCTTTGGCGAGGATCGTGCAGAGGTTGAATTTGATGCAAAGTGACGGACCGACACAACAAGCAAGGTACGGTGACACCCTTCACCGGGGCATTCGCGGCATCGCTGTCGGCATCGCGCTGTTCGCCGTTCTCGGGACGGTGACCGCGGTCTGGGCGAACCCCGTCTTTGTCCGCATGACCCCGGTTGGCCCGTGGGAGTTCGGGGCCACCGTCCTGACGGCACTCTTGGCTGGAGTGACAGTGGCGCTCTGGGTTCCCCGATGCAGACTGGGGACGTCCGGGGCAGGCGGTCTTGCGAGTTTCCTCGGCATCGCCTGTCCGACCTGCAACAAGGTCCTGATGCTGATCTTCGGTGGTCCGGCGCTGCTTGCTTGGTTCGACCCGGTAAGGCCCTGGCTCGCCGCGGCCGGGGTCATCATCATGAGCATGGCGGCGCTCAGGACGTGGCGTGCGTTTCGCGATGACAGGGCAGGTGCCGCCGTCGTCGTCAGCAGCGAAAATCCTCCCATGGGAGGGCTAAAGTGAATACTTCAACAGGTTCGCTTTCTGGGATGCGCCGACTTGTGCGGAAGGTGATGGTCCGACACGCGCTTGTGGCCATGGTCGCGACGGGTCTCTTGATCGGCTTTGCTTCGGTTCATGCGGAATGGAGCCCGATGCACCGCTGGAACCGCGCGTTCGGTGATGCCTCGCTCGTCTTGATTGCCCTGTCGATGGGTTTAGGGCCGCTGACACGCTTCCTGCGGGTGGCGGTTCCGCTTCTGCCCTTCCGCCGAGAGATGGGCATTTACGGCTGCCTTCTAGTACTTGTGCATGCATCAATCATCCTCGTCGGCTGGGTCCAATGGGATCTGATGCGGCTCTTAGGGTTCGAATGGCATCCCGAACTTCTGGCCTATGTCATGTACCAGCATGGCTTCGGTCTCGCCAATGCCATCGGCATCGCTGCGCTGGTCCTCGCGGCACTGCTGGCGGCAACCTCCAGCGATTTCGCGATGCGCCGTCTTGGCGTCTCGGGATGGAAGTTCCTGCAGATGGGTGTTCTGCCGATGTGGTGGCTGACCGTGGTCCATGTTGCCTATTTCCTGTTCATGCATTTCCTGAGCTTCCACCGGGCGACACCAGAGCCGAACCCCCTGCAGTACTGGTTCGTCGGACTTGTGGTTCTGGTCCTTGGTCTGCGCGCGGCGGCCTACGTGAAGATCATCCGCGCCAAGGCCCCGTCCGAACTGCCGGGAGAGGAGGCAAGCCGTGCGTCGATCTGAACGCGATCTCGCGCACGCGGCAAAGAAGACGACCCGGCGGTCCCTCCTGCTGGGTGGGGCGATGTCCTCGGTGGTCGGTGTTCTGGGCTTCCGGATGTGGCAACTGGGCGTCCGCGATGCTGAACAGTACTACCTTCTGGCCGAAGAAAACCGGATCAGCCTGCGGCTGGTACGTCCCGACAGGGGTCGCATCTTTGACAGTGCTGGAAAGATCATTGCGGATAACGAACAGGCCTACCGCATCACTCTCGTGCGGGAGGAAGCACGGGATGTCGAAGATGTCCTCGAGAAGCTGCGTCTACTGCTTGGTTTAGACGAGGAGACACTGACCAAGGTCCGCGAGCAGACGGCGCGCGTGCGGGCATTCGTTCCGATTACGGTAAAGGACCGGGTCACCTGGGACGAGCTTTCCATCGTGGCCTTGAACTCTCCCGTGCTTCCCGGTGTTCACCCCGAGATGGTCCTGTCCCGCGTCTATCCGTTTGGGCCGGATTTCGCCCATCAGGTCGGCTACGTGGGACCGGTTAGCGACAGCGATCTGGAAAACGAGGCTGCCGAAGATAAGCCACTGCTCCGCCTTCCCGATTTTGAAGTCGGGAAGACTGGGGTCGAACGCAACCACGAGAGCGCCCTGCGCGGACTGCCGGGAACCCAGCGGGTTGAGGTCAATGTCTCCGGCCGCACGATGCGCGAGCTGGCGCTTGACCCTGCCACTCCGGGCCCGGACATGCAGGTCACCCTCGACCACCATCTGCAGAACTTCATGCGGGTCCGGCTGGAAGGGCAAAGTGCCGCTGCGATCGTGATGGACGTGACGAACGGCGATTTGCTTGGCTGCACCTCTGCGCCCTCCTTCGATCCGAACCTTTTCGTCCGCGGGATTTCCAGCCGCGACTACGGCGCGCTCCGTGACAGCGAATTCCGCCCGCTTGCCGACAAGACGGTGCAGGGGGCCTATCCGCCGGGATCGACGATCAAGATGTCGAATGCGCTGGCCGCGCTGGAAACCGGCTTGATGGACCCGGAAGAGACGGTCGCTTGCAACGGCTTTGTCGAGATCTCTGGCCGCAGGTTCCACTGCTGGAAGCGCGGCGGTCATGGCCGGGTGAACATGGTCGGCGCGCTGCGCGAGTCCTGCGACGTATACTTTTACGAGGTCGCGCAGCGCATCGGCATTGACGGCATCTTCGCGATGAACGACCGGCTGGGACTTGGCCAGAAGTACGACCTTCCGCTGTCCGGCATGGCGCACGGCAACAATCCATCGCGTGCTTGGAAGCAGGAACGGTACGGGCAGGACTGGCTGATCGGGGACACCATCAATGCCTCGATTGGCCAAGGCTTCACGCTAGCCTCGCCGATCCAGCTTGCCACCATGACGGCGCGACTGGCTTCGGGGACCGCCGTGTTGCCCCGACTGGTGCGACCGCGTACCGGGCAGGACCAGGATACGGCTGCTCCGGCCCCGCTCGGTCTGTCGGCCGATGCACTGACCATTGTGCGACAGGGCATGTTCGAGGTCTCGAACCACGAGCGCGGGACGGCCTATTCCTCGCGGATCGCCGATCCGGCATTGGCGATGGCCGGCAAGACGGGAACGAGCCAGGTCTTCTCGATCACCGCTGCCGAGCGGGCGGCAGGCGTCCGCTCGCAGGACGAGCTGCCGTGGAACCGGCGCGATCACGCGCTGTTCGTGGCCTTTGCACCCTTTGATGCGCCGCGCTTTGCTGTCACGGTCGTTGTGGAACACGGCGGTGGCGGGTCAACGGCAGCGGCGCCAATTGCGCGCGACATCATGCTGTTTGCACAGCATGGCGGCCTGCCACCTGAGGACGCCTATCCGGCATCGCAGAGGGCGCGCATACGGGAGGACCTCGCCCTGCTGTCCGAACGCATACTGCCGCCGGACGGCACGACCGCCACGGTGAGCCGGACATGATGCACCGTCTCAGAAGAGCATTGTGCCGAAGCGTTCCTGGGGTTGTCATGGCCGCAGTCACCCTCGTTCTTCCGTTGGTTCCAGCCCAAGCGTTCTTTCACGACACGCCGGACATCGAAGACGGGCGAGTCATTTACGCGGCCAAGTGCGCCTCCTGTCACGGTGCCAATCTGGAAGGGCAGCCGGACTGGCAGTTGGCGAGGGAGGACGGCACCTATCCCGCGCCGCCCCACGACGAGACCGGCCACACCTGGCACCACGGGGATGCGATGTTGCGGGACTACATCCGTCGCGGCGGACAAGCGGTGCTGGACGATATGGGGGTCGACTTCACCTCCGGCATGCCCGGGTTTGGCGAAGAGCTGACCCAAGACGACATCGAGGCCGTCCTCGCTTATATCCGGTCGACCTGGCCCGACCGCATTCGTGCCGCACAGGCCGAACGCAGCCAGTTGGAAGCAGGTTCGCCATGAAGCCGCAAGTAAGACCACCCACCTCCCAATTCCCGCTTGCCTCTCCAGGGACTAGAGGGTGCAGACCGCCTGAAACTCAGAATCTTCATCCGTCACACAAGGCTCTTCCCATGCGCGTCACGTCAATCCTGTTTGCTATCACGCTCGTTTTCGCTCCCGGCCTCACCCTGGCGCAGGAGATTCCGGAAGATCGGATCAAGGAACTGGTCGCCGAAACCTTGCGCGAGAACCCGGAGCTTGTGCTCGAGGCTCTCCAGACGCTGGAGGCGCGCCAGGCAGAGGCCCAAGCTGCCGCCGTTGCCGCGACCCTGGCCGACGAGCGCGCCCTGCTGGAGCGCGACCCCAACGCTCCGGTCCTCGGCAACCCGGAAGGCGACGTGACGGTGGTGGAGTTCTTCGATTACAACTGTCCCTATTGCAAACGCGCGATGCCTGAAATCGACGCCCTGCTGGCCGAGGACGGAAACATCCGTCTTGTTCTGAGAGAATGGCCAATCCTCAGCGAAGGATCAGCGATCGCGGCGCGGGCCGCTTTGGCTGCACGGAAGCAGAACAAGTATGCTGAACTGCACAATGCACTGATGGGTGCGCGGGCGAAGTTGGACGAGCAGTCGGTGCTGCGGATCGCGGGCGAGGTCGGACTCGATGTCGAGCAGCTCAAGGTCGACATGCAATCGCCCGAAGTCGAGGAACATATCGCCACGTCGCTACGTCTGGCCGAGGCTCTCGGCTTCAACGGCACACCGTCATTCGTGGTGGGTGATCAACTGATTCCGGGCTTTGTTGAGAAGGCTCAGCTTGCCGAGGTGGTAGCCGCCGCGCGGGCCGCCGAATGAGTATCCGTCTTACGCGTCTTTTCGGTTTCCGACTTCAGCGGCCTTTCACGATCACCGAGACGGTCTTGGGCCGGATCAGGCATTCCCTCGTGGCAGCCACTTTGTGGATCGCCTTGACAGGGATTGCTTCGGCGCATTCATTCACCGTCGGCCTTCTGGTCGTCGGCGAGGACGTTGACGCAAGTCTGGCAGAAGCGGTGCGCGGTTTCCTCCTAGCGGCCGACGAACGGGACGGGCACGCCAACGAAACATCGGACGGACATCTCGGTGGGGTTGATGTGCAACTGCTGCCGCTGCCACGAGATGCGGCGGGGCTGGTCGAAGGACTGTTCGGTACGCCCGACGAGCCGACCGATGTCGTCATTGTCATTGGCGCCGAACCCGCGGCCAGCGACGCCGCGCGCGCGTATGCCTCGGCAAGCACGGTCTTGCGGCAGTTCGTACTGCCGGATGGGTGGGACAGCGCAGACGGAACCGACGGTTTTGTGTCGCGTTACCGGCTCGCCTATGGCGCAGCGCCCGGCGTAATGGCGGGGACGGCCTATCATTCGGCTCGCAGGCTCGACGCCGCAGTCAGACCATTGGACGGTGTGGTACCCAAGGAAGCACTGCTAAACGCCTGGAGGTCAACCGAATCCGGTCTGTCCTGGTGACCCGGGAACCAATGGCGCAAGGCGTCATTGGTTCTGGGCAGTCCTTGCACGACTGAACGGGATCAGGCTGCAGGGTAGCTCGTGAAGACGCTACTGCTGCCGTCCAACCCGACAAGGATGACGTCATAGGCTTCGCGCTCGGTCTCGGGTCCCATGCCGGGTGACCCGTAGGGCATGCCAGGCACGGAGAGACCGACGGCGACGGGTCGTTCAGCCAAAAGACGGCGGATGTCGGCGGCGGGAACGTGCCCCTCGACAGTATAGTCGCCGATGGTGGCGGTGTGGCAGGACGCGAGGTCTTCCGGAATGCCACGCTCGCGCTTGAACGCCGCAAGCTCTTCGATGCTGCGTTCCTCGAAGGATACCCGAAAGCCGCTGTCGCGCAGATGTCCGATCCACCCGTTGCAGCAGGGGCAGCCGGGGTCCTTGACGACGTGGATGGCTTCGTCGCCCTCGGCAAGTGCTGGGGTAGCCGCAATGGCGGCCAGCCAAGGAACGGCGGCGAGAACCTTGCGCCGGGACAGTGTCATGATGTCGGCCTTTCGTTGGAACTTTACGGGAAACATAGCTGCAAGTGCGGGGATCGGCGAGCAAAGTCTGATGAACCCGGCGACTGATCACCGAAATGCTACTCCAGCCGCGGGTCCCCGGCTTGAACCAGCAGAACCCCGTGGTTCTCGTCGGCGTCGTCGTCGGTGATCGTCCGTGCGGAGACGCCCGGCAACTCGGCAAACCCCTCCATCATCCGTTTCGGAAACCAGGTCATCGGCAGGCTTTCAAATCCGGGCACCCCTTCCAGCACCCGCGACAGCGCGATGGTGCAGTTTGCTTTCGGCACCGCGCCATAGGCCATTGCCCGCTGCATGATCAGTGCCGCAACCTCGGGCGATACCTCGATAGTCTGTTCAACCACGTCGTAGGTCTCGCGGGCATGGTAGTCGATGTAGAAATCCACCATCTTCGGGGTGACCCCGAAGTGCACGTCGTTGCGCTCGGGCAGCCGGGGATGCCGCCAGGTGCCAGCCGGATCGAACAGCACGCGCTGCGATCCGTTGATGAGCAGGCCCGCATGCGCTCCCGCTCCGCTGCGTGTCGAGAGGACCGTGAAGAGCGTGACCGAGGTCGGGCCGGGATGCTCGTAGCGGGCGGCGGCCACGGCCTCCTCGGGTGCCCAGATCGGTTCGGCACCGCAGGATGCCAGGCCAAGGATTGCCGCCATGGCGAACAGAAGTTTCCACATCGATTCACTGTCCCGCGTTTTGCGCAGGTTCGGCGCAATCGCGACGGATTCCAGTAAACTCTGCGATAGTGGGGCAGGGAATTCGGAAACTCGGCATGGATGCCGCAGCTTTAGAGGTCAGAGTGCCCCTCAGGGACACCAAACTGTCAGGTGACGGAAGCAGGCTATCCTGATAATTGTCCCAAGCATGGCGTTCCTCACATTTCGCATGCATGTCCTGATCCTCGCCGCCTACGTCTTTGCGGCGATCATTCCCGTATTGGCTCTCGGCGAACGGCAGCAAGCTCAGGCTGACCATGCACAGATGATGGCGATGGCCGGCCATCTGGCGCACATGCCCGCGACTGACGGCCCGAAGGACCTGACACAGCAGCTGATCTGCCAACAGCACTGCCTTTTCGCAGCGGCGACCTTTCCTGCGCCGGACCGGGTTGCGGAAACTGTCGCGCGGTCCTCCGATGTGGAGGCTAGTGTCGACATCCTTGCCGCCTCGCTGGCCATTCCGCCCCCAGGTCCGCCTCCGAAGATCGCCGTGATCTGAGCCTGCGGCTGCGGCATTCGCCGGGGACCGCTTGTCCAATTCACGACGCGATACAGGAGAATTCGTATGTCGCCCTTTTCTCGCCGCGGCTTTCTGGCCGCTTCTGCGGCCACGGCCGCCTCGCTGATGCTTCCCGCTCGGGTCCGGGCCCAGTCCGGTCGAATGTCGCTGACCGCCACCACCCGCTCCATCGACGTGCGGGGCAAGGCCGCAACCGTGTGGGGGCTTCTGGATGGCGCCGGCCGGTCCGGCCTTGTCCTCGATCCGGGCCAGGCTTTCGCGGTCGATCTGGCAAACACTTTGGCCGAGCCGACGATCATTCATTGGCACGGGCAGATTCCGCCCAATGCGCAGGACGGCGTGCCCGACCTGCCGATGCCGGTCCTCCAACCCGGCGAAAACCGCGCCTACGATTTCGCCGCGCGACCGGGTACGCACTGGATGCACGCCCACATCCCGGCGCACGAGATGATGCTGCTTGCAGCACCCCTGGTCGTGCGGCGGCCCGAGGACGTTGCTGCCGACCGGCAGGAAGTGACGCTGTTCCTGCACGACTTTTCCTTCAAGCCACCTGCCGAGGTGCTGGCCGAGATCACCGGCGGCGCGTCGATGGCCGGGATGGATCATGGCCAGATGGGGCAGGGCGGCATGGACCATTCCGGAATGGACATGGGTGCCATGGGTCAGGGGGACATGATGGCGATGCCGGGGATGGATGGCATGGCGATGGACCTGAACGACTACAACTTCGACGCCTATCTTGCCAATGATCGCACGCTGGACGACCCCGAAGTGGTTCAGGTCGACAAAGGTGGGCGCATCCTTGTCCGCGTCATCAACGCTGCGGCCGCCACCGTGTTTTGGATCGACACTGGCGCGCTGCCGGGACGGCTGGTCGCGGTGGACGGCGAGCCGGTGCGGCCTTTGCCCGGCAGCCGCTTTGGCGTCGCAATGGGCCAGCGGCTGGATATCGAACTGGATGTGCCGGGCGAGGGCGGGGCCTTCCCGATCCTTGCCCTGCGCGAAGGTGCCAGGGAAAGGACGGGTGTCATCCTTGCCACGCCGGGCGCGGCGGTGACCAGGATCGCCGAGATGTCGGAGGCCGACCATCCGGCCTTCAGCGGTGATCTGGCGCAGGAGGGTGCTCTGCGCGCCGTCACCCCGCTGCCTGAACGCGCGCCAGCCTCGCAGCCGATGCTGATGCTGGGCGGCACCATGATGCCCTATGTCTGGACGATCAACGGCCAGACTTGGGGGTCCCATGTGCCGGTGACTGCGAAATCCGGCGACCGAGTCGAGATCATGTTCCACAACATGTCGATGATGGCGCATCCGATGCACCTGCACGGCCACGCCTTCCAGGTAGTGGGTGTCGGCATGGACCGGATCGCAGGCGCAGTTCGCGACACCGTGCATGTGCCGCCGATGGGCATGGTGACGGTCGCGGTGGACGCGGGCGAGGCGGCGCGGTGGATGCTGCATTGCCACCACATGCCGCACCTTTCGACCGGCATGATGACCGAGTTCGCGGTGTCGGCCTGACGCAGGCCCGGACCCGCAGCCTGTATGCGGGTCCGGGCTCTTCCCCGGAGAGCGGACCCATGCCAACACTCATCGGACGCCGTGCCGTCCTTGGTGCCCTCGCCGCGCCCTTCCTTGCAGGGTCCGCCGAGGCGCGCCCGCCCTTCCGGCTGCGCGAGGACCCGCAACCGCTGCTGTCCCCGCCGATTCTCGACGAAGCAGGCACCACACGGAAACTCGACGACTTCGGCGGCCGGGTGATCCTCTTGAACATCTGGGCGACCTGGTGCCCACCTTGCCGGGAAGAAATGCCGACACTTGACCGGCTCCAGTCCCGGCTGGGCGGCGCGGATTTCGCGGTGCTTCCGCTCTGCATCGACGACGCGGGGATCGGAAGGGGGCGGCGCTTCTACGACGAGATCGGCCTCGTCGATCTGCCGCTCTATTGGGCCGAGCCGCTGCGGGTTCAGCTTGCCCTTGCCTTCATCGGCCTGCCGACAACTCTTCTGATCGACCGGCAGAGCCGGGAGATCGGACGTCTTCAAGGCCCGTTTGCGTGGGACAGCGAGGACGCCGTTGCCCAGATCGTTGGTTCCTTCTGAGGGATAAGTCGGTGTTGGTCGAAGACCATCAGCCAAAGATCGGACCCTAGACGGATGTGATCTCAGGCCGCCGGATAGCTGGTATAGACCTCAAGCTCGCCATCGCGCCGGATCAGTACCATGTCATCGGCATCGCAGTTTTCTTCTGACCCAATGGGTCTCGGGTAGCGTTTGAACGCGACGCTGGCAACTCGAAAGGATCAACGGTCAAGCGTCGCTCAGTTGCAACATTCTACCTTAGTGCAGCATTCTCTCCTCTATACGTGAGACGAGGTCACAGGGCTGATCAGTCAATGATGAAGCTAAGCAATAACGAAAAAGATGAGAATCCCGTCGCGGAGAGTCCGCGACGGGCATCGATCTTGCGCCGACTGGTCGTGGGCTATTCTTCCAGGCCCGGCAGTTTCGAGAGCGGAAACTTCGCGCTCTGACTTACTCTTGGTGCGCAATCAGATTCTGGAATTGAAGCGTCCAAGAAAACCTTTGTGAGATTCAACACAACCAAGTTGAAAAGTATGTCACAGAACGTCCGTCAATACACTCTCACCTAAGGAAAATCCCCCCTGCCATAACTGAAACCCATCGTTTGGGCTTCCGAGGGTCCTGCATTCTCAAAAAGGTGTATCCTGTCTTGTGCCATGGTACGATCTTGTTGGTTAGGTTGTCCAAAACGAGATCATTGGCGCCAGTGCGCACGACGAGAACAGCATGAGACGCTCTGTTCAAATCAAGAAGAGTTGCGATCAGTAGCTGCTCGGCCGGAAATCCAGCGCGCGTCAATTCGTACTTCTTGTAAAGGGCATAGTCTTCGCAATCACCCTTTCCTTTGGTCGGCAGCGTCCAGCGTTCAGCGATACCGTACTGTTGTAAGTCACTCACCGAACGAACCGACTGATTGATTCGAGTATTAACTTTCCGCAGCTCTCTAAGTTGCAACTCGCCAATCTTCAATGTGCGACCAGATTGCGCGCAAGCCCAAACGTAAACATTGCACACATTTGACGCCCCATCTGGAGCTGAGGTGACTGCCCCTATAGGTAGCATTTCAGTGTCAGTCTGTCGGTTATCGATCGCGAAGGAGGGTTGAGCCGAAAGAAATGCAAGCGTTGTGGCGAGGAGAGCCAGTCTTGATCGCACATTGTGTGATAGTTCACTCACTTTTCTGAGAAGTCGCATAGGTGCCCCCCGCGCGTTTCATAATCGAGCGATGTCAGTTAACGGGTGCGCATTGGCAACTCTGCGGCTACTTTTGGGCTTTTTATAGTAAGCTCACTATTGCTCTCTTAGTGCTGGTTGACACCGCTAGTTCGTCTATAATTTAGGCCGAGTTCAAATAGCTTCGGTCAGATACTATAAATGCGCTTGATCGCGCGATTGACAATTGGTTCATGCTCCCAAAGTTGGGATGGGTCACGAGCGGCTTGTTCTGGTTGTCTTCAACTCAGGTCGAGCGGTTGCGGCCACTCTCCTCAAAGTCGCCAAACCAGCCGCGAGCTGATTCTTGACGGGTACTAAGCGGGATAGTCTGCCGACACCTCATTATTCAGGTCGTCAGAACTGTCCCGCCGTATTCGGCTGCTGTACAGCGCCTACGGCAAAAATTGACGTCGATAATCCGACGTTGTGCTGAAACCTCGGTTAGTCAAAATAACATGACCGGACACCATTTTCTGCGTGAGCACCAAAAGACGCACAGGCAGTCTGGCTGATCCGATATAATTACAGTTCATGTCAGGCGGCCGGATAGCTTGAAAAAACTTCCAGGCTTCCATCCCGGCGAACCAGCAGAACGTCATAGGCGTCCCGCCCGTCTTCTGATCCCATGCCCGGCGAGCCGTAAGGCATGCCGGGCACGGCGAGGCCAACTGCGTCAGGACGCTCGTCAAGAAGCCTGCGGATATCCGCAGCCGGGACATGGCCTTCTAGCGCATAGCCGTCAACAGTGCCCGTGTGACAGGAAAACGCCTTTGCTGGTATGCCCTGATCCATCTTGAAGCGGATTAACAAGGTTCCCATCGACACCTCATCCGTAACCGTGAACCCCTGTTCGCGCAGATAGTCCACCCATGCATCGCAACATTCGCAGCCACGCCCCTTTACGACATGGATCGGCGGTTCTTCCTGTGCCCTTGCAGCAGGGGCTATGGCCAAGGCGGTCGCTGCCAGAATGACCTCGCGGCGGCCGATGCGATAGTCCGTCATCCACGTTCTCCATCGATCGCCGTCATGAAGCCGGTTTCGCTGCGCCAGGTGGCGAGGGTATCGAGATCTTCTGCCGAAGCAATCTCTTGTTCCGGCAGGGCATCCTGATCTTTCGGGTCAACCGGTCGGCCGTCGACACGAACTTCGTAGTGAAGGTTGGGGCCGCTCACGAGCCCGGTCGCGCCGACGGCACCAATCTCGTCTCCAGCCTTGACCCGTGTGCCCACGCGAACGTCTTCGGCAATTTCAGAGAGATGCGCATATCGCGTCACAACCCCGCCGCCGTGATCGATGTCGATCGTGGTGCCGTAGCCGCGGATCGTTCCCGCAAAGATCACCCGCCCGGCACCAGTTGCCGAGACGTCGGTCCCCACAGGTGCCGCATAATCGATCCCGGTATGCATGCGCACGCCGCCCAACACCGGATGGTTTCGGCGGCCGAAAACGGATGACAGTCGTGCGCCAAGTATGGGCGCCGCTGAACGCTGCACGGCTTCACCGTCTTCGAAGACTATGACTGGACCCGCGGCTTCGGTCGCAACGAGTTCGAGCACGCGATCCGCAAGTTCAAGTCTGGCGTAACTCAGGCGAGGCTCTCCCGCGATGCTGCCATCGGGAAGCTGATCTTCCTGCCAGACCAGCGCGAAGGTTTCTCCGCCTTTGAGATCGCGCCTGAAATCGACCTGACCCGCAAGCAGTGCGGTCAAATCAACCGCAAATCGTTCGGGTGCATTTCGTGCCATCAGGGCGTCATAGAGAGTTCCGTTGAGGGTCAAGGTCTCTCGCCGGTCTGTCTCACGAACCGGCGGGTCAAGACGCTGTGCCGCGATCGGCCCGTCGAACGAGAGAGCGATCTCCACACCATCTTCCACGAAGAGCGATAGGCGTGTCAGCGATGCCGGATCCCAGGACGCCGTAGTCCATTCGATCCGGTGGCCAGGTCGCAGGTCCGTCAGGTCGTAGACACCTGAGAGCGCAAGGGCTGCTTCTGCCCGGACCGTCCCGGGGATTCCTGCGTGACCAAGGACGCTGTCCAGGGTGTCACCGGGGGCGATTGTGGCTTCGAATGCCACGGGCAAATGCGCCGTCGGAGGATCGGCCACTGCCTGGAGCGGGGCGAAAGCCGCGATAGCAAGGATCAGAAATGCGGAGCGGATCATCTGGCAGAATGACCTTTCAACTGAGGGTTCGGCGGAGTTTGGGGACGGCGAAACGCCGGTCTTCATGGAAGTCTATGATGCTGGCAAAGCGCCCATCGGGGTGGAAAAGAAATACACCGGCGGTGTGGTCCATCGTGTAGTCGCCGCCCTCCTTATCGACGCGGCGATAGGTTGCGCGAAAATCCGCGGCCGCCTGAGCGACCTCGTCAGCAGGGCCCGTCAGCCCAATGATGCGTGGATCGAAGTTGCTGACGTAACCGGCTAGGGCATCGGGCGTGTCGCGCTCCGGATCGACCGAAATCAACGCCACGATCAAACGATCCGCGTCGGCACCCAGCTCCTCGAGCCAGAGCGATATGTCGCTCAATGTGGTCGGGCAGACGTCCGGGCACCAGGTGAAGCCGAAAAATACCATGACAGGGCGACCGGCCCAGTCAGAAGGTCGGACCAAGCGACCCTGGTGGTCGGTCAATGTCCAGGTCATCTGACCGATCGGCACGGGCAGGACCTCGCTGCGGGCTGGCCGATTGCGCGTGCGATAGGCCCCGACGCCCAGCATGAAGGCGACGGCTCCGACTGCCCCTCCCGCACCCAGGATTATTGCCCTGCGTCGGCGCAATCCGGACCCTCCGCGCGCAACGAGAGGACGTCGACATTCACGGTAACCTCGCCAGACTTTTCGAAGGAAAGGGTAACCGGAAAGCTGTCGCCCTCCTTGAGGGCCGTCGTCAGCTCCATCAGCATGCCGTGGTAGCCACCCGGCGCGAGCTGGACACTCTGACCGGCAGGGACCGGGACTGACATCGCATGCGGCATCGATGCGATGCCATCCTGTACGACAGTCTCGTGCAACATCGGCATTCCGGCTGCTGGCGTCGTGATGCCAACGAGCGCATCGTCGGTCGTCCCGGAGTTCTTGATCTCGACATAGAACACTCCGGGCCGTCCCGCGCCGATTGTCGCCTTGGACCAAGCGTGTTCAACGGTAAGATCGCCGATTGTCACGGTCTCACAGGCCATTGCTGCAGGTGCGGAGAAGATCAGTGTTGTGGCGAGAAGGAAGTGTTTCATGGGTCAGAGCCTTGTTAGAAGGTCGGAAACGATTTCGGCAGCAGATGTACCGTAGGTGAATTGACGCAGCCACTCCCCGTCTGGGCCGATGAGATAAAGGCTAGGGCTGTGCGCCATCGTGTATCCGTCCGGCGACGAAGTGTCGGCCTCCTGCTCGTAGAAGATCTTGAAGCTTGCGGCCGCAGACTTTGTATCCTCTTCGCTTCCTGCCAAAGCAAGGATCGCTGGATGAAAGGCCTTTGTGTAGTCATCCAGCCCTAGACGCCTGTCCGGTTCTGGATCGATTGAAATGAAAATCGGCTGCACCGATCCCGCGGCAGATCCAAGATCATCCATGACCTGAGCGACTTCGGAGAGCGTCGTCGGACAGACATCCGGGCAGCTTGTAAAGCCGAAGAACACCAACAGGAACTTTCCGCGAAATTCGGCAGTCGTGCGCATACGGCCTTCGCTGTCTGCAAGCGCGAAGGTAGGCATAAAGGCTGAATCAGCTGTTGCGGTGTCGTCCGTTGCAGGCCACCACCGCACCGCCAAAAACGTGATGACCGCCGCAGTGGCGGCGATCCAAAGGATAATCTGAAGAGAACGAAGACGCATGAACAGTCCGGAAGGCGAGATCAGCCTGTCGTCTAGAACCTCGAGCAACTAGAGGTTCAACCGACGAAAAAGTGAGGATTTCAGGATCGGCGATGTTTCGCCGATCAGGCTGCCCCAAGATACCTTGCGAGAGCGATTCCAAGGAGAGTGCCGAGCAGCCCGAAGGCGATGGCGAAGCCTGCGCCGTACTGCAGGCGGTCGACGGTCTTTCCGCCCCGCCGCCGTGCAACGAGGTAACCCCAAAGGAACCCGATGATTGCGAAGAGCGGCCCGATCATTTCGATGCACCTTTCAGGTTTGCCTGTTGCTGCCGGGCCCAATAGCCACTGATCGCCCACGAAGTGAGCATGAGAAAGAGAAGCGCCCAGTCTCCGAAGCGGGCGTAGATGGTTGCGGGCAATGGGCGGGGCAAGCGGATGTCGATCACGCCTGACGTGTCGATTTCGAGCATGGCCAATGTTGCCCCGTAGGAATCAACCACTGCCGAAATTCCCGTGTTGGCGGCCCGGACGAGAGGCAGGCCCTCTTCAATGGCCCGCATCCGGGCCGATGCCAAATGCTGCCATGGCCCGATCGAGGCACCGAACCAAGCGTCGTTTGTCGCGTTGAAGATCCAGTCCGGTCTGATCGCATCATCGACCACGTGTCCGGGAAAAATGATCTCATAGCAGATTGCGATCCCTGCATAGGGGTGTGGGCCGAACGCCAGTGTCCGGGGCCCTGGCCCCGGCGTGAAGTCTCCGAGCGATTGAACCAGACGCTGAAGGGGCAAAAGGCTCCGCCACGGAACGTATTCACCGAACGGGACGAGATGATGTTTGGCATAGCGGGTCAGGATGGTGCCGTCACGAGAGATAGCAAGCACGGCATTCCGGTAGACTGTCCCGGCCCCGGTTTCCTCCCGTTCCGGGCTGCCTGTCAGCAAGACGCCGGTCTCGGGCAAGAGCCAGCCCAACATTGCCCGGGCACCGGCATCCTCTGCCAGGAACCCTGGCCAAGCGGTTTCCGGCCAGAGCAGAATGTCGAAGTCGCCGGGCTGGGCCGAAAGCGCGATGAGTTTCAGGATGTTTGAGTTTCGGGTGGCATCATCCCATTTGGCACTCTGTGCGATGTTCGGCTGGACGACACGGATTTGCGCGCCGCGCTCTGACGGCACATCGGCGAACAGCAAGCGCATTGCACCAAATGCGGTCACCGACAAGGCGATCGCGCCCGCAGTGGCGAGGCGGCTGATGCGTTTCCCGTCGGCGGCCGAGACAAAAGCCAGTCCGGCCAGCGCGGCGCAGAGCACCAGAAGAAATCCCAGGCCGTAGCTTCCGAAGACAGAGGAAGCCTGCGCAGCGACCGGCCAGTCAGAGAGTGTGTAGGCAGCCAGGTTCCAGGGAAACCCGGTGAGAACATGGCCTCGCAGCCACTCCGTGGCGGTCCAGCTTGTCGCCATCGAGAGTGCCAACGGCAACCCGGCGCGTTCCATCCGTGCCGCCAGAGCGCAGGCCAGGGCAGGAAAGACCGACAGAAGCGCCGAAAGACCAAGAACCGCCGGCAGAGCCAGCCAACCGAACCGGTCCGCCTCAACCTGAAAACTTTCGGTGATCCAGAAAAGCCCGGGCACGAATTGACCGAGGCCGAAGAAGTATCCCAGTCTGAACGCGATGAAACCGGATGCGCGACGCACCAACACTGCCAGCAGAGCAAAGGCGATCAGCGCAAGTGGCAAGATCGAGTATGGCTGCAGAGCCAAGACGAAAAGGACACCTGCCACGATGGCGGCCCCCAAACTGGCCCAGCTTTGGACAGGCTTTCGGCTCGAGAACTGGTGTGCGCTTGGAACGTACATTCTTGCCACAACCCCTAAAATCGGAGGGATGGATAGCTGCTCTAGTAGCTTGAGGTGCAACGCATATGTTCGACGATCACGGCATTGTCAGATTGGTGGCGCAGCGGTCGATTTTCGACGTTTCGCCTTCAAGCCGGCAGATTTCCTGGCATACGGTTGCGGTGAGAAAGGATGGCCGCGCTCATCGCCCCGAGTGCTGACGGCTAACAGCTGTTTGATTTGCTACGTCCACGAGCGAACGCTATGCCACGCTCAAAAAGCGCTTGGAGGAGTGTTTCATGACCAGCAATTTGATAAAGCGGCGGGCTTTGCTGGGGGGCGCAATCGGGGTGGCCAGTTTTGCATCCCTGCCAGCCTGGGCGCAGGAAGGCAGCACGGAGTTTCAAGCTCCCGTCTCCAGCAGCGTGCGGAACAACGTGTCCAGCTTCCGGATGCCTCAGTGGCAGGATTACTTTGAAAACACCCGTGGTGGCGCGATTCTTGCGGACACCAAGTCACGTGCACTGCACTATTGGTCAGAAGATCAATCGATCTACCTTCTCTATCCATCGTCCGTCCCTCTGTCCGAGGAACTGACCCGGCTCGGGCGAACCGAGGTTGTCCGCAAGGCCGTGAACCCGCCGTGGCGCCCGACGGCTTCCATGCTTGAGCGAAACCCAGATTGGCCGAAGATGGTGGAGGGCGGTGCACCTGACAACCCACTGGGTGTTCGGGGATTGTATCTGTCATGGCCAGCCTACTTGATCCACGGTACTCACGACACCCGAAAGATCGGACGCAGATCATCGAATGGATGCATCGGTCTGTACAATGAGCATGTCATAGAACTCTACGACATCGCACAAGTTGGCACTCAGGTGCTGCTGATCTGATTTCTTGTACCGCCACACTCTTTGACCCAAGCGGGTTTCCGTGACGGGTTTCACCCTTGGAATCCAGAAGGAACAAGCAAGCGTTAGCCCAACACAACAGTCGACAGCAGATTCACGTTTAGCACGATGATCACCGTCGCGATCAACCAGCACACGGCAGTCAACCACCATGGAGCCACCAGTTCGCCCATCTTGGCGCGGCTGGCGGTGAACATGACCAAAGGCACGATGGCAAAAGGCAGCTGGAATGACAGCACGACCTGACTGAGGATCAGAAGCTGCCCGACGCCTTCGGTGCCATAAAGCAGGATCACGAAGATCGCGGGCACGATCGCAAGGCAGCGGGTGATGAGCCGCCGCGCCCAGGGGGCGATGCGCAAATTGATGAACCCTTCCATCACGATCTGGCCTGCCATGGTAGCGGTCACTGTGGAATTGAGGCCCGCACACAACAGTGCCACGCCGAACAGGATCGGCGCCAGCGATGATCCCAGCAAGGGCTCTAGGAGCAAATGCGCCTTGTCGATCTCGGCCACGTCGTTTTCGCCCGCAGTGTAGAAGGTGGCGGCCGCGAGGATCAGGATAGAGGCATTGATTGTCAGAGCGAACATCAGCGCGATGGTGCTGTCCCAGGTCGCCAGTCGCAGCGCCTCGCGCTTGGCGGGCAAGTCAAGGCCGAAGGCGCGAGTCTGCACGATGCCGGAATGTAAGTAAAGATTGTGGGGCATCACGGTCGCACCGATGATCCCGAGCGCCAAATAGAGCATGGTCGGGTTGCCCAAGATCTCGCGGCTGGGGGCAAACCCGGCGATGACCTCACCCCACACCGGATCAGCCTGCGCGATGAGCACGACGAAACAGGCGGCGATTAGCGCCATAAGCGAGATGATCAGAGCCTCGATCCAGCGGAAGCCCTTGTTCTGGAGCCACAGGATCAGGAACACGTCAGCAGCGGTGATGAAGATGCCAATCTCCAGCGGAATGCCGAAGAGCAGATTTAGGCCGATGGCGGTGCCGATCACCTCGGCCAGGTCGGTGGCGATGATGGCCAGTTCGGCAAAGATCCAGAGGGGAATGGACATCCACTTCGGAAAGGCGTCGCGGCAGGCTTGTGCCAAATCGCGGCCCGACGCGACCGCCAGGCGCGCGCAGAGAGATTGCAGGAGGATCGCCATGATGTTCGACAGCAGCGCGACGAACAACAGCGTGTAGCCAAAGGCCGCACCACCCGCGAGCGAGGTCGCCCAGTTGCCGGGGTCCATGTAGCCCACGGCCACTAGGTATCCGGGGCCGATGAAAGCAAGGAAGCGCCTGAACCTGCTGGTGCCGCCATTGCCGACCGCGATAGTGCGGAAGACTTCCGAAAGGGAGGGTGTCTCGCTCTCTCGACGCCAAGCGTTCGCGGACATGGATTTTGCTTTCTGCAGTCATATGGTCGCGCCAAAGTCTTGGCGCACAAAGTTAGACAGGGCTAAAAATCTGCCCTATGCCTTTACTTGTCAATCCATCCCATGCGACACTGACGCGATGACAGAGTTTGATCCTGCACCCCACGCCACATCGGATGACCGGCCTGCGGACCTGCGCGCCGGAGCGTTTCAGGGCGTGCGCGAAGCCCGGCGCAATGAGCTGGCCGAGGATTACGTCGAACTGATTGCGGAGTTGATCCACGACCAAGGTGAGGCGCGGCCCGTGGACATCGCCGCGCGGCTTGGCGTGAAAGTGCCGACGGTGAGCAAGACGCTCGACCGCCTGGCGCGGGAGGGGCTGATCACACGCGCGAAGTATCGGTCGGTCTTTCTGACAGATGACGGGCGTTCGCTGGCAAAGGAATGCCGGCGGCGGCACGAGATCGTGCTGCGCTTTCTCATCAGTCTGGGTCTCGATCCCGTAACGGCGGAGCGCGATGCCGAGGGCATCGAGCATCACGTCAGCGAGCGGACGCTGGCCCTGTTTTCGGCCTTCGCTAGCCGGTCCTGAACGCCGTCAGCTATTCTCGACCGCGAACCGCACATCGGCGATCAGGCTGTCGGCGCTGAAGTTTTCCAGCCGCTTTCCGTTCAAGAAAAACGTCGGTGTCTGGCGGATGCCCAGGGCTTCGACATCGGCCGCGTCCTGGTTCAGAATTCCGGTGATCCCCGGGAAGAACTGGTCGGTTTCTGCCTTCTCGAGATCGAGACCTGCCGCACCAGCGATTTCCCAAGCGACATCCATCTCTGGCGAGCCATGAACGGCCCAACCGGGCTGCTGCTCGAGAAGTGCGTCCAGCACCGGCTCGAACTTGTCCTGCATCCGCGCGGCCTCGAGGATGCGCACGGCCTCGTCCGAGCCTTCGTGGAAGACGGTGTAGCGCAGCACAACGCGGACCTGCGTCGGAAACTGCCGTCGGATTTCCTGCACCACCGGGTGGTAAGCGCGGCAGGCCTCGCAAGAGGGATCGAAGAACTCGACCAATGTGACGGGCGCATCGGCGGGACCGAAGCTGGGGGAATACTCTCGGACCAAAAGCGCCTGATCTGCGGTGGGCGTGGCGGCTGCCAGTGCCTCGGCCTCGGCTGCGCGGCGACGGTTCAGGATGATGGCGCCGCCTGCAAAGGTGGCGAGCCCGACTGCGGATGCTCCGATCAGGAGGTTGCGGCGATTCATGGGCGGTGCCCTTTCGGCAAGAGGAGACAAACAAGGATCGCCGCGAAGGCGACCGCTGAAAGATAGGGGATGGGCAGGCCAAGGATCATCTGCACTTCGCCGGTGCAGGATGGGCCATTCTCAGTGCAAGGCACGATAGGCGCGGGCAAGAGGCCGGCGTATAGGCCCGAATGCCAGGCCGCTAGCGCCAGCCCGGCCAAGGTCAACGGCAAGGCGTATGTGCGCGCTATGCCGTCTGCACGCCAGAGCGACAGACCAAGGATTGGCACGAGCGGGAACATGGCGATGCGCTGATACCAGCAGAGCGTACAGGGCATCTGTCCCAACACTTCGCCGATAAAGAGCGCGCCAAGCGTCGCCGCCAATGCAATCAGGAAGGCGGCGATCAGTGAGAGATCGTCGCGCGACAGACTCTGCGGGTCAGCTTTGGTCAAGAACAGGCTCCTTGCGGCGTCGAAGGGGAAGAGAGGCGGCAAGGATCAAGACCGCGCCCAGAGTGATCGCAATATCGGCGACGTTGAACGTGGGCCAATGCCAGTCGCGCCAATAGAAATCAAGAAAATCGGTCACGGCACCCTGTCGCAGGCGGTCGATGATGTTGCCAAGCGCCCCACCCACAACCAGGCCATAACCTATTCGTTCCAGCGGGTGCTGCGCCCGAAAAGCCATGACGGCGAAGGCAAGCGTCAGCGCGCCCGTCAGCGCCGCCATCAGGAGCGGCTTGCCCGCCATGACGCCACCCATCATACCAAAACTCGCACCCTCGTTGAAGCCAAGGGTGAGGTTGAAGCCCGGAAAAACCGGGACCGCAATCCCCTGCGACAGCGCAGACAGGGCCGCTGCCTTGGTCAATTGGTCTGCCACCACTGTGGCAACGATCAGGCAGATCAGCACCGCTCGGGTCATCGTGCAGCCTTTCGGTTCAGGCCGATCCAGCGCGGGACCGATGCGGCGTAGCGGTCATAGTCAGACCCGATTGCGGTGCGCAGGGCGGCCTCTTCCGACCGGACTTGCGTGCTGGCCGACCAGAGAAACAGGATTGGCGCGAGGACTGTCGGGACTGCCGGAACCGCCATCGCAACACCTGCCAGCAGGGCAAACTGACCGACAAAGGTTGGGTTGCGGCTGAAGCGGTAGAGACCGTTCGAGACCAGATCGCCGGTCTCGCCGCCTGCCACGCCGACGCGCCACGACGATCCCATCGACATCTGTGCTGCAAAGGCGACCATCGCGCCAAGTCCGGCGACAAATACTCCGATCAGGCCGAGGACCACGGCACCCCCCTCGGTCCAGAGGGGATCGACCTTGTGCAGGGCAGGCATGGCGAGCCAGAGGAGTGGCCCGAAAAAGGCAAGTACGAAGGCGAGACGGAAGCCCATCGCAGCCAGACGGTCGCGTCCCGTGGCGCGCGAAAACAGCCAGACAGGCCGACCCGCCGCTTGCGCCGCCAGCGCACTACCCCAGAAGAACAGAGCCAGATAGCCGAACAGAAGGGCCAACGCGGCCCAGCCAAAACCTGAGATCATGATGTCAGCTCTCACGCTCAGGGTTGAACCGAAGCAGGCGCAGGGCGTTCAGGGTCACAAGCACTGTCGCCCCGGTATCGGCCAGGATCGCAATCCACAGGCCGGTCAGACCGAAAACCGAGGTCACCAGAAACACGGCTTTCAGCCCCAATGCGATGGTCACGTTCTGGCGGATGTTGGCCATCGCTACACGCGACAGGCGGATCGTGGCGGGGATGTCTGTCACCCGGTCGCGCAGGATTGCCGCATCGGCGGTTTCCAGCGCCACATCGGTGCCCGAGCCCATCGCCACGCCGACCGACGCCTGCTTCAGCGCCGGCGCATCGTTGATACCGTCGCCAATCATCATGACGCCACCCTTGGAGCCAATCTCGCGGATGTAGGCGAGCTTGTCTTCGGGTAGCATGTCGGCCTCGAACCGCAGGCCGAGGCTTCCGGCAATCGCGGAGGCTGTGCGGGGGTTATCCCCGGTCAGGATCACAGAGGTCACCCCCATGGCCGTCAGCTGGCGCACAGCATCCTTGGCGTCCGCCCGTGGCTCGTCTCGCATGGCGATCAACCCAAGTGGGGTCTTCTCCTGGAACACCGCAACAGCGGTCTTGCCATCCTCTTCGAAGATTGTGGCCTGTCGCAAACCAAGGCCTTCAAGCCCACCATGTTCCATCGCGTAACGCGGAGAGGTGACCCATGCGGGCGCGCCACCCACCGTCGCGACCACGCCTTTCCCCATCAACGCCTTTGCATCCTGCGACGACAGCGCGGCCACGCCTGCGTCCTTTGCCTTGTTCAGGATGGCGATGGCCAGCGGGTGGCTCGACCCCGTCTCGACCCCGGCCGCAACGGCCAGAAGCTCGGCTTCGGTGGTGGCCCCGAACGGCACGACGTCCGTCACCTGTGGACGACCATGTGTCAGCGTCCCGGTCTTGTCGAAGGTCACGACATCAACCTTCGCCGCCGCCTCGATCACGGCACCGCCTTTCATCAAGAGGCCGCGCCGCGCGCCCGTGGACATAGCCGAGGCCATGGAAGCGGGGACCGAAATGACCAGCGCGCAAGGGCAACCGATCAGCAGTAGGGCAAGACCGCGGTAAACCCAGGTGTCCCAAGGCTGGTCGAACGCCAGCGGCGGCACCAGCGCCACCAGCGCCGCCACGGCAACGATGGCGGGCATATACCAGCGGCTGAAGCGGTCGATGAAGCGCTCGGTCGGCGCGCGGGCCTCCTCGGCCTCTTCGACCAGACGGATGATGCGGGCGATGGTGTTGTCTTCCGCGCCCTTAGTGACTTTTACCCGCAGCGCTGCCTCGGTGTTGATTGCGCCTGCGAAGACCGCATCCCCCGGCCCGCGCGTCTTGGGCACGCTTTCGCCAGTGACCGGGCTTTCATCGACGCCCGACGTGCCGTCCACGATCTCGCCATCCGCCGGAATCCGGTCGCCGGGGCGGACCAGCACGGTCTGGCCCACGTTCAGGCTTGCGGCAGGCACCTCGCGCGTGGTGTCGCCGGTGACGAGTTGCGCGGTCTTCGGGACAAGATTTGCCAGCGCCCGGATCCCGTCGCGCGCTTTGCCTGCCGCGACGCCTTCCAAAACTTCGCCCACGGCGAAGAGGAAAACGACCAACGCCGCCTCTTCGGCCGCATTGATGAACAGCGCGCCGATGGCAGCGATGGTCATCAGGCTTTCGATGGTAAATGGTTGCCCCATCCGCAATGCCGCAAAGGCACGCTGCGCCACCGGGGCCACGCCGATCAGACAGGCCGCGACGAAGGCCCATTTGCCGATCTCGGGCGCAAGATATTCGATGATCCAGGCGGCACCCAGCAAAAAGGCAGTGAAGATCACCAGCCTACCCTTGGCCGTTTGAAACCACCGCTTGCTCCGGTCAGCAGGGTCGTCATGGATATGGCCGGCGCTACCGTGGCTGGACTCGTCCTGCTTGGTGCCGGCTGCCTTTAGGCCGTGATCGTGACCGGCATGATTGTGACTGGCATGATCGTGTTTGGCGTGATTGACATCCGCATCCGCGTCAGTCTTTTCGACTGCAGCTTGTCCGGGCAAAACGAACTCTTTCTTCGCCGATGCCGTGCGTGGCGCAATCTCGTAGCCAAGTGCGCGGACAGTCTTCTCGATCCTGTCTTTCCCGGTCTGTGTTTCATCGAGCGTCAGTCGCAGGCGCTCCGACATGATCCCGACCTCAACGCCGCTTACTCCCGGCAGACGCGCGACAGCATCTTTGATTTTAGTTGCGCAGGACCCGCAGTCCATGCCTGTCACTGTCCAGTCGCAGGACGTTTCGCGTGCAGCTTCTGGCATCGTCATTCCTCCTGCCGCAGGGCGGGCAGTTGATTTCATCGAATCAGTAACTTAATGTCTCTAGCAACTATAGCTTCAAGAGGAATCTGATGCTGACCATCGGAAAATTGGGCGAAGCCGCCGGGGTGAAGGTTCCGACGATTCGCTACTACGAGCAGATCGGCCTTTTGCCCGAAGCGGAGCGTAGCTCAGGTAACCAGCGGCTTTACAGCCGCAAAGCGCTGGAACGGCTGGCCTTCATCCGCCACGCCCGAGACCTGGGCTTCAGCCTCGAGGCAATCCGCGACCTCCTCAGCCTGTCGGACAAGCCCGACAAATCCTGTGCCGCCGCCGATGCCATCGCCAAGGCGCAACTGGCTGAGGTCGAAAGCCGTCTTGCGAGGCTGACGGCGTTGAAAAGCGAACTGGAACGCATGGTCGTGCAATGCGCAGGCGGGAAAATCGCCGATTGCCGGGTGATCGAAGTGCTGGGCGACCATTCCCTATGCTCTGCTGATCACCGCCACCCCGAGCCTGAGCCGAATTGACGGCCGCCAAAAGCGCGCGTGCGGTTGATGCCGGAGCAGCGTCGGCGCGAGATCGCGGTGTGCTTCATCTATTGGACATATACGCGCCAAGTCGCAACAAAACTTTGACTGGTTCCCGGTTTGGCAAGTCCTGCCATCTTCTCCAGTCTGTTAACCTTGGTACTTTCGAATCTTGCAAGAAGGTCGGGTGCGGTGAATGATGAGATCTACATCATTTCCTTTCGGTTCCTGGCGTGCAGAGCAGTAGTGGTCGAATCATGTCTGACTAACGCACCAGTCGTTCTTTTTTCCCTCCTGACCGGCGCGAGACGTCACGTAACAAGCAATCGCTCAAACCAAAAAGCTGGTCAACGACTGCTTACCGTGGCCACGATGAATTAGAATTCGGAGTTTCTCTTCTCATCGCGATATCTCAGACGCGATGACCGCGTGGCCATGGACCGCAAGGATGGCCGCGAACCTTGCGCATCCGAATTGTTCAGCGACTCTAATAACCCGGGCATCGTAGGCCGCTTTGCCAATAAGCCTGCAGAGATCAGAGGATCTGTCGCAAATTTTGGCAGTTGACGCCGCAGGCCGTGGCGCGGGACCTTTCATCGCGACCTGCTGAGAGAGGAAACTCGCGAATGCTTTCGTTCAAAGGCGCTCATTTCCCGAAGGATGTGATCCTTTTCGCGGTGTTCTTCTATGTTCGCTACACCGTGTCTTACCGAGACCTGGAGGAGATTATGGCTGAGCGCGGCGTGGTGGTCGATCACGCGACCCTCAACCGATGGGTCGGAAAATATTCACCGCTGATTGCCGAGACTGCACGTCGTCGAAAGGCGCCATGTGATCGGTCCTGGCGAATGGACGAGACTTACATCAAGGTCAAAGGTAACTGGGTTTATCTGTATCGGGCCGTGGACAAGTTTGGGAAAACTCTGGATTTCATGCTCTCTGAGCGCCGCAACAAAGGCGCGGCAACGAAGTTCTTCGCGCGTGCGCTCGAGATCAACGGCCTGCCGCGCAAGATTGTCATCGACAAGAGTGGCGCCAACACAGCCGGCCTGAAGGCGATAAACCAACTTTTGAAACGTTTTGGCTGTCCGGTCCCAATTGAGATCACACGGATCAAATACCTGAACAACATTGTTGAGCAGGATCACCGGACGATCAAGAAACGGATCCGACAGACGCTCGGGTTCAAGTCCTTCGCTTCGGCTTCAGCGACCCTCGAAGGGATCGAGGTGGCGAACATGATCCGCAAAGGGCAGCTGACGCCCGGAATCTGTCCGTTCGCCCAATTTGCTGCCTTGGCAGCGTGAACCCGGTGTCGAAACGACTGTTCGGATACTCGCGCGAAAACTTGCGACAGATCCTTCGGTCAGAACTGCGCGCAAGGCTGGGGGCGTTTTGCCCGAGAGCGTGACCATCTCGGTTTCGGACCGCGCTGACCAAGCCTCGATGTCGTCAAGGTGCCGCATCGCGGTCCGGCTTGCTGTCTCCATCCCGTCGAGCCATCGCACCAGTCGTTCAGCAGCAGTGCCACCGGCGCGCAGCCCGCCTGCCCCGCCCATGGCGAGAGGGGCAAATATCGCTCTCCTGCCCTCTCCGGTCGCAATCCGCGCGGCCGTGACAGCCGCTTCCATCCGGTCTCCGTGCTGCCCGAGACCCGCCAAACTCCAAATGTGAAAGCCCATGCAGGCACGGCTGATCGGGTGCAGGTCGGCAGCTTGCGCCATCAGGTCCAGCCAACCGCCCGCGCGATCCGCAAAGGGCTCCGCCTCATCCGCCAAGTTCTCGGGGTCACGACGATCCACAAAAGCGGCCAGGTCCACCTCCGGCCCTGGCCCCCCAATCAGGCGCCGAACCGCCCATCCGACCCGCGCCAGGGCGACACTGTCGTCCTGCACGCCAGACAGGCGCAGGGCGATCCAGAGCGCCAGTCGATCCGGCCCGATGCGGTCGCCTGCGAACCAGCTTAGGTCGGCCGCTTCGATCAGGGCGAGCCTGTGGCGCCAGCCCTCAGGC
Organism: Tabrizicola sp. M-4; assembly: GCF_051132405.1. Lineage (GTDB taxonomy): Bacteria > Pseudomonadota > Alphaproteobacteria > Rhodobacterales > Rhodobacteraceae > Paragemmobacter. The sequence continues at coordinate 285,955 of NZ_CP128607.1, forward strand.
CCCCTCCGCAACCGCTCGTCCAGCCCACCGAGCCGACCTGCGACACGGGCGAGCCGCGCGGCATTGTCCGCCTCGGCTTTGCGCCAGTCGTCGAGGATCGCAGTCTCGCGGGGTTCGCCCCTTGGGCTAGGCGGCAGATCGTCGGGCTCGTCTTCGATCGGACCGGGCAGGAACCACAGATCATCTTCGGATCTCTCCTCGACCTCTTCTACCCAGGTCAGGGGGGATCTGTCGCAAGTTTTCGCGCGAGTATCCGAACAGTCGTTTCGACACCGGGTTCACGCTGCCAAGGCAGCAAATTGGGCGAACGGACAGATTCCGGGCGTCAGCTGCCCTTTGCGGATCATGTTCGCCACCTCGATCCCTTCGAGGGTCGCTGAAGCCGAAGCGAAGGACTTGAACCCGAGCGTCTGTCGGATCCGTTTCTTGATCGTCCGGTGATCCTGCTCAACAATGTTGTTCAGGTATTTGATCCGTGTGATCTCAATTGGGACCGGACAGCCAAAACGTTTCAAAAGTTGGTTTATCGCCTTCAGGCCGGCTGTGTTGGCGCCACTCTTGTCGATGACAATCTTGCGCGGCAGGCCGTTGATCTCGAGCGCACGCGCGAAGAACTTCGTTGCCGCGCCTTTGTTGCGGCGCTCAGAGAGCATGAAATCCAGAGTTTTCCCAAACTTGTCCACGGCCCGATACAGATAAACCCAGTTACCTTTGACCTTGATGTAAGTCTCGTCCATTCGCCAGGACCGATCACATGGCGCCTTTCGACGACGTGCAGTCTCGGCAATCAGCGGTGAATATTTTCCGACCCATCGGTTGAGGGTCGCGTGATCGACCACCACGCCGCGCTCAGCCATAATCTCCTCCAGGTCTCGGTAAGACACGGTGTAGCGAACATAGAAGAACACCGCGAAAAGGATCACATCCTTCGGGAAATGAGCGCCTTTGAACGAAAGCATTCGCGAGTTTCCTCTCTCAGCAGGTCGCGATGAAAGGTCCCGCGCCACGGCCTGCGGCGTCAACTGCCAAAATTTGCGACAGATCCCCCTTGCAATCCTGACTGCACTTCTTGCCCTCCTTGTCGGGCTCGTGGCCCTTCAGGTGCAGTAGGGTTGATGCATCCGATCGTCTCTCTCATTCAAAAACCAGAAAGGACCATCGATGTCTGATAGCGTCCTCACGGCAAGGGTCTCCATCGATCTGCGTCTTCTCAAGATTTTTAGGCCGAAGCGCCATGAGTTGTGAGATTTAGGCGACGATGAAGCGCACGTGGACAATCATCGTGCTGGTCGAGCCGTTCTGGATGCTTTCGCCATTCATCTTCAGGACCACATGTTGACTACAATTTGAAGTGCCATGAAGGTGGAAATCCTCAGCGCCTGATCTGTCGCTGCAGGCCAGCCGACGTTGGTTGGGGCGGGTCGGGAAGGGCATGGTGGCCACTCTAGCCGAAGCGCGCGGCAAGGCGGCCCCTTATACCCGGTTGAACGGCGAAGATCCCACCCTCGTGTGGATGGGCCTGCAGATACTCTGCTGTCATGGTGAATCGCGCCGATGTTACGAACAAGGTTGCAAAATCGGGCCCACCGAAGGCGCAGCTTGTAGGCCAAGAGCAAGGAAGGTTTTCCACCTGCACGATTTCACCGCTCGGCGCAGTCCGCGTCAAACAGGCGCCTCCTGCAACACGGGCTGTCCAGAGGAACCCCTCGGCATCAAGACAGGAGCCGTCTGGAACTCCGCGCTCGAAGCCGGTCTGGAACAGGCGTTTCCCGGAAAGATGGCCATCGCGAATCTCATAAGAAAATAGTGCATTAGCGAGACTGTCTGCCGTCACCAGACGTCCAGGCGTCGGCCAGACCAGCGTATTGGTGATGCCGAACAGATCTTCGGTGACGCGCGATAGGGTGAGGTCAGGTGTCAAGCGGTATAACGTTCCGTGCGCACCTTCGATCGGGACTGGCCCATCATCGTCGCCGATGTTGTTCCGCATGGTCCCGATCCAGAACGCGCCATCCGGACCAACAACACCCTCATTCAGGCGGTTGGCGGGGAGGTCAGGTTCGACCTCGCAAACGATGTGGAATGCGTCTCCCCAGTCCCACAGCGCGATGTGTCGCTCAAGTCCCACGATTGCCCCGCCATCTTTGCGCAGCCCGATCGAGGTGACGCGTCCAGGCGTAGACCAGGTTTGATGCTCACCAGTAGCCGGGTTCAGCCGATGGATGCGTCGCCCGATGATATCCACCCAGACAAGGCACGCGCGTGCGTCATCCCATACGAGGCTCTCTCCAACGATATCAGCAGCAGGAAAGATCATGTGAGCAGTCATGCACGGGTCTCCAAAGCCATTGACAGAGAGGCTAGGACGAATCTATCAACGATTCAATACAAACCTGTATGACAGCTTTGGGGTGTCTGGGATGCCGGATCTGGTAGAGCAGAGTGGGGGCCTGGTATCCAGCACTGTTGGTGCCATCACCCGATTGATCCGGGATCAAGACCTGATGCCTGGTGATCGACTGCCGTCCGAAGCGACCCTTGCTCGGGATCTGCAAGTGTCGCGCACCGTGGTGCGTGAGGCTTTCAGATCGCTCGCGGCGATGCGGATCATCGAACTGGCGACCGGCAAGCGTGCAACGGTGGCACCCATCGATCACGGCGCGATGTCGCTGATCATCGAACACGGCGTGCATACGGACCAGATCAGCATTCAGCAGATCTACGATGTGCGCCGCACCATCGAAACGCGGATCGTGACCCTCGCGGCCCTGCGCCGGAGCGAGGAGGAGGCGGATATCATTCGCAGGTAAGCGGCCTCCATGCGCGCAAGTATCGGCGTTTCCGAAGCATTGATGCACCATGACCTTTCCTTCCATATGGCTCTGGCCCGCGCTTCGAAAAACCCGGTCTTCGGGCTGATCGTTGGCGCGTTCCAGGGCATCACCGCGCAGACTTGGCCAATCGGTTGGCGCAGCCGGACGACGGTCGAAGCGCGTGAATCCATGATTGCCAATCACGAGAGGATTGCTGCCGCAGTTTCGGAAGGAGATCCGGAACGTGCCGTTGCAGCCATGTCCTTGCACTTCGACGAAAGCGTGCGCGCGCTTGTTTCGGCCGGGTTGACCTGAGGGAACCATGAAAATCACTTCCATCGATACCATCCGCATCGCCGAACGGCCCAATCTGCTTTGGCTTGAGGTTGGCACGGATGAGGGAATTGTCGGCCTTGGCGAAACCTTCTTTGGCGCGGCTACGGTTGAGGCTCATGTGCATGAGTGGATCGCGCCGCGTGTCATTGGGCGCGATCCACTGCAGATTGATCGCCTCTCGTCCGATCTTGTCGGTTATCTTGGCTTCCGTTCTTCCGGTGCTGAAGTCCGGGGCAATTCAGCCTTCGATATTGCCCTTTGGGATATCTTTGGAAAGGCGGTCGGGCAGCCCATCGCACAGGTTTTGGGGGGATTTTCCCGCGACTGGATCCGAACCTACAATACCTGCGCCGGCACTGACTACATCAAGAAAGCCACCGGACAGACCACTGCAAACTATGCGATTGCGGGGGGTGGTAAAGATTATGACGACCTGAACGGTTTCCTGCACAGAGCGGATGAACTCGCGCATTCCCTTCTTGAAGAAGGGATCACTGCCATGAAGATCTGGCCCTTTGACATGGCCGCCGAAAAGTCGCGCGGCCAATACATCTCCGTTCCGGACCTCAAGGATGCCCTGCGCCCGTTCGAAAAGATCCGTGCTGCCGTCGGCGACAAGATGGACATCATGGTCGAGTTCCATTCGATGTGGCAGCTTTTGCCGGCCATCCAGATCGCAAAGGCCTTGGCACCTTTTGGCACGTTCTGGCACGAGGATCCGATCCGCATGGACAGCCTCGCCAGCCTGAAGCGATATGTTGCTGCGAGCCCTGCGCCGATTTCGGCTTCCGAGACCCTCGGGTCCCGCTGGGCTTTCCGGGATCTTCTGGAAACTGGTGCAGCAGGTGTCGTCATGCTGGACCTGAGTTGGTGTGGTGGCCTTTCCGAGGCGCGCAAGATCGCCTCCATGGCAGAAGCTTGGCATCTGCCAATTGCGCCACATGACTGCACGGGGCCAGTGGTGCTTTGCGCCTCTACCCATCTGTCGCTGAATGCCCCCAACGCTCTCGTTCAGGAGAGTGTGAGGGCCTTCTACCGAACTTGGTATCGTGATCTTGTCACCGCTCTTCCGGAAGTGAAGGACGGCATGATCACGGTGCCGCCTGGGCCAGGCCTTGGGATGGAACTCCATCCTGATATCGGCCGCGCCTTCACCCTGTCGCGCAAGAGGTCCGACGCGACCACGATCTGAAGCTAAATTCCAAGGGAGGAAACCATGAGAAAGACTACTGGACTGGCGGCCGCCACAGCCGCCTTGCTGATGACGGCTGCCTTGCCGGTGAAGGCGCAGGATGGTCTGGACATCATCTTCACCCATCATTCGTCGGCTTCCAACACCTTCTGGCAGGCTGTGAAGAAGGGTTATGACGACGCTTGTGGCAAGGTGAATGCGACCTGCCAGATGCTGTTCACACAGACAGAAGGATCGATCCAGGATCAGTTGGCGAACCTCGAGGCAGCCATCGCGCAGCAGCCCGATGCAATTCTGACCTCCATCGTGGACAACACTGCCCTGGACGAAGTGCTTCAACGGGCGCGTGATGCGGGGATCACGGTCATTGGCGTGAATGTTGATGATCTCGAAGGTGCAGCAGGCAATCCGCGACAGGCCTTTGTCGGTCAGGGCTTTGTTGCGGCCGGCTACTCACTTGGGAAGGCCCAATCCACCAATTTCCCTGCCGAAGGACCGATCAAGGTGCTGGTCGGTATTTCTGCGCCCGGTCAGAACTGGTCGGAACAGCGTGGGCAGGGCGTGATCAACTTCCTTGAGGAATACAAGGCGAGTTCAGGGCGAGACATCACGTGGGAGCGGATCGACAGCGGCACAGACCTCGCTGTAACCGCGGACCGCGTGGGCGCATATCTGGCAGCCAATCCAGACACCACGGCCTATTTCGATACAGGGTTCTGGCACGCGTCGGTGGCACGTGTTCTGGCGGATCGGGGTATCGAACCGGGGCAGGTTCTGCTTGGGGGCTTTGACCTTGTGCCTGAAGCAGTCGAGCAGATGCAGAAGGGCTACATCCAGGTGCAAGTGGATCAGCAGCCCTACATGCAGGGCTTCATGCCGGTGATGATGGTCTACCTCAATGAAACGGTGGGCCTTGCGCCGGCCAACGTGGACACCGGACAGGGCATTGTCACACCTGCCGATGCGGATGCGATCATGGAACTCTCGGCGCAAGGCTTGCGCTGACGACTTCACTTCCGGGCCCTCATGGGCCCGGAAGCTGCCTTAATAATAAGGACGACCTGGATGCGACTTCTGGTAAAAACATTCCTGCAAAAGCCGGAACTTGCCGCAGCAATGCTGTTGGCGCTTCTGGTCGTGCTGTTCCAGATCCTGTCGAACGGAGTATTTCTTTCGGCGGCAAATCTGCGTGGGGTACTGGGCCTTCTGCCAGAAGTGGCACTTGTCGCCGTAGGTGTGACGCTCCTCATGATCTGCGGCGAATTCGATTTGTCTGTCGGGTCTGTCTTTGCTCTCATGCCCATGAGCATGGCCGTGCTGATGGCTGAGGGTTGGCCGTTTCTGCCTGCTGTCCTTGCCGGCCTCGCTCTATGTGCTGCAGTTGGCTTTGCGAATGGTTGGCTAACCATCCGCTACGCAATTCCCTCCTTCATCACGACGCTCGGGATGCTTTTCATGGCGCGGTCGCTGACCGTGGTTATCTCGGGTGGCTTCCCGCCACGTCTGAATATGGACCAGATCCCCGATCACCTCTTTGTTGCGTTCATTGGCCCTGGCGAGCTTATCCGCGCCTCGTTCATCTGGTTTCTCGCGATTGCCATTCTGGTCAGCCTTCTTCTCTCGCGGACAAACTTCGGCAATTGGGTCCGCGCGACCGGCGGTTTTCTTCCCGCAGCCAATGCTATGGGCATTCCGACGGCGCGTGTGAAAATCGCCTGCTTCATGATCTGCTCGGTCCTTGCCGGATTTGCGGGCATGATTCAGGTGCTGCGGGTGGGATCCCCGCTGCCGTCCATGGGCGAGGGACTTGAACTTGCTGCAGTCGCGGCAGCCGTCATCGGCGGAACGGTGCTGACCGGGGGCATCGGCTCCATCCTCGGGGGGATCATCGGCGCCATCCTGATCCGGGTGATCGACAACGGGCTGGTTTTGAGCAGGGTCGACTCCAACTGGTTCAAGTTTGCCATCGGGGCTCTGACGATCCTCGCTGTGGTCGGGAACTCTTGGCTCCGCAAGCGCGGCCGGGCCATGAAGGTGGAGGGCTAAACGATGCAGGCGGATTTTCGCAAGGTTGCAGACCCCGTCATCTCGGTGCGCGACCTGCATAAATGGTATTCCGGTGTGCATGCGCTGCGTGGTGTCAGTCTGGATTTTCAACGGAACGAAGCGGTAGGCCTCGTCGGTGACAATGGGGCCGGCAAGTCGACGCTTATCTCCATCCTCGCCGGTTTACACCAACCCGATGAGGGTGAGGTTTTGGTCGATGGGCGCGCGGTGCGCATGAAAGGACCGCGGGACGCGATGGACCAGGGGATCGAGACGATCTACCAATACAATTCCATGGTCCCCAGCATGTCCATCGCCCGCAACCTCTTCATCGGGCGCGAACCACTGAAAACTTCGTTCTTCGGGATTGGCATTCTTGACGAGGCGAGGATGCGTTCCGAAAGCGTTGCGGCGATTGCCGATGTTGACCTGCATCTGCGCTCGCCCGATGCCTTGGTGGGCGAGCTTTCGGGCGGGCAGCGGCAGGGTGTGGCGATCGCTCGGGCGATGCATTTCAAATCCAAAGTGCTGATCCTTGATGAACCGACGAACCATCTGTCGGTCAAGGAAACCGACAAAGTGATCGGCTTCGTGAAATCCCTATCAGCGCAAAAGGTGACGGGTATCTTCATCAGTCACAACATGCACCATGTTTTTGCGTGCTGCGACCGGGTTGTTGCGATGGCCCATGGCCGTGTGGTTCTCGACAAGAAGATCACCGAAACCTCGATTGAAGAAGTCCATGACGTTCTGTGAGGAGGCGAGAATGGAAGGGCAGGGCAGACATATTCTGATCACCGGTGGTCTCGGCACGATTGGCCGAGCGATGGCCGCGGCTTTTGTGGCGGCGGGGGACCGTGTCACGGTGCTGGATCGGCCCGGCGGGGCGGTGCCAGAGGGCATGGGCTGGCTCGGGGTGGACCTCAACGACCTTGCTGCCACCGAGGAAGCTGCATCCGGCCTTGCCGCGCGGGATCCGGTAGACGCACTCATCAACAATGCGGCTCTCATCATCAACAAGCCGCATGATGCCTTTAGCTTCAGTGAATATGAGGATCAGATCCGGGTTAATTCCTCGGCGGCATTTGTCCTGACACGCGCAGTCGCCGCGGCCATGAAGACCAAGGGCTGGGGAAGGATCATCAACCTGACGTCGATCACGCTCAACGGTCAGTGGGATGGCTATGTTCCCTATGTCGCGTCCAAGGGCGCGATGCTTGGATTGACCAAGGGCATGGCGCGCGAGCTCGGGCCGCATGGGATCACGGTCAATGCAATATCCCCCGGTGCCGTGGTCTCGGAAGCAGAGAACCGTGTCTTTGCGGATCGACTCGAGGAATACAACGCTTGGGTCCTTGAACGGCAATGCGTCAAATCTCGCATTCATGCCGAAGACGTCGCCAGGCTTGCCCTTTTCCTCTGTTCCGATGGTGCGCGAATGATTTCTGGCCAGAACATTGCGATAGATGGCGGCTGGTAAGAGGGGGCGATGATCGAACTGCTCGCAGGAGGTGCTCGTGCGCTCATTGGACCGGAAAACGGTGCAGCGCTTGCGCTTCTAGAGGCAGACGGTCTGCCCATCTTGCGACCCTTGAAGCCCGGTCAGGCAGAAGATCCTTTCGCCTGGGCCATGAATATTCTTGCTCCGTTTTCAAACAGGGTCTCTGCACCCATCGTTGTTGATGGCATCCCGGTTCCTCTAGCCCCGAACCTTTCAGGAGAAGCCTTCCCTATCCATGGGGACGCATTTCAAAGGCCGTGGCGGGTCAGCGGTTTGGCTCCTGATGCTGTTTGCCTCGATCTACCAGACGGGGCCTTCGGACCTTTGCGCTATGCAGCACGGTTGACCTATGCCCTTCGGGATGAACGGCTCGAGGCGAGGCTTGTCCTGCGCAACAAAGCGTCCATGCCGCTGCCTTTCGGAGGCGGTTTCCACCCATGGTTCCCAAGGGATAGCGAGACGTCTATCTCCTTTTCGGCCAAAGAATACTGGCCAGAGGATGTGCGTCATCTTCCCGCAACGCGCTACCCTATCGAGCCTCCACCTAACTTGAGTTTCGACCAACCACGCCCGCTTCCAGACAGCTGGATCAACGCCGGGTTTTCCGGTTGGGCGGGAACAGCGACGATTCTGCAGGGCAAGGGCGCGCATTCGGTGCGCCTTTCAGGCGCGGGTCTTGCGACCCTGCTTCTTTACTCTCCCGGGCGCACGGCGGATTTCTTCTGTCTCGAACCGGTATCACATCCGGTAGATGCCCACGCGCTGCCAGGATGTCCTGGCTTGCTTATTCTGGCTCCGGGGGAAGAGATGACCCTTGGCGTGACACTGGAATGGAACATCGATGATGCGTGATCTCCCTGCTGACGCCGTCCTTCTGGGGCGCATCTGGAATCCTGCTGCTGGCGGGCCTTCGGTCGTGACTCTGCGCAATGGTCAGGTGATGGACATCACCCCACAGAAGGCTCCTTTGGTCCGCGATATCTGCGAAATGGATGACCCCGCGGATTATGTCTCGCGGGCAGAGGGTAGCGCCGTTGGTTCGCTTGACGATCTTCTTGCAGCCAAAGTGGGAGATCTGTCAGTGCCGCATCTCCTTGCCCCCTGCGACCTTCAGGCGGTCAAAGCCTGTGGCGTGACCTTTGCAGGATCGATGGTAGAGCGTGTGATCGAAGAGCGCGCGGGTGGCGACCCCGCGAAGGCCGAAGAAATTCGGAACCGAGTTGGCGCGGCCATTGGTGACTCTCTGCGCAACATCCGCCCTGGATCACCCGAGGCGATGGCCGTGAAGGCTGCCCTACAGGCAGAGGGGTTGTGGAGCCAATACCTTGAGGTTGGTATCGGTCCGGATGCAGAAGTCTTTTCGAAGGCTCAGGTTCTGTCTGCGGTCGGTTATGGAGCGCAAGTTGGCCTTCATCCAATCTCGAAATGGAACAACCCCGAACCCGAGGTGGTTCTGGCCGTTTCTTCCCGTGGACGGATCGTGGGCGCGACACTGGGCAATGATGTCAACCTTCGGGATGTGGAGGGGCGCTCGGCGCTACTTCTTTCCAAGGCCAAGGATAACAACGCTTCTTGTGCGATCGGGCCGTTTATCCGTCTTTTCGACGCGAACTTTGGGCTTGATGATGTGCGCCGAGCCGAACTGACACTTCTCGTCGAAGGTGAGGATGGTTTTGTGTTGAACGGCCAATCATCCATGGCCCAAATCAGCCGCGATCCGTTGGATCTGGTCGCTCAAACAATCGGACGACATCATCAGTATCCTGACGGGCTGATGCTGTTTCTGGGAACACTCTTTGCGCCAACGCAGGATCGGAACGAACCCGGTGGAGGCTTCACGCACAAGATCGGCGATGTCGTTTCAATTGCCGCCCCTGGCCTCGGCGTGCTGCGCAACACCGTCCAGTTGTCAACCGACTGCCCGGAGTGGACTTTTGGCGTTCGGGCCCTGATGGCTAATCTCGCCGCACGCGGCCTCATCTGAAAGACATAGGCATGTTAACCGGTAAACATCTGATCGCTGGGGAATGGGTGGACGGAGGGGCGCGTTTCCGGTCGAGCCCCGCAACGGGCGAGGCGCGCGACTACTCTGTGGGAACGGCGGCACATGTCGGTGCCGCTGTGCGCGCGGCGGAAGAGGCATTTTGGTCTTTCTCAGCGTTGTCACGCGACGTGCGGGCTGACTTCCTTGACCGCATCGCAGACGAGATCGAAGCCCGTGCGCAAGCGATCACCGAGATAGGCACATCGGAAACAGGCCTGCCTGCCGCGCGTTTGGAAGGCGAGCGCGGGCGCACGACCGGCCAGTTGCGCTTGTTCGCCTCCCATATTCGCAAGGGCGACTATCTGGACCCACGCCACGACGTCGCTCTACCCGACCGCAAACCGTTGCCGCGCCCCGATATCCGGCTGGTCCAGCGTCCGATCGGGCCGGTTGCGGTCTTCGGCGCCTCAAATTTCCCCTTGGCTTTTTCTACGGCGGGTGGCGACACGGCCTCTGCATTGGCCGCAGGGTGCCCCGTCGTCGTTAAGGGCCATTCTGCCCATCCCGGAACAGGCGAGATTGTCGCACAGGCTATCGACGCGGCAATAAGGGCCTTCGGACTGCACGCGGGCGTGTTCAGCTTGATCCAAGGTGGGAAACGCGATGTGGGCGAGGCTTTGGTTCAGCATCCGCTGATCCAGGCCGTCGGGTTTACCGGATCTTTAGCGGGTGGACGCGCTTTGTTCGACCTATGCGCGCGACGCCCTTATCCAATCCCGTTCTTCGGTGAATTGGGCAGCGTCAACCCCATGTTCTTGCTACCCGCTGCGCTGAGCGCGCGTGGGGCTCAGATCGCGCAGGGCTGGGCGGGGTCGCTGACGATGGGGGCAGGCCAGTTCTGCACCAATCCGGGCATTGCGGTCGTAATCGATGGTCCTGACGCGCAGACTTTTATCAATGCGGCGAAGGCTGCAACCGCTCAGGTTGGCGCCCAGACGATGTTGACGGACGGAATTGCCGAGGCGTACCGCACGGGTCGCGACCGGATTGCGGGTGCAGCCGGTGTGCGCACAGTACTGGCCACCACGTGCAACCAGCGCGATGCGACGCCCAATCTGTTCGAGGTGTCAGGCGATGATTGGCTGGCAAACCATGCTTTGGGCGAAGAAGTGTTCGGTCCTCTAGGTCTGATCGTGCGCGTGCGCGATTTTGACCAGATGCAAGTGATCGCACGATCACTGGAGGGGCAATTGACTTGCACCCTTCACATGGATGGCGCGGACACCGACCATGCTCGCGCCCTGATGCCGGTTCTGGAACGTAAGGCAGGCCGCGTGCTGGCTAATGGCTTTCCCACCGGGGTCGAGGTTTGCGATGCGATGGTGCATGGGGGGCCTTATCCGGCCAGCACCAATTTCGGCGCGACGAGCGTAGGGACGATGTCGATCCGCCGATGGCTCCGCCCGGTTAGCTACCAGAACATGCCAGCAGCTCTGTTGCCCGAAGAACTTCGTTGATCATGCGCAAAAGTGACGCTGTGATGATTATTCGCGAGCGTCGAGCGGAACGCTAGCTATGCATCCCCCTAAGGGGGCAGAGGCTTCGGCCGACGGCTCGGTCTATCTTCCACAGTCCAGCGGATTGAGTGTGCGATCAATTCCCCCATTCTGACTCGCGCCAGGAACTGGGCGACTGTCCGACGACCTTCTTGAATTCGCGGCTGAAGTGGAAGGCGTCGAAGAAGCCGCAGCGTTCGGCGATCTGTTGCAGGCTCATGCCGCTTTCCTGCATCAGGCGCTGCGCCTGAACCAGCCTCTGGTTTCGCAGGAAGGTGCGTGGACTGACGCCCATGTGCTGATGGAACAGGCGGCGCAGTTGCGAACTGCTTAGCCTAGCGATGCGTGCCATATCCTCGGCTGTCCATCGCGACTCCGGTCTCTGCATCAGCGCCTGGATAAGCCTGTCGAGCGAGGCGGGAAGGATGCTGCGCGCCTCGGAATTGGCGGGGCCGGTCAGAAGTTCCAGAAACCGGCCGAGTACGGCATTCAGCCGGACATCCACGCCGGGCCGCGGGTCTGCCAGGATGCTGAACAGCCCCTGGAACCAGGCGATCATCTCCGCGCCGCTGGCGATCGTGACGCGCGGCGTACCCTGGCCGAAGACCCGCAATCGCAGCATGGGAAGATCAGGCCCCTGGATGCGGAACCACATGACTGACCAGGGATCGTTCTGATCGGCGCTGTGCGCGTGCGGCACATCCCCCGCGATCCAGACCAGTTGCCCGGGCGTTAGGCGGTAGGTATCCGCACCGATCCGTACCTCGCCACGGCCCGACAGGCAGTAAAGCACATCATCACCGGGGCAGGCGCTGCGCGACACCCCCCCGCCGGGGGCGGCATCGATCCATCCGGCCCGCAGCACGGTAAGGAAAAGATACCGCGATGCAGCATCGGGCAGATGGTAGAGGCTAATTCTTGAAAGGGCGACATGGGATTTCTCGGTCATGCGCGTTTCATACATGCTTTTTCGCATTGCGTCTATTCGCCGCACGCCTTGCACGCGCTTACGATCCTTACCGGAGCGAGGATGTCACAGGCCGCCGGGAGGGAAGAATGCCAATCTTGACCAGCCATCACCAAGCAGCGCGCGCCGGTCTTGCGCCTGCTGCACGGCCGCAGGTGCGGCCTGAGCGCGGAGAATGGTGCCGTGGCGGGGCTGGGCCTGAGTGCCATTTCCGTACGGGGCGGCAACACGGCGCCGCATGGTCCCGACTGGCATGGACCCACCTGGAACTGACCCGCCTCGCCAGTGGCCTTATTGCGCGGCGGCATCGCCGCAGGAATGGCCACGGCTTTTCCGGAGTGACAGCATGACCGCGCCGGGCAGCTTCGCGGCAGGGACAGAAGACAGGGTGCAGGGTCGAGCCGGGATGCGCCGGGTATCGCCGATGTCGCGGCTTCTGGGTGCGCGCGAAACGGGCGTCTTCATTGCCTTCCTCGTCTTGTGCGCCTTTCTGGCGCTGACCACCGACAGTTTCCTTACGCTGTCGAACCTTCTCAACGTCGGACGTCAGGTTTCATTGCTCGGCATCATGGCCATCGGCATGACCTTCGTCCTGATTTCCGGCGAGATCGATCTTTCGATCGGCGCGACCTATGCCCTCAGCGGGCTGGCGGCGGGCATGCTGATCACCATGGGCTGGAACGTCGCGCCGGCCATCGCGGCCGGGCTGTGCCTTGGCATGCTGGTCGGGCTGGTGAATGGCCTCTTGTCCACCTATGGCCGGTTGCCATCGCTGATTGCCACGCTGGGCATGATGTCCGTCATCCGTGGCATCGCGCTGCTGATGACCGATGGCCAGCCGGTGACCGTCAATGTGCGCAACGGGGCGGATCCGGGCGTGCTCGAGACATTCCTTGCCCTGGGGCAGGGCCGGGTCGCCGATCTGGTTCCGATGCAACTTGTCTTCTTCATCCTGGCGGCGCTCTTGGGATGGGCCCTGCTGTCGCGGACAAGCTTCGGCTTCCGGATCTTCGCGGTGGGCGGCAGCCCAAAGGCGGCGCGGGTGTCGGGGATCGATGTGAACGCGGTGAAGATCTGGGCCTTCGTGGTGATGGGTTGCCTTGCCGCGGCGGCGGGCATTCTGTCCATGGCCTTTCTGCCCAGCGGGCAGGCCGGACGCACCGGCGTGGGGCTGGAGCTTGATGTGATCGCGGCCGTCGTCGTGGGCGGGGCCTCGCTGGCCGGGGGAAGCGGAAGCATCCTCGGCACGGTGCTGGGCGTTCTCATGATCGGCGTGCTGCGCAACGGGCTGGTGCTGAGCGGCGTGTCGCCCTTCACCCAGGAAGTGATGATCGGACTGGTCATCATCATCGCCGTGGCGATCGACAGATGGAGCATCCGCTGCACCCGGGGTTGAACCGGGGCGACCGCCACAGGCAAACCAAACCAGAGGGAGGAGACTATGAAACTCAAGGTGAGCGCGATCGCGCTTCTATCCGGGATGCTGCTATCCACATCCGTCGCGGCGGAAGCCGTGAGCGTGGATGGCTTCGACCTCGCGCCGCGCATCAAGGAGAAGGTGGCGGCGGGCGGCGAGTTGAACATCTTCGTGTCCTATCACGACACATCGAACGAATTCGCGCCTTCGATCCGGGCAGGTGTGGAAAAGGGC